>JAKFDF010000132.1:0-44235 GCA_036676275.1 Lysobacter sp.
GCGGCTGCACCGCGCGCTGGCGCAGTTCATGCTCGACCTGCATACCGGCGAGCATGGCTACGAGGAAACCAACGTGCCGCTGCTGGTCAACGCCGAATCGATGCGCGGTACCGGGCAGTTGCCGAAATTCGAGGACGACCTGTTCGCGACCGTGGTCGGCGAGGGTGAAGCCGCCAGCAAGCGTTACCTGATCCCGACCTCCGAAGTGCCGCTGACCAATACCGTGCGCGAGGGGATCGTCGATGCCGAACGCCTGCCATTGCGCATGGTCGCGCATTCACCGTGCTTCCGCGCCGAGGCAGGCGCCTACGGCCGCGACACCCGCGGCATGATCCGCCAGCACCAGTTCGAGAAGGTCGAGCTGGTGTCGGTGACGCGCCCGGAAGAGAGCGACGCCGAGCACGAGCGCATGACCCGCTGCGCCGAAGTCGTGCTGGAGAAGCTCGACCTGCCGTACCGGCGCATGCTGCTGTGCAGCGGCGACATGGGCTTCGCCGCGCGCAAGACCTGGGACCTGGAAGTCTGGCTGCCGTCGCAGCAGGCCTACCGCGAGATTTCCTCGTGCTCCAACTGCGGCGATTTCCAGGCGCGGCGCATGCAGGCGCGCTGGCGCAATCCCGACAGCGGCAAGCCGGAACTCGTGCACACCCTCAACGGCTCCGGCGTCGCCGTGGGTCGCGCGCTGGTCGCGGTGATGGAGAACTACCAGCAGGCCGATGGTTCGATCGCCGTGCCGGCGGCGTTGCGCCCCTACATGGGCGGCCTCGAGGTCATCGCCTGAGCCAACCGCTCCATGCGAGCCGCTGCTGCTGCCGGCGGTGCGCGCCGGTCAGAGCGCGGCCCTGACCTTGGCGACGAAGGCCGGATCGACGTCGCTGCCGATCTTCTCGGTGCGCGCCAGCATCCGGCCGTCGGCGTCGAGCAGGATCAGCACGCTGGTGTGGTTGAACTCGCCGTCGGAAAGCTGGCGATAGCGCACGTCCAGCACCCCGGCGACGCTGCGCACGTCATCGGCCGCGGGGCTGGCCAGCGACCAGCGCCGGTCGTCGATGTGGCGTTGCCGCGCCATCCTGGCCAGCGTGGCCGGCGTGTCGCGCGCCGGATCCATGCTGATCATCATCACGCCGAGCCTGGCGCGCTGCGCCGGCGTCAATGCGCGCTCCACCGCCTTGCCGCTTTCCACGATCAGCGGGCAGATGTACTGGCAGGAGCTGTAGAACATCGACACCAACTGCGGCTGGCCGCGCTTGCGCCGCCAATCCCAGGACTTGCCGTGCTGGTCGGTGAGCTTGAGCGGCAACTGGTAGACCGAATCGGACGGCAACGGCGGGGCCTTGGCCGGCGCGGCGGCGAGGCTGCCGGCGACGGCCAGCAACAGGCAGGCGAGGAAAACCGGGAGTTTCATTTGCGGATGTCCCTGGCACAACGGAAACCGAGGTTGGCGGTGGTGTCGCGGGCCTGCAGCGAGGACAGCATCGCCACCCGCATCAACACCGCGTAGTTGTCGCGATCGTCCATCGACAGCGCGCCGGCGCCGCAGAACTTCGACTTGTCCGGATCGCCCTGGTTGCGGCTCTCCGGGTCGACCAGCAGCGAGGAAAAATCATCTGTCCATTCCCAGACCAGGCCATGCAGGTCCTGCACGCCGTAGGCATTGGCGGCCTGCAGCCCGGCGCGCGGCAACGGACCGCTGGAGGGGCGCGAATACCAGCCCAGGATGCGTTCGCGCCAGGCCGGATCCTTGCGCGCGTCGCGCCGGGTCTCGTCGGCGGCCGCCGCGTATTCCCATTCGCTCCATGTCGGCAGCCGCGCATCCTGCGCCTGGCAATAGGCCTGCGCGGCGAACCAGCTGACGTTGACCACCGGTTGCTGCGGTTGCGCCTTGGCGCCCAATTCGACGGGACCGGCCCAGTGCTGCAGGTAACGCGGCTCGGCGAGCACCGGCGGGGCCTTGCCGCGCCGCCATTGCGGGTGCGCCTGCACGAAGGCCAGGAACTCGGCATTGGTCACCGGCCGCTTCTGCAACTCGAATGCCGCCACCCGGGTGGTGGCGGCATCCTCGTATTTCAGCGCCGATCGGAAGCTGCCGCCGGGCAGCTTCACCCACGCCGCGCCGCCGGCCGCGAGCGCGACGGCGACGGGCACGGTGAACAGCACGATGGCGAGCTTCAGGCGCATGTCCGGCTCAGTGCTCCGCCGCCGTGGTGCTCAGCCCCGGACCCTTGCGGACGGCCGCGGCCTCTTCCTTGGTCACCCGGCCGCCCGGGTTGCCCCAGCTGTTGAGGACATAGGTGGAGATGTTGGCGACCTCGTCGTCGGTCAGCTGCGCCATCGGCGGCATCACCGAGTTGTAGTCCTTGCCGTTGACCGTCACCGGGCCCTGCAGGCCGTGGGTGATCACCGAGGCCACGCGCTTGGGATCGGCGGCGATGAAGTCGGACTTGGCCAGCGGCGGGAATACCCCCGGCATGCCTTCGCCATTGGCCTGGTGGCAGGTGGAGCAGGTGCCCGCGAACAGCGCCTGGCCGGCCTTGACCTGGTCCTCGACGGTGAGCGCACCGGCCTTGGCGGCGACCGCCGCGGCCGCGACCGGGGCGTTGCTGGCGTTGGCCTGGTCGCCGATGTACATCGCGTCGACTTCCTTGCCCGAGTAGATGTCGGGGCGTTCGGGGCCGTCGGCCTTGAGGATCGCCAGCGCGCCCTTGTTGAAGGCGCGGAAGATCGAGTGGTCGACCAGCACGTAGCTGCCCGGGACCTCGAGGTGGAAGTCCATGATCGCCGCGCCACCCGACGGGATCAGCGTGGTCTGCACGTTCTCGTTGAAGCGCGTGCCGCCCTCGAACCAGACCTTGTCGAAGATCTCGCCGATCACGTGGAAGCTGGAAACCAGGTTGGGGCCGCCGTTGCCGACGTACAGGCGCACGTTCTCGCCGGTGTTGGCCTTGAGCGCGTTGTCGCCGGTGAGGGCGCCCTCGGCGCCGTTGAACAGCACGTAGGTCGGGTTCTCGTCGATGCCCTTCTGCATGTCGAAGGCCTGGTGCCCCTTCTCGCGGTACTTGCCGCTGGTGTAGAAGTCGCCCTGCATCACGTAGTACTCGCGGTCCACCGGCGGCATGCCTTCCGGCGGTTCGACCAGGATCAGGCCGTACATGCCGTTGGCGATGTGCATGCCCACCGGCGCGGTCGCGCAGTGGTACACGAACAAGCCGGCATTGAGCGCCTTGAAGGTGAAGCGGGTGACGTGGCCGGGCGCGGTGAAGCTCGACGCCGCGCCGCCGCCGGGACCGGTGACCCCGTGCAGGTCGATGTTGTGCGGCATCTTGCTGTCGGGCATGTTGCGCAGGTGGAACTGCACCGTGTCGCCCTGGCGCACGCGGATGAAGCTGCCGGGCACCGTGCCGCCGAACGTCCAGAAGGTGTAGCTGACGCCTTCGGAGATCGGCATCTCCTTCTCGACCACGTTCAGCTCGACGATCACCTTGGCCGGCTTGGTGCGCCCGGTCGGCGGCGGCACGTTCGGCGGGCTGGTCAGGATCGCATTGACCGGCTGGCCCTGCGGCGGACCGAAGTCGCCCTTGAGCGAACCCCCGGTTCCGTTCGTCACCGCCGCCCTGGCGGCATCCGCGGCGGTGTCCGCCTGGTCCCCGCGGCAGCCCGACAGCGCAAGCAGGGCGATCGCCGCCGCACACAGGACATGGATACTGGTTGACCTCATTGCAGATTCCCCTCGTTGGGATGCGCTTGGTATGTGCACAGGATGCAGCAGCGACGATGGTGCCATGGTGACATGGATCAATTGAGCGTTTGAATCTGGTGCCGCGTCGCCCGGACTTGATCGGGGTCAATGCGATCGGGGCGCCCGTCGCAGAGGCTGCGGGCATGGAAGGGCGGATCGCACCTTCGGCCAGCGTGGCCGCGGCGATCGCCCGGGCCGGCGCGATGATCGAACTCGATTTCTGGGGATTCATGTCGTCGCCGGCGATCGTCGAAGCAATCGACGCCGCCGGCATCGACCTGGGACTGCTGGCGGCTCCGGCGAGCGGTGGCCAACCGTCGCCGGGGTGCGGCGATTGCGCGTCCTGAGGGGCGGCAAATGCCCTCGGGCATCGATGTCCCCGGTTCCGGCGCCAAGGTCGACAGGGGCGCGAGGATCCCCAGGCATCGCGGGCAGGTGCTGCCGCATGCCCGCGAATTGACGCCATTGCAGGGCCAACTCGGGCAAACTTGCGTCTTTCGCCAACACGAATCGACGCAATGACACGACCTTCCTCGTTCGACCGCGAGCAGCTGCTCGCCTGCGCCCGCGGCGAGATGTTCGGCCCGGGCAATGCGCGGCTGCCGGCGCCCCCGATGCTGATGTTCGACCGCATCACCGAGATTTCCACCGAGGGCGGGCGCCACGGCAAGGGCGTGATCCGGGCCGAACTGGACATCCATCCGGACCTGTGGTTTTTCGCCTGCCATTTCGAGGGCGACCCGGTGATGCCCGGATGCCTGGGCGTTGACGCCATGTGGCAGCTGGCCGGGTTCTACTTGCCGTGGCTGGGCGAACCGGGGCGTGGCCGTGCGCTGGGCGTCGGCCAGGTCAAGTTCAGCGGCCAGGTGCTGCCGGAGGCGCAACGGGTGACCTACGAAATCGACATCCACCGGGTCCTGCGCGGCAAGCTGCGCATGGTGATCGCCGATGGCCGCACTTTCGTCGACGGGCGCGAGATCTACGTCGCCGAGAACCTGCGGGTCGGGCTGTTCGGCTCCACGGAGGCTTTTTGAGATGAAGCCAGCAAAGCGCGTCGTCGTCACCGGCATGGGCATCGTGTCCTGCCTCGGCAACGATGCCGCGGCGGTCGGCACGTCATTGCGCGAGCTGCACCCCGGCATCCGTTTCATCCCCGAATACGCCGAACTGGGCCTGCGCAGCCAGGTCGCCGGCGTGCCGGACATCGACCTGGATGCATTGATCGATCGCAAGCTCAAGCGTTTCATGGGCGATGCGGCCGCCTACAGCTATGTCGCCATGCGCGACGCGATCGCCGACGCAGGACTGTCGGGCGAACAGGTGCGCGACCCGCGCACCGGGCTGATCGCCGGTTCCGGCGGCGGTTCGGCGCACTGGCAGATCGAGACCGGCGACCTGCTGCGCAACCGCGGCGTGCGCAAGGTCGGGCCGTACATGGTGCCGCGCACGATGTGCTCGACCGTGTCGGCGGGCCTGGCCACCGCGTTCGGCATCCGCGGCGCGAGTTATTCGATTTCCGCCGCCTGCGCGACCTCGGCGCACTGCATCGGCGCGGCCGCGGACATGATCCGGCACGGCATGCAGGACGTGGTGTTCGCCGGAGGCGGCGAAGAGGCGCACTGGGGCATGACCGCGCAGTTCGACGCGATGGGCGCGCTGTCCACCCACCACAACGACACCCCGGAAAGCGCCTCGCGCCCCTACGACACGGGCCGCGACGGCTTCGTCATCGCCGGCGGCGGCGGCATGCTGGTGCTGGAGGACTACGAGCACGCCAGGGCGCGCGGCGCGCGCATCCATGCCGAGCTGGTCGGCTACGGCGTGACCAGCGACGGCGTCGACATGGTGGCGCCCTCGGGCGAAGGCGCGGTGCGCTGCATGCGCATGGCGCTGGAAGGCGTGGACACGCCGGTCGATTACCTCAACACCCATGGCACCTCGACCCCGCTGGGCGACCTCGTCGAGCTCGAATCGGTGCGCGAGGCGTTCGGCGGCGACATCCCTCCGCTGTCCTCGACCAAGGCGCTGTCCGGGCATTCGCTCGGCGCCGCCAGCGTGCACGAAGCGATCTACTGCCTGCTGATGCTGCGGGACGGCTTCATGGCCGGTTCGGCGAACATCGCCGAACTCGATCCGAAGGCCGGGGACTTCCCGATCCTGCGCGAAAGCCGCGACGCCACGCTGCGCACGGTGATGTCCAACAGCTTCGGCTTCGGCGGCACCAACGGCACCCTGGTGTTCCGCCGGGTGTAGGGCCGGGCCTTGCCCGGCCCGACGATGCCAGCGCGCATCGGGCGTGCCCGCGCGCGGCGGCCCGCGCCGGGCTGCGCGCAGGGGCCGGCACCGGCCTGCTGATCGGGTGCAACGACTTCGCGGGCAACGCCGTCGTACGGCCTTAAGCGCTGCATAAGGCGGCGGCGCTGGAATGCGGGCGTGGGCGATCCGCCCCGCATTGGAGACACCCCCATGAAGACCCTCGCCACCCTGGTACTGGCCGGCACCGCCGCGCTCGTTTCATTCGGCGCTGCCGCCGGCCCCAGGTGCACCGACGCGCCGCGCGCCAAGTGGATGCCGGAGCAGCAGATGAAGGCCCGCATCCTCAAGGACGGCTACACGATCGACAAGTTCAAGGTGTCCGGCCAGTGCTACGAGATCTACGGCCAGGACAGGAAGGGCAACCAGGTCGAGATCTACTTCGACCCGACCGACGGCCGCATCGTCAAGCGCCGCAGCAACGGCTGAGGACGCCCGCATGAATGCCATCAGCCAATCCGCGGCCGGCGCGGGGGCCGGCCGCGCCACGCCCACGGTCAAGGTCTGGGATCCGTTGCTGCGGTTGTTCCACTGGTCGCTGGCGGCCTGCATCCTCGGCGCCTTCCTGGTCGAGGAGGGCGACACGGCGCACCAGCTGCTCGGTTACACGGCGCTGGGGCTGGTGGCGCTGCGCCTGCTGTGGGGCCTGGTTGGCAGCCGCCATGCACGCTTCAGCGACTTCGTGCGCGGGCCGCGCGCGGTGGGCCGCTACCTGCGCGAACGCATGGCCGGCACCTCGCGGCGCCGGCTCGGCCACAATCCGGCCGGGGCGGTGATGGTGCTGGTGCTGCTGGCGGGCGTCGCCGCGGTCGGGACGACCGGCTGGATGCAGACCCTGGACGCGTTCTGGGGTGCCGAATGGCTGGAGGAGCTGCACGAGGCGCTGGCCTACGGGTTGCTGGCGTTCATCGGCGTGCACGTGCTGGCGGCGATCGTCGAGAGCGTGCACTACCGCGAGAACCTGGTCGCGGCGATGGTGCACGGCCGCAAGCGGGCGCCGGAGGCCGATGCGATCCCTGCAGCCGCGGCGGGTGCGCGCGTGACCCGGCCGTGAATACCGCCCGCGGGATTGCCTCAGGTCAAGGCAAGCGCCGATGGCTGCGTCCAGGCTGGCCGCATGCGCCTGCTGCTCGCCGAGGATGACCGTGCATTGGGCCGCGCCCTGGCCGACGGCCTGCGCCACATGGGCCAGGCCGTCGACTGGGTCCAGGACGGGCGCCACGCCGCGCACGCGCTGGCCGATACCCGTTACGCCGCGGCGATCATCGACTGGAACCTGCCGCGCATGAGCGGCGTGGACGTGATCGCGGGCCTGCGCCGCCGCGGCGACCGCACGCCGGTGCTGTTGCTGACCGCGCGCGACGCGCTCGGCGATCGCGTGCAGGGCCTGGACAGCGGCGCCGACGATTACGTGGTCAAGCCGGTGCACCTGGACGAACTGGCCGCGCGCGTGCGCGCATTGCTGAGGCGGGCGGAAGGCAACCCGGTGCCGCTGCAGCAGGTCGGCGCACTGGCGATCGACCCGAGCACCCGCAGCGCGCGCCTGGCCGACATGCCGCTGGAACTTTCGCCGCGCGAGTACGCGCTGCTGGAGGCGCTCGCCGCGCGGCCGGGCCATGCGCTGTCGCGCGGCCAGCTGGAGGAATCGGTGTATGGCTGGGGCGAGGAGGTCGCCAGCAACGCGATCGAAGTGCACGTGCACCACCTGCGGCGCAAGCTGGGCGCGGACTGGATCCGCACCCTGCGCGGCGTGGGTTACGCGCTGTACCCGCCGCTGCGCGACGACGAGGCGCCGTGAGCAGGGCCTCGCTGCAACGACGCATGTCGTGGCTGGTCGGGCTGCCGGTGGTCCTGCTGTGGCTGGCTGCCAGCCTCTGGCTTGGCCAGCGCACGGCGCACGAGACCGGCGAGATGTTCGACCGCGAACTGGAGCGCACCGCCGCCAGCGTGCTTGTAGTGCTGGCGTCGGTCCCCGAAGCCTCGCTGCGCGGGGCCGACCTGGACGATGTCCACGACGACGAAGGCCCGCGCGGCGAGATCGTGGTCCGCGACCGCGGCGGCCGCCTGTTGCTGGACGCCTCGGTGTTGCCACCATTGCCCGCCGGGCCGGATGCGCCGCACTTCCACACCGTCGAACATGGCGGCGAACGCTGGCGCGTGTACCAGCGCATGGGCGCCGATCATCGCCATTGGATCCAGGTCGCCGCGCCGCTGCACGATCGCGACCAGCTGCTGGCCGCGCACATCCGTGCCTTGCTGCTGCCGCTGGCCGGGCTGCTGTTGTTGCTGCCGCTGGCGACCTGGCTCGGCCTGCGCCGCGGGCTGGCGCCGCTGCGCGCGCTGTCGCGCGCGATCGCCGCGCAGCCGGCGAGGCCGCCGGTGCTGACGCGCGACGACGTGCCGTCGGAACTGCTGCACCTGACCACGGCCCTCGATGCACTGGTCGCCAACCTCGACTCCGCGCTAGCCCGCGAACGCCGCTTCACCGCCGATGCGGCCCATGAGCTGCGCCATCCGCTGTCGGTGCTGCGGCTGGAACTCGATCTCGCCGGGGCCGCCGATGATGAAGCGGCGCGCAGCGCCCACCTGCAGCGCGCACGCAGCGGCCTGCAGCGGATGGAGCGGCTGGTCGCCCAGTTGCTGATGCTGGCGCGGGTCGAATCGCTCGACCACCTCGACGAGACCTGCACGCTCGCGCCCGCGGTGCTGGCGCACGAGGTGCTCGCCAGCGCCAGCGAGCGCGCCGCTCCGCTCGGCGTCACCCTTTCCCTGCAGGCCGACGAAGCCGTGCGCGTGCGTGGCAGCGCCGGGCTGCTGGCGATCGCGCTGGGCAACCTCATCGACAACGCCATCGCCCACGGCCGGCCGCGCGGCCACGTCGCCGTCGGCGTGGCGCGCAACGGCGCCAGCGTCGAACTGGCGGTGGACGACGATGGACCCGGCATCCCCGGCGCGCAGGCCGCGCGCCTGGGCGAGCGTTTCCTGCGTGGCGAGGGCAGCGGCAGTGGCCTGGGCCTGTCGATCGCGCAGGCGATCGCGACGCTGCATGGCGGCAGCATCGCCGTGGCGCGGGCGCCGTCCGGCGGCGCCCGCGTGGTGCTGCGCCTGCCCGCGGCGGAAGTGGCTGGATGAAGATTTGCCGTACCGTTTCCCCAACCCCGGCCCTTGTGGCCAATCAACGAGGTTTGCCATGCGTAAAGTTCTCCCCATCGTCCTGGTCGCCGTACTGGGGCTGTCCGCCCCGCTGGCGTTCGCCCAGCATCACGAACACCATCCGGCACCCGCCGCCAACGCCGCCACGGGCGATGCACCGGCACGGCGTTTCGCCACCGACGCACCGTTGCGCAAGCACATGCGGGCGATCCGCACCAAGGTGGCGGCGCTCGAACACGGTGAGCACGGGCACCTGGACGCCGTCCAGGTCGCGACCCTGGCCACCGGCATCCAGGGCGACATCGGCAACATCGTCGCCGAGTGCAAGCTGCCAGCCGACGCCGATGCCGCGCTGCACGCCATCATCGCGCCGCTGGCGCTGAATGCGGACAAGCTCAAGGCCGATCCGAAGGCGGCCGGCGCGGTGGCGTCGCTGCGGGCCGCGCTGGACGCCTACGCCGCGCAATTCGACGATCCGGGCGCCGGCAACCAGGCGCCTGCGCAGCGATAGCCGCGCAGGCGATTCGACCAGGCTCGCTGCCTCCGCGGGCGGAGCCTGGTCGGTGGTCCATCGGCAGGGGTTTCCCGGGCCGCGGTTGCGCGCATTCCCGGACGCGCAAAGTCCTGACTCAAGCGCGAAGCGATTCCTGCAGCCTCGCCAGCGGCGCCTGGATGTCGATCCCGTGGCGCGCCAGCCACGCGGGATCGAACAGGGTGTCGTGGTAGCGCTCGCCGCGGTCGCAGAGCAGGCTGACGATGCTGCCGCGCTCGCCGCGTTCGCGCATGCGCGCGGCCAGTCGCAGGCAGGCGACGAGGTTGGTGCCCGAAGACCCGCCGTAGCGGCGCCCGAGCAGGTCCTGCAGCAGCCAGGTGGCGGCGATGGAGTCGGCATCGCCCACTTCGACCACCTCGTCCACGATCTCGAACAGGAAACACGGTTCCACCCGTGGCCGGCCGATGCCTTCGACCAGCGTCGGCTGGCTGGCGCAAGCGCTGCGGTCGCGGCTGCGCCAACCCCGCGCGAACGCGGCCCCGGTCGGCTCGGCGACGCAAAGCCGCGTGCCAAGGCCGCGATAGCGCAGGTAGCGGCCGATGGTGGCCGAAGTACCGCCGGTGCCCGCGCCGCATACCACCCACGCCGGCTCCGGATGCGGCTCCTGCGCGAGCTGGCCGAGGATCGATTCGGCGATGTTGTTGTTGCCGCGCCAGTCGGTCGCGCGCTCGGCCAGGCCGAACTGGTCGAGGAAGCAGGCGCCGGCGGCGGCGATCTCCCGGGCCCGCTGCTGCGGGCAGGTATCGGCATCGGTCAGCTCGCAGTGGCCGCCGAGTGCGCGCACCGCTTCGATCTTGGGAGGCGCGGTGCACGCCGGCATCACCGCCACGAAGGGCAGGCCGAGCAGGCGCGCGAACCATGCCTCCGAAATCGCGGTGCTGCCCGACGAGGCGTCGACCACGGCCTGCCCCGCCTGCAGGCGCCCGTTGCACAACGCATACAGGAACAGCGATCGCGCAAGCCGATGCTTGAGGCTGCCGCTCGGGTGGGCGGCCTCGTCCTTGAAATGGAAGTCGATCCCCGGGAATGCCGGGAAGCGCAACTGCAGCAGGTGGGTGTCGGCCGAACGCGCAGCCTCGCGCCGCAGGCACGCCAGCGCCTCGGCATTCCAGGCGCGGCCGCCGTCAGCCGCAGAGTGCGCGGATGCGGCGGGCGAGGTGCTGGAAGTACAACTCGATGTAACTGATGCCATTTTCATGGTCGACCAGGTAGGGATTCATCAGCGTGTGGCGCAGGATCACCAGGCGGGCATCGGTGCCGGCCGCGGGCGCTTGCAGCGATAGCGCGGACAGCAGGCGCCCGGCGTCATCGCCATCCAGCGCATCGACCTGCAGCACCGTCGCCGAACCGAAGAATTCCCGGGTCTGCAGTGGCTTGCCGGGATCGCAACGCAATTCGTCATGCAGTCCGCGCACGAACGCACTGGCGCGCCCGATGTCGCTGTTGCCGCGCGGGTTGATGGCGATGCACACCAGGTTGCTGTCCGGCACGAACGGGACGCAGGCGTGCGCCAGCCCGGAGATGTCCGCCGCGAAGCGCAGGGCCGCGTCGTGGAACGCCTCCGCGCTGCGGATGGACTCGCGCGGCAGCAGGCCGAAGTTCCGGTAGTCCAGCGGCAGTACCTTGTGCACGACATGGGCGGCCGCGGCCATCGCGCCCGGGCGCGATCCCTCCAGGGTGTAGCGGCCCAGGCTTCGGTAGCGCGCCAGGTAATCCGTGGATTCGTCGCCGTGGAAGACGTAGTCGGCGCCCTCGGACAGCAGAGCCATGGCATGGTGGTCGCGGCACACGAACGCGCCGGCGCCATACGGCAGGTAACCGAGCTTGTGCGGATCGACCGTGATCGAATCGGTGCGTGCCAGCGCGGCGACCGCGGCATGCACCCCGGGTGCCGGGAAGCGGATGAAGTCGCCGGCGACTTCATCGCGGCTGCGCAGGCTGCCGTCGGGATTGCGGAACAGGGTCGCCAGGTAGCCGCCCCACGCCGCATCGACGTGCACGCAGGTGCCGAGCCCGCGCCGCGCCGCGGCGTCGCGCACGTCGCAGAACGCATCGACCGGATCGATGCTGCCGTATTCGGTGGTGCCGAGCACCGCGACCAGCGCCAACACCGGCTGCTGCTCGCGCTCGCACGCGCGAACCCGCGCTTCGAGCGCTTCCGGGTCGGTGCGCATCCCGCGCTGCGGCAACGGCAGCAGCTGGTCGCGGCCGAGGCCGAGCAGCTTCATCCCCTTGCTCCAGGAGTAGTGCGCGCTGGCCGGTGCCAGCACCACCGGCGTGCGCAACAACGGATGCCGCGCCATGAATCCGGCCAGGCCCAGTTGCTCCAGCCGTTGCGCCTCCACGCGCGCCTGCCATCGCGCGCGATCGGCGGGCGACTGCGCCGCCAGCCACTGCTGCCATTGGCGCAACAGCGCGATCGACGCGGAGGGAGCGAGGTTGAACGCTTCGCGATCGTCGCCGCCGGAATCCAGGCCGGGGGCGTTCGCCGCGCGCAGCGCCACCGGGAACGCCTTCAACGCGAGCGCCAGCCGCAACGCCTGGAAGTTGGCGACCGTGCCGCCGGAAGTGAGGTGGCCGAACGCACAGTCCTCCTGCCGGGGATCGTTCGGATAGCCGAGCATCCCCGCCAGTTGCAGGCCGACCTGGATCTCGAGGTCGACCGTGATCGGCGCCGCATCCTCGCTGACGTTGTTGGGGTTGTAGGGCAGCGCCAATATCTGCGCGGCAAGGCCCGGCAACAGCAGGTCCGACACCATGTGCCCCATGTAGCGCGGGCTATGGAACGGCACCGACTGCTTCAGCGCCGCCGACAGCTGGTGCAGTTCGTGGCGCATGCGCGACTCGAACCGCTGGTACCCGATCCCGCTCGCGGCGTGGGTCGGGATCGCCGGCGGATCGGCGGGGTGGAAATTGCGGCGCCAGTAGACGTGGTCGCGCAGGAACTCGACCACCAGCTTCTCGAGCAGGTTGTCGTTCTCGGCATACGGGCCCAGGAAACAGGCGTCGATCATGCCGCGGTCGGGCATGGCGCGATCGGGTGCGTTCACGGGCTAACCGCTGCAGCCGCCGCAACAGATGGACGGAAGCTGCCTGACCTGCGCCGGGTCCACGCGATAGCCGGCCTGCGAGATCAGCGCAACCAGTTGCCGCGCATCGACCGAGGTGGCGATGCGCAGCGTGGGGCTGGACGGATCGATATCGACCAGGGCCGCGGGATCGACGTCCCGGATGGCGTCCTCGATGGCCCGGGGGTCCGGTGCGGCGCCGGGGATGTCGATGTGGAATTCCATCGAATCAGAACGGCATCATCATGTGTGGCTGTGCCTGCACCACGGCGGCCTGGCCGCCGATGTCGACGGCCATGGCGTACCCGGTCGCGGCGAGAGCCACGAGTACCACGATCGCGATGGAAACAACCAAGGGATTGCGCTGCAGCAAGGCTTTCATCAAGGGCTCCGACAGTGGGGTTTCGTCGCGGGCCAATGTGCGCTCTGCGGTGCGTTGCCGCCCTGATTTGGGTCAAGCCAGGGCCAGCAACCAGCCCAGCGGATGGTGCATCCTGGCGATGCCGAAGATCGCGGCATACAGCAGCAGCGCGCCCGCATAACAGGCCGCGCGGATGCCGCGGGTGCGGCCGCGGCGCAGTGCGAACACGCCCAGCGCCACGTACGCGACCACCAGCAGGAGTTTCACCGTCAGCCAGTGGTTGGCGAACATCGCGGCGGGCAGGATCGTCACCAGCATCAGCGCCGCGGTCAGCAGCACGGTGTCGATCGTGTAGCTCAGGTAACGCACGACGAACGCCTGCGGCCAGCGCGCGCCGGCCAGCATCGCCAGGCCGCGCACGGCGAACAGGCCGCCGCTGAGCGATATGGCGAGGATGTGGACGAAGCGGATCTGCGGATAGAACTCGATCATCGGCGGCCCTGCTGCGAGCGGGTTTCAGCCCGGCTTGCCATCGGCGCGCGGCGACAGGTAGATCCGCAGCGAGCGCAGCACCCATGGCGCGAACGCCAGCAGCCAGCCGACTGCCGCGACCGCCTGCCACGCCATCTGGTCGGGCACCAGTTCCGCCGCGATCCGGGTGGCGCAGGTGAACTGGATCACGATGAAGGCGAACGTCGCGACCCCGCCGAACACCAGCGGGCGCCCGGCATGCCCCTGGGTCACCCGGGTCACCATCGCCACCAGCAGGCTGCCGAAGAAACCGATGAACAATGCGTGCGCCGGCGCGCGCCCGAGCATGAAGTCGCCGCTTGCCGCATACATGACGCTCTGCACGGCATAAAGCACCAATGCCACCGGCAGCCATGCGTAGCCCAGGAACAACACCCGCAGCAGCAAGGGCGCCGTGCCGCGCGGCCAGTTGCGCCACAGCCAGGTGCTCGCGAGCGCGAGCAGCGGCAGGTCGGCCAGCCACAACCAGGCGTAGCCGTGCACCAGTTCCAGCCCCAGGTGCAGCAATACCAGCGGCCAGAACGCAGCGAGCACCCACAGCGGCCGCCACGGCCGGTAACCGGGCACGACGTTGCCGGCGAAGAACGGGAACATCCGGTGCGCCACGGTGAAATACACCGGCAGCAGCAGCCCGAAGCCGCCGAACTTGATCGCGGCGAACATCAGCCGCGCGTCGGCCCCGTGCAGGAACACCGCGTACAGCGCGAAGCCCACGAACCCGAGCAGCAAGGCGGCCGCGCACGACACCGCATGCCAGGTCTTGCCGCCGTCGCGCCACGCCATCCGCAGCAGGAAGAACAACCCGGTCGCCCATCCGGCAAGCGTCATCACCGCGCCGACATGCAGCAGGTGCGCGGGGCCGAAGGCGCCGGCCAGGGTCAGCAACTGGCCGCCGAACAGGCCCAGCCCGACCGGCACGTAGTGCCAGCGGGTGAGGTCGGGCTGTCCCATCCAGCGCGGGAACACCGTCAGCAGGAACCCGAACATGAAAGGCGCCAGCACCTGGTACTGCATCACGATCGCATGCAGCCAGCCGCCATAGACCTGCGGCTGCGGCAAGCCGATCGCGTGCCAGCGGATGTCGACCAGCCACAACGCCCACCAGGCCATCGCCAGCAGCACGTTGGCCGCGCCGACGAAGAACAGCAGCCGGTGCGGCGCGTTGGCCAGCAGTTTCGGGGAGAGTGCGTTGCCTGGCTGCATGGTATCCATGATGGCATTGTCGACGCCGGCCCGTCGCCCCGCCTTGACCCAGGTCAGCCACGCGAACGCGCGCGGATCGCAAAGGAAGCGGGGCGGACAGCCTGCGCCATCCGCCCCGCGTCCTGCGCCCGCAGTCGCTCAGTCGGCTTCGGCCGGCAGCGCGTCGTCGCGCGAAAGCAGCCGCTTCGGGCCCATCCACAGCGACGCCACGAACATCGTCACCAGGAAGGCGCCGACCGCGAACAGGGTGTCGCCGGGAACCCGCATCCACACCAGCATGTGGATCAGCGGCTGGCCCATGAATTCGGCCGAGCGCGCATACCAGTAGCCGTGTTCCAGCGCCGCCTGCAACTGCAGCACGCCCATCGGCAGCAGCGTGAGCACCGCCATCAGCGTCAGGCCGATGTTGAGCGACCAGAACGCGCCGCGCAGCGGCCCTTCCAGCCAGGTCTTGTCCGGCTTCAGGCCGCGCATGCAGAACAGCATCAGGCCGATGCCGAGCATCCCGTAGACGCCGAACAGCGCGGTGTGCCCGTGCAGCGCGGTGAGGTTCAGGCCCTGCATGTAGTACAGCGCCAGCGGCGTGTTGATCAGGAAGCCGAACAGCCCCGCGCCGACCAGGTTCCAGAAGCTGACCGCGAGGAAGAACATGATCGGCCAGCGGTAACGCTCCATCCACGGCGTGGCGCGGCCGTGGCGCCAGGTCTCGTAGGCCTCCATCCCGATCAATGCCAGCGGCACGACCTCCAGGGCCGAGATGCTCGCGCCCAGTGCGATCACCGCGGTGGTGGTGCCGGCGAAATACAGGTGGTGGAAGGTGCCCAGGATGCCGCCGGCCATGAACACGATGGTCGCGAACAGCACGTTGATGGTCGCGGTCTTGCCGCGCACCAGCCCCAGCTTCACGAACAGGAAGCTGATCACGGCCACCGCGAACACCTCGAAGAAGCCCTCGACCCACAGGTGCACAACCCACCAGCGCCAGTACTCGACGATCGACAACGAGGTCTTCTCGCCCCACATCAAGCCGGCCGCGTAGAGCAGGGCGATGGCGACGGTGGACAGGAACAGCAAGCCGACGATCGAGGACATCTCGTCCTTGCGCCGCAGCGCCGGCCACAGCGCGCGGCCCACCAACAGCAGCCACAGCAGCAGCCCGATGAACAGGAAGATCTGCCAGAAGCGGCCGATGTCGGTGTATTCCCAGCCCTGGTGGCCGAACCAGAAGTTGTACTGCAGGCCCATCTTCTGCATCACCGCGAACCATTGCCCGGTGAAGGCGCCGACCACGATCACGATCAGGCACCCGAACAGGAAGTTGACGCCCAGGCGCTGGAACTTCGGTTCATGCCCGGACACCGCCGGCCCGATGTAGAGGCCGGTCGCCAGCCACGCGGTCGCGATCCACAGCACCGCCAGCTGCGTATGCCAGCTGCGGGTGAGCGAGTAGGGCAGGTATTCGGAGATCGCGAAGCCGTAGGCCTGCTGGCCCTCGACCTGGTAGTGCGCGGTGGTCGCGCCGAGCAGGATCTGCACCAGGAACAGCGCCAGCACCAGCCAGAAGTACTTGGCGGTGGCGCGCATCGACGGGGTGATGACGATCGCCGCCAGCGGGTCGCGCAGCGGCGGCGGCACGTGCTCCTCGTTGCGATGCCAGACCGCGTAATGCCACGCCAGCAGGCCGATGCCGGCGATCATGAAGAGGATGCTGAACATCGTCCACATGAAGGTGCTCGAGGTCGGCGCGTTGCCGACCAGCGGCTCGTACGGCCAGTTGTTGGTGTAGGTCTTGCTGTCGCCCGGCCGGTTCGTGGTCGCCGCCCAGGAGGTCCAGAAGAAGAACGCCGACAGCACGCGGCGATGCCCGGCGTCGGGAATGGTGCCCTCGCGCATCGCGTAGCCTTCGCGCAGCTCCGCGGTCGCCGGGTCGTTGGAGAACAGGCTGTCGTAGTGCGCCGCCACCTGCGCGATCGCCTGCGCGCGGCGGTCGCTGACGACGATGTCCTTGCGCGCCGGATCGTAGGTGTTGCCGCGCATCAGCGGCTTGAGCCTGGCTTGCAGCCCCGCCTGCTCGCCCGGATCCAGCAAGGCGTAGGACGCGCCGGTTTCCGCGCGCGCGCCGAGTTCGAGCATCGTTTCGGCCTCGCGGTGCAGCCAGTCGGCCGACCAGTCCGGCGCCACCAGCGCGCCATGGCCCCAGATGGAGCCCAGCTGCTGGCCGCCGATGCTTTGCCAGACCTGGCGGCCCTGCTCGATCTCGGCGCGCGTGTACACCACGTGCCCGCCCTGCGTGACCACCCGTTCGGGCATCGGCGGCGCCTGCTGGTGGATGTCCCATCCCATCCCCAGCAACACGCCGAAACCGGCGAGCATCAATGCAGCGAGTCCTAGCCAGAGCCTGCGGGTGGTGTCCATGCTGCGTTCCCCTTGGATGTTGGTCGGCATGCTGCGCGATCGCGGTGTTCGCGTCCCTGACCTGCATCAAGTCCCCGGCAGCACACGGCATCGCGCGATTGGCGCGCGCTTCATACCCGGAGGATCGCGCCGGCCAGGGCCTCGAGGCGGGGGCGCCCGATGATTTCCAGTTCGCGCCGGTCGACCCGGACCATGTCTTCGTCCTGGAAACGCTTGAGCACGCGGCTGACGGTTTCCGGGGCCAGCCGCAGGTAATTGGCGATGTCGGTGCGGGCCATGGTCAGCTGGAAGCGATCCGGTGAAAACCCGCGCGCGGCCAGCCGCCGCGACAGCCCCACCAGGAACGCCGCCATGCGCTCGTCGGCCGACCAGTCGCCGGCCAGCAGCGAGGCATTGCCGATGTCGCGGCTGAGCAGGCGGAACAGCGTCTGCTGCAGTCCCGGCAGGCGCGCGGCCAGCACCGAGATCTTCGGGAACGAGAAACGGCACAGCATCACCGTGTCCAGCGCCACCGCGTTGCATGGGTAGTGGTCGCCGTCGATCGCGTTGAGGCCGATCACTTCGCCCGGCAAATGGAAGCCGAGCACGTGCTCGCGGCCGTCGCGGTCGACGGAATAGGTCTTGACCGTGCCGGCCCGGACCGCCGCGATCGCCTCGAACGGATCGCCCTCGCGGAACACGTGGTCGCCGGCGTGCAGCGGGCCGACATGCTCGACCAGCATGTGCAGGTCCTGCAGCGACGACTTGTCCATGCCCTGCGCCAGGCAGACCTGGGAAAAGGCGCACGTGGAGCAGAAGGTCAGTGCGTCGCCGTCGTCGGCGAGCACGCTGCGGTCCAGCCGCGGAAAGGTGATGCCGCTCACGGCTGCGACCACGCCACCGCGGAACGACGGTTCAGATCGCCCGCGAGAACCGCGTTGCGGGCCCGTTGTCGTCCGCTGGCTGGTCGAGGTATCGGTCGAAGCACATGGCAATATTACGCAACAACAAGCGTCCCTGCGTAGTGGCCGTGATCCGCCCCGGTGCCAGCCGCACCAGGCCGTCGGCGACCAGGGGCTCGAGTTTTTCCATGGCATCGGCGAAATAGGCGGCGAAATCGATCGCGTAGCGGCGCTCCAGCGCGGCCACCGGCACCTCGCCCTGGCACATCAGGTGCTGGATCAGGTCGGCGCGCAGCAGGTCGTCCTCGTCCAGCTGCATGCCGCGGAACACCGGCAGGCGGCCCGCATCGATGGCGATCTGCCAGCTCGGCAGGTCGCGCGGATTCTGGCTGAAGCTGTCGCCGATGTGGCTGATCGCGCTGACGCCGAGGCCGACCAGGTCGCTGTCGGCATGCGTCGTGTAGCCCATGAAGTTGCGGTGCAGGCCGCCCCGCGCCTGGGCCTGGGCGAGGTCGTCGTCCGGCAGGGCGAAGTGGTCCATGCCGATGTAGACGTAGCCGGCGGCGGTCAACCGCTCGATCGCGAGCTGCAGCAGCGCGAGCTTTTCCTCGGGCGCGGGCAGCGCGGCGGCGTCGATCCGCCGTTGCGCCTTGAACAAGGTCGGCATGTGCGCGTAGCCGTAGATCGCCAGCCGGTCCGGGCGCGCCCCGGTCACGATGTCGAGCGTGCGCGAGAAACCTTCGGGCGTCTGTTTCGGCAAGCCGTAGATCAGGTCGATGTTGACCGAACGGATCCCGTGTTCGCGGCACGCCTCCACCACGGCCAGGGTCTGCTCCACGCTCTGGATGCGGTTGACCGCGGCCTGCACCACGGGATCGAAGTCCTGCACGCCGAAGCTGGCGCGATTGAACCCGGCACGGGCCAGTTGCGGGATGTCCGCCGGCGACATGAAGCGCGGATCGAGCTCGATCGAGAGGTCGCGTTCCGGGCTGTCGCTGAAATGGAACTGCCGGCGCAGCGTGTCCATCAGTTCCTGCAACTGCATGGGCGACATGAAATTCGGGGTGCCGCCGCCCAGGTGCACCTGGATCACTTCGCGGTCGCGGTCGAACAGCGCCGCCGTCAGGTCGATCTCGCGGTACAGGCGCGCAAGGTAGCTTTCGGCCATGGCCGGATCGCGGGTGATGATCCGGTTGCAGCCACAATAGAAACAGGGGCTGCGGCAGAACGGCAGGTGCAGGTACAGCGACAGCCGGCGCGGGATCGGATCGCCGTTGCTGGCCGACGCCGCGGCGCGCAAGGCCTCCTCGCCGAAGTCCGGGCTGAACTGCGGTGCGGTGGGGTAGGACGTGTAGCGCGGCCCCGGCCGGTCGTAGCGGCGCAGCAACTCGGCATCGAAGCGGGGATTGGCGATCATGCGTTGCAGGCTAGACAACGCTGCGCCGCCATGCCTTGACGAAGGTCAATCCGGATGCGAAAGGCCCGGCGAGGCATTGCGCGAAGGCGACGCGCCGGCCCGGCCCGGCGCAGGCAGGCAAGCAGGCTCAGGCGGCCGCGGCCAGAGGCGCGCGGATCGAAGCATGCCCGGCGGCGAGGCCGTCGCTGCGATGCTGCGGCGAAACCGCCAGGCCTTCGGCGCGGACGAATTCGATGTCGCCGATGCCGAAGAAGCCGAACACGAAGCGCAGGTAGGGTTCCTGGAAGTCCGACGGCGCGCCGGCGTGGAAACCGCCGCGGCTGCTGGCGACGATCACCCGCTTGCCGCCGGCCAGGCCCTGGGCACCTTGTTCGGTGTAGCGGAAGGTCTTGCCCGCCACCGCCAGCCGGTCGATCCAGGCCTTGAGCGTGGAGGGGATGCCGAAGTTGTACATCGGTGCGCCGACCACCACGATGTCGGCGTCGAGGAACTCCTGCAACGCCTGCGCCGCGGCCGCGGCCTCGACCGGATCGGTGGCGGCCAGCGAACCGCCGGAAAGGTGGGGCAGCGGCGCGGCATCGAGGTCGCGATAGGCTGTTTCCAGGCCCGGCACCGCATCCTGCCAGCGGGCCACGATCGCGGCGCTGAGTTCGCGGCTGGCCGAGTTCTGGCCCAGGATGCTGGAATCGACGTGGAGGAGTTTCATGGTGATATCCGGTCTGGATGCGGCAGGTGCCGCGACCGGATCACGATAGATTGTTGCTAATGTGGAATAAAGATAGTCAAATACCACGCATCGTTCCGAATATGGAACTATGACTCCGGGAGCGGCCGTGCAGGACCTCAATGATCTGTATTACTTCGCCATGGTCGTGGACCACGGCGGGTTCGCCGCCGCCGAGCGTGCGCTCGGCATCCCCAAGTCGCGCCTGAGCCGCAGGATCACGCAGCTCGAAGCCGACCTCGGCGTGCGCCTGCTGCAGCGCTCCACGCGCCGGTTCGCGGTGACCGATGTCGGCAACAGCGTGTACCGCCACGCGCAGACGATGCTGGCCGAGGCCCAGGCCGCGCGCGACGTGGTCGATCGGCTGAGCGCGCAGCCGCGCGGCATCGTGCGGGTCAGCCTGCCGGTGAGCCTGGCGCAGCAGCAGCTGCCTGCGCTGCTGCCGGAATTCCTCGCGCGCCATCCGGAAGTGCGGCTGCAGCTGCACGTCAGCAACCGCCGCGTCGACCTGATCAACGAAGGATTCGATGTCGCCCTGCGGGTACGGTCGAAACTCGACGACGACGGCAGCCTGGTGATGCGCAGCTTCGGCCAGATCCAGGAGCTGCTGGTGGCGAGCCCGAAATACCTCGACGGCATGGGCCGCCCGGTCGATCCCGACGAACTCGCCGGGCACGTGACCCTGAGCATGGGCGAGGACGAAGCGCGGCAGCGCTGGGAACTGCACGGGCCGGACGGCGCGGTGCGCCGGGTCGAGCTTAAGCCGCGCGTGGCCGGCTTCGATTTCCCGATGCTGCGCTCGCTGGCGCAGCAGGGCGTCGGCATCACGCTGCTGCCCGAGACCCTGTGCGCGGACCTCGTGCGCGACGGAGCCCTGGAGGTCGTGCTGCCGCAATGGCGGCTGCCGCAGGGCATCTGCCACGCCGTGTTCGCCTCGCGCCGCGGGCTGTTGCCGGCGGTGCGGGTGTTCATCGATTTCCTCGCCGAGAAGCTGCCGCCGCTGCTGCAGGAGGCGCAGCTGGATTGCGGGGAGTGCGGCGGGAAGAAGGGCGTGCGCGCGGCAGGAAAATAGGTGGCGGAGAGGGTGGGATTCGAACCCACGGTGGCATCGCTGCCACGGCGGTTTTCAAGACCGCTGCCTTAAACCGCTCGGCCACCTCTCCGGACGGCGCATTCTAGCCGAGCATGCCGTGGAACCGTTTCCGGCGCGTGATCGGAATTTACCGACATCGCGATGCGGGATTTGTGCGCTTGTCCATCCCGCGGGGCGCGCTTAGTCTGGCCAGGACCGCTCGGGGGAGCGGGCAGGGGCCGCCGCATGACGATTCGAGTTTTCCTGGTCGACGACCACGCCCTGGTGCGCGCCGGCATGCGCATGATCCTGTCCGGCGAGACCGACATCGAGGTGGTCGGCGAGGCCGAGTCGGGCGAGGACGCCTTGCCGCAGGTCCGCAGGCTCAAGCCCGACGTGGTGCTGTGCGACCTGCACCTGCCCGGCGTCAGCGGACTGGAAGTGACCGAGCGCATCGTCCGCGGCGACCACGGCACGCGCGTGATCGTGGTGTCGGTGCTCGAGGACGGGCCGATGCCGAAGCGCCTGATCGAGGCCGGCGCGTCGGGGTACGTCGGCAAGGGCGGCGACGCCGGCGAACTGTTGCGCGCGGTGCGCGATGTCGCCCGCGGCAAGCGTTACCTGGCCAGCAACATCGCGCAGAACCTGGCACTGTCCGGGATCGGCGGCGACGCCTCGCCATTCGACGCGCTCTCGCCGCGCGAACTCGAAGTGGCGATGCTGCTGAGCCAGGGGCTGCGCCAGGAAGACATCGCCAGGCGCCTGAGCCTGAGCGCGAAGACCGTCAACACCCACAAGTCGCGCCTGTTCGAGAAGCTGCGCATCCAGGACAGCATCGCCCTGGCGCGGCTGGCCGGACAGTACGGGCTGGCCGATCCCGCGCACGCGGTGTGAACCGCGTGCGCGGGTGATGCGCCGCCGATCAGGCGTTGTACGGCCTGTCCCGCGCGTGCTCGTCGCCGGGAATCCCTGCCGTTGCGTCTTCTTCGGACGCGTCCGGGACCAGCGCGATCCGCGCGGTGGCTTCGGCCGCGGCTTCGGCGGGGCTGCTGTCGACTGCCGGCGCCGTCTGCGGCAGGGCATCGAACAGGCCGGGCGCCGCGGTCGTCGGCCCTTGGCCCGTGGCGGTGGGCTCGGCAATGCCTGGCGGCGTGGTTGCGAAGTCGGTGTCGGGCACGGGTTCCACGGCCGTGCCCGGCGGCTCGACCGATGACGCGACCACGTCGATCTCGGCCTGCGCGGCTTCGGGCGGCATCCCCTCGGATGGCAGGCCCGCAGCGCTTTCGCTGGCCGCCTGCGACATGTGCTCTTGCACCAGGGCAGCGTCCGCGGCCGCCGTGGCGATGTCCGGGGTTTCCACGGGGACAGCCACCGCCGGGGGCGGTGCCGCTGCCGGCATCCGGGCTGCGGAATCGGGGATGCTGGCGGCGGCAATCGCGGCAGGCGCCGCCGAGGCAACCGGCGGCCTTGTGTCCGCCGCTGGCGCCGAGCGCGCCGGCGCCGGCGTCATCGACGCCGGTTCATCATCCTCGAAATCGAATTCGGGCTGCGAGCGCTGCGCGGCCGCGACTTCGCCGGACAGGGCGTCATCTTGCTCGATGGCGTCCTCGTGCCCACCTTCGCCGGCGGTACCGGCTTCCGTGCCGCCGCGACGGCGGCGACGGCCGCCACGGCGACCCCGGCGGCGGCGGCCACCGGCTTCGCCGGCGCCTTCGGCCCCAGCTTCGTTGCCGGGAGTGGTCGCGGCATTCTCGATGGGCGTGGCTTCCTGCGGCTGCGGAGCGCCTGCACGGTCATCGACGACCGGCATGGCGACGGCCTCGGGCATCGTGACGATCGGCTTGTCGGCTTCAACGACCGCGACCTGCGGCTTGCCGCTGGCGTCGCCGGACTCGCCCCGCGGTGGCCGCGGTGGCTTCGGCTGCTGCTGCGAATTGGCCTGGCGGTTGTCGTCCTGCGCGCGGGCCTGCTTCGACGGGTTCTGCCGCTGCTTCTGCGGCTGCTCGTTGCGCGGCTTGTCCTGCGCGGGCTTGTCCTGCGTTCTGGCTTGCGGCTGGTTGCGTCGCTGGCCGTCACGGCCCTTGCCGCCACGGCCATCGCGTCCGTCGCGGCGCGCGCCATTGCGGTCGCCACGTTCGCTGCGCTCGCCGCGGCCACGGCTGTCCTGCGGGCGGGCCGGCTGGCGGGGTGCCGGCGTTGCCGGTGCGGCGTCGGTGCCGCGGAAGAAACGCAGCATGCGCTCGACCAGCCCCACCGACTGCACCGGCGCGGACGCGGGTGCGGGCTCCGCGGGCGCGGCCACCGGCGTCTCGTCGCGCGGTTCGCGGATCGGAGCCGGTTGCGCCGGACGCACGTTGGTGACCGCCGGTGCGGCCGGCACGTTGAGGTTGGCCTTGCTCAGGGCGATGGTCGCCAGCTTGCGCGGGGTGCCACGCTGGTAGCTGGGCTTGCCGGTTTCCTCGCCGAGCTCGTTCTCGCGGATCCGCGTGACCTCGTAATGCGGGGTCTGCAACTGGTCGTCGGCGACGATCACGATCGGCGCGTCGTGGCGCTGCTCGATCTCGGCCAGGGCGCGGCGCTTCTCGTTGAGCAGGTAGTTGGCGATCTCCACCGGCGCCTGTACCAGCACCTGCCCGGTGTTGTCCTTCATCGCATGCTCCTCGGCGACGCGGACGATCGACAGCGACAGGGACTCGATGCTGCGCATCCGGCCGTGGCCTTCGCAGCGCGGGCAGACCAGCTGGCTGGACTCGCCCAGCGACGGGCGCAGGCGCTGGCGCGACATCTCCAGCAATCCGAACTTGGAGATGCGGCCCAGCTGCACCCGCGCGCGGTCCGACTTGAGCGCGTGCTGCAGGCGGTTCTCGACTTCGCGCTGGTGCTTGCTGGAATCCATGTCGATGAAGTCGATCACCACCAGCCCGCCGAGGTCGCGCAGGCGCATCTGGCGCGCGACTTCCTCGGCCGCCTCCAGGTTGGTGTTGAACGCGGTTTCCTCGATGTCGCCGCCCTTGGTGGCGCGCGCCGAGTTGACGTCGACCGCGGTCAGGGCCTCGGTCTGGTCGATCACCAGCGCGCCGCCGGAGGGCAGGCGCACCTCGCGCTCGTAGGCGCCCTCGATCTGCGACTCGATCTGGAAGCGGTTGAACAGCGGCACGTCGTCGGTGTAGTGGCGCAGCTTGCGCAGGTTGTGCGGCATCACCTGCTGCACGAACTCGCGCGCCTCCTCGTACATTTCCGGGGTGTCGACCAGGATCTCGCCGATGTCCGGGCGCATGTAGTCGCGCAGCGCGCGGATGATCAGCCGCGATTCCTGGTAGATCAGGAACGGCGCCGGCTTGGACAGCGCCGCCTCGGCCACCGCCTTCCACACGCTCAGCAGGTAGTCCAGGTCCCACTGCAGCTCTTCGGCATCGCGGCCGACGCCGGCGGTGCGGATGATCACGCCCATGTCCTCGGGGATCGCCAGCGCGTCCATCGCCTTCTTCAGCTCGGCGCGGTCGTCGCCCTCGATCCGGCGCGAGACGCCGCCGGCGGTCGGCGAGTTGGGCATCAGCACCATGTAGCGGCCGGCCAGCGAGATGAACGTGGTCAGGGCGGCGCCCTTGTTGCCGCGTTCTTCCTTGTCGACCTGGACCACGACTTCCTGGCCCTCGCGCAGCAGTTCCTTGAGCCCGGCCTTGTTGGGGTCGACCCCGGCCTGGAAGTAATCGCGGGAGATTTCCTTCAGCGGCAGGAAGCCGTGGCGCTGTCCGCCGTATTCGACGAAGGCCGCTTCCAGCGAAGGCTCGAGCCGGGTGATGCGGCCCTTGTAGATGTTGGACTTCTTCTGTTCCTTCGACGGTTGCTCGATGTCGATGTCGTACAGTGCCTGGCCATCGACGATCGCGACGCGCAGTTCTTCTGCCTGCGTGGCGTTGATCAGCATGCGTTTCATGTTGGCGTTCCTCGCGCGCTTGGGCACGCGACGACGCCGTGGGCGTTTCGCCTCTGGATACCGCGGGGCCCTGCTGCGCGGATGGACTCGCGCGGCGGGACTCCAAGTTTTCCAGCGCTACGACACCACGGCGGGCCGCGGGAGCGCTTGTCTCGTTCTTGTGTGTTGCGGGCCGGCGTCGCGCTGCGAAGCGCGACACGCGGGTCATGTTCAGCGCCGATGTCTGACGCATCGGGCGATGGCCGGGCCTGACGGCGAGCCGCTAACATGGCCGCCCCGGGGGCGGTGGTCGCGCGCTGCATCCGGAATCGCGAGGGAGGCGGGCTTTCGGCCCGTTTGCCTCGAATCCGGTCGCCAGGGCGGCCGGAAACAACTCCCTGCGAAATCAAACCCTTATCTCGCCCGGCGAGTGTAGCAGATCAAGGACGCCCGTGACCCATTCAGATTCCCCCGAGCGTCCGCCCCATGCCGCCCGCAACGTGCGGATCGCCGAGGACCGCGACGGGCAGCGGATCGACAACTTCCTGCTGGGCTACCTGAAGGGCGCCCCCCGCAGCCTGGTCTACAAGCTGCTGCGGTCCGGCCAGGTCCGGGTCAACGGCGGCCGGGTCAAGGCCGAACGCAAGCTGGAAGCCGGCGACATGGTCCGGATCCCCCCGGTCAGGATCGACGAACCCGGCGACAAGGGCAGCCCGCCGCAGGGGTTCATGGAGGCCATGCAGGCGGCCATCGTGTACGAGGACGAGCGCCTGCTGGCGCTCAACAAGCCCTCGGGCGTGGCCAGCCACGGCGGCAGCGGGATCTCGTTCGGCGCCATCGAGACCCTGCGCGCGCTGCGGCCGCGCGAGACGCTGGAGCTGGTGCACCGGCTGGACCGCGACACCTCGGGCCTGCTGCTGGTGGCCAGGAAGCGCTCCGCCCTGGTCGAGCTGCAGGCCCTGATGCGCGAGCAGGACGGCGCGGGCCGGCGTGCCGGGATCCGCAAGCGCTACCTCGCGCTGCTGGTCGGGCGCATGCCCGACGGCACCATGAGCGTGGATGCGCCGTTGCATGTCGGCCTGCGCCAGGGCGGCGAGCGCCACGTGCAGGTCAACGACAACGGCAAGCCCTCGCTGAGCCATTTCAAGGTGCTGGAACGGCGCGGCGGGCAGTCCTACTGCGAGGTGCGGATCGACTCCGGGCGCACCCACCAGATCCGCGTCCACGCCCGGCACATCGGCCATCCCGTGGCCGGCGACGACAAATACGGCGATCCCGCGGTCAACCGGCGATTGCGTGAACAGATCGGGCTCAAGCGCCTGTTCCTGCACGCCGCGTCGCTGGAGTTCGCGCTGGACGAAGGGCGCACCCCGTACCTGCTGACCGCGCCGCTGGCGCCGGAACTGCTCGACGCGCTCGACCGCCTGGCCTGAACTATGCGGCGAGCGCGTCGGCGCGGGCCGCGCAGATGAAGTCGTTCTCGCTCAAGCCGCCGACGTCGTGGGTCGAGTAACGCACCACGCAGCGGTCGTAATGCACCGACAGGTCGGGGTGGTGGTCCTCGCGGTTGGCCATGTGCGCCAGCGCGTTGACGAAGGACATCGTGCGGTAGTAGTCCTTGAAGGCGAAGGTGCGCACCAGCGCCTTGCCCTCCTCGGCCAGTTCCCAGCCCGGCACGTCGGGCAGCAACTCGCGGATCCGCGCCTCGGGCAACCGGTGTTCGCTGCCGCGGCGCGCGATGCAATGGGCCTGGGCGAGGGGGACGAGGTCGGTCATGGCATGTCTTCCTGCTGGTTCGGCGCACCGATGAACGAAAACATATCGGGCGTGGGCGGCGGGTGGAGGCGCGGCGACCCATCGCGCGCAGGCCGCTAGAATAGCCGCATGATCCAGATCTCAGAATCCGCCCAGGCGCATTTCCGCAAGCTGATCGCGCGCGAGGACCTGCCGGGCCTGGGCGTGCGCCTGGCCGCGCGGGACCCGGGAACGATGCAGGCCGACGTGCGCCTGGAGTTCGCCGAGCCGGCCGACCTCAGCGGCGACGAATGGGCGGTGGACTGCGAGGGTTTCACCGTCTGGGTCGATGCGGCCAGCGTGCAATACCTGGACGGCGCGCAGATCGATTACACGCAACAGGCCACCGGCGGCCAGCTCCAGATCCGCGCACCGAAGATCAAGGGCGAGGTGCCGGCCGAATCGGCGTCGCTGGTGGAGCGCGTGGCCTGGGTCGTCGAGCACGAGATCAATCCGCAGCTGGCGCAGCACCGCGGCCATGTCGCGCTGCAGGAAGTCACCGGCGACGGCGTCGTCGTGCTGCGTTTCGGCGGCGGCTGCCATGGTTGCGGCATGGTCGATGTCACCCTCAAGCAGGGCATCGAGAAGACGCTGCTGGCCAGGGTTCCCGGCGTGACCGCGGTGCGCGATGCCACGGACCACGCGTCCGGGCAGGCGCCTTACATCGCGCGCGATACGGCATAAGCGGGCCGCGGCGAGAGCGGCCCCGTGACGGCATTCTCCTCCGCTGAACTGATCGAGGCCCTGCGCCGGCGCACACGCAGGTCGTTGCGCCCGGAGCGGCCGCCGGGCGAATTCCCGCCGGGGTGGCGCGACTGGTTCGCCTCGCTGGGCGAGCGCATGGGGGCGGTCACTGGCGCCAGCAGCGAGGCGATCGTCGCGATCCTGGTGCAGCGCGAGCTGGTCCCGGCGCCGCGACGCAGCGGCGGGCTCAACCGCTGGCAGGCCTTCACCACGCTCTGGCGGCAGCAGTGGCATCCGCCCGGACCGGAAGGGCGGCGCGAACGCATCATCGCGTACGCGATCACGCTGGTGGTGCAGCTGCTGTTTTCGCTGTTCCTGCTGTGGCTGGCCTATGCACGCTTCGGTGGCGAACCGGTGCCGCTGGGCGAGGACGTGGTGCAGGTGGAGTTCATCGGGCAGGGCACGCCACGGGATCAGGGCGGTGGTGCGGCCTCGGCGCCGGTGGAAGGGCCGGCCTCGGCTGCGCCGTCGCAGGCAGCCGCTCCGGCAGCGCCGCCCCCGCCCGCGCCACCGGCGCCTTCGCCCGCCGTCGCTGCCACCACGCAGGCCGCGGGCCCGGTGACCGGGCCGGCAACATCCAAGCCAAGGCCGGCACCGCCGAACGTGCCACCGGCACAGCCGTTGCAGGTGACGCAGACGCCGCAACCCGACAGCGGTTTCGTGCTGCCGCCCCCGGTCCCGCGCGTGGCGACGGTTCCGCAACAACAGGTCGTCGTGCCCGAGTTGCGCGAATCGCCACTGGCGATCGAAGTCGTCGAAGTGCCGGCACCGGCCCCGAGCCCGGTGCAGCAGATCCGGCCGCGCCTGCCGGATGCGCAGGTCGCCGTGCCTCGGTTGCGCACCCAGGTGGAAACCCTGCCGTCGCCGGCACCTCCCTTGCCCGATGCCAGCGCGCGCCAGGTAGCGGTCTCGCAGGCACAGGTGCTGGTGCCGAGCCTCCGGGCGCCGGTGGCGTCGCTGCCATCCCCAGCCCAGGCAAGCACCAGCACCGCGCGGGCGGACGATGCCGGGCGCGCCACCGTCGGCACCGCGCCATCGGCAGGCAACGCGCCGGGTACGACGGCGGCGCCAGCCGCCGGGACCCCGGCGACCGGCAGTGGCGCCCAGGCCAACCCGGCCGGCGCCGGCGCCGGCCCCAAGCCTGCGGCCAGGCCCGGCGCGTGGTCGACCGCACAGGCCGGTGACGACTGGGGGCTGTCGGATCGCAATCGCCCCGGGGGACAGGCCGGCAAGCCTGGCCTGTTCGACGAGAACGGCCGTCCGCGGCTGCCGCCGGGCAATCGTCCGCAGGCGGGCGGCGGCCTGCCGCCCGGCGTGGTCGAGGAAAACATCGCCGACCTGGATCGTGCCGGCACCTGGCTCAAGCGTCCGCCGATCGGTTACACGCCCACCCGCTTCGACAAGTTCTGGGCGCCCAGCGAAACGTTGTTGCAGAACTGGGTACGCCGCAACATCCGCGAGGTCGCGATCCCGATCCCCGGCAGTTCCAAGAAGATCCGTTGCGTGGTGTCGTTGCTGCAGCTGGGCGGCGCCTGCGGCATCGACGATCCCAACATGCAGGACCAGGAGGCCACCGCGCGGCCGCCGCCGGACATCCCGTTCAAGCCCGAGCTGCAGGAAGACCAGGACGCGCTGCGCAAGCCAGGCGAGTCGCCCTAGCGCAGGTCCGGGCCAGCTCCCTCGTCGTGCCCAAGGTCGTGCGCCGCCAAGCAATGGGCGCCCCCGAAGCTCGATCCTGCAACGGCCAGGAATTACCCACGCCGGAGTTGAAGGCACGGACGCCGTCGGCAGGCCGCCGCCCCAAGCTGGCCGGACAGCGACCACGTCCGAATCGATTTCCGTCGATGGCCAGGAACCAATGAAAAACCCGGCCGAAGCCGGGTTTTTTCACAAGGACGTTCGATGCAGTCGCCAGCGTGGTTCCGCGTCAGTGGATGCCGTGCAGGTCGCGCAGCTGCGTCGGCTGCGCGCCGAAGTACGCGGCCAGGTCGGCGATCTGCTGGTCGCTCAGGCCATGGGCCTGGCCGGCCATCAGGTCGCTGGTCGGGCTGCCGGCACGATCGCCGTCGCGGTACATCTGCAGCGAGTGCGCGATGTAATCGTGGTACTGGCCACCGAGCTTGGGATAGGTCGGGTCGATCGGGGCATTGCCGCCGGCGCCGTGGCAATCGACGCAGGCCTGGCCGGTCTTGGCGTTCTTGGTGCCGGCGAGTTTTTCGCCCGCCGCGGCGTGGCCTGCCGGGAGGCCTGCCGAAGAGCTGGTGTGGCCTGCGCTGCGATCGGCGGAGGAATGTTCGGCCGGGGTCTGGCCGGCCGGGCTGCAGCCGGCGAGGGCGGCCGCGAGCAGTGCGATGGCGAGGGTGGTTTTCGTCATGGGAGGTCTGCTCACTTCAGGCCGGACAGGAAAGCGGCGATGTCGGCGATGTCCTGCTCCGAGAAGCTCTGGGCCTGGGCCTGCATCGTCGGATGCTTGCGCTTGCCCTGCTTGTATTCGTTCAGGGCATTGACCAGGTATTGCGCCGACTGGCCGCCGATCCGTGGCACGTGGTAGTTCGGATAGGCGTTCTTGTAGCCGGTGACGCCATGGCAGCCCTGGCAGGTGTAGGTGAGCTGCTTGCCACTGGCGGCATCGCCGACCAGCGCAGCCGGTGCGGCGACGGCGGGCGCGGGCGCGGCGGGCGTGGCGGTGGTTGCAGCTGCGGCCGGGGCTGCGGGGGTGTCCTGGGCCATCGCGCTGGCGGCGGCCAGCGTCAGGCAGGAGGCAATCAACAACGATCGGATCATGGGCTTGTCCGCAATCGGGAGGCGAATCGGGGTATGCGCTGGCAATGCAACCGCGGCAACGCACGATCCGATCAGTATAGCGGCGTCGCGCGCGCAACCCAATCGCAGCGCATCGTGTCCAAGGTGGGATGGCCGTTGCGGTGCCGGGCGCGCGGTGTCCATGGCAATCAGTACGGTGGAAAAAATGCACCATGACCTCTGGCGGATGGGAGATTCCGGATTGGGTGATATACCTACATACAACACCAAACTACGAGCTTTCCCATGACCCGTCCGACCGACCCCGTGCGTGGCCGATCGCGCCTGCTGGTACCCCTGCTTTTGTGTGCGTTGCTGCCCGGCATGCTCGCGCTGGGGGCCTGCAAGCGTGGCGGCGACGGCGCCAAGGCCGCCAACGGGGAGCCCGACAAGGGACCCGAGGCGGTCCCCGTCGAGGTCGCCACGGTCGGCCGCCGCGCGATCGCCGCCAGTTACGCCGGCACCGCGCCGCTGGAAGCGCGCGCCGAGTCGCAGGTGGTGGCCAAGACCTCGGGCGTGGCCCTGAGCGTACTGGCCGAGGAAGGCCAGCACGTGCGCGCCGGGCAGGTCCTGGTGCGGCTGGATTCGGCGCGTGCCGCGCTGCAAGCCGCGCAGACCGCGGCGCAGATGCGCAAGCTGGAGGCCAACTACGCGCGTTCGCGCCAGCTCTCCGAGCAGCGGCTGATCAGCGCCAACGACATCGACCAGATCAAGTACGACCTCGAGAACGCACGCGCGGCCAACCGCCTGGCCAACCTCGAGCTGTCCTACGCCAACGTCACCGCGCCGATTTCCGGCATCGTCGCCTCGCGTTCGATCAAGGCGGGCAACTTCGTGCAGATCAACACGCCGATTTTCCGCATCGTCGACACCGACAAGCTCGAGGCCACGCTCAACGTGCCCGAACGCGAACTGGCGACGCTGAAGCCGGGGTTGCCGGTGACGCTGCGGGTGGACGCGCTGCCGGGCCATGATTTCACCGGCACCGTGGACCGGGTCGCGCCGGTGGTCGACTCGGGCAGCGGCACCTTCCGCGTGATCTGCGCCTTCGCCGGCGGCGGGGTGCTGCAGCCGGGGATGTTCGGGCGGCTGCAGATCAACTACGACCGGCGTGCCGATGCGCTGGTGATCCCGCGCAACGCGCTGCTCGACGACGAGGCGCAGCCGGCGGTGTACACGGTGCGCGACGGCAAGGCCGCGCGCACGCCGGTGACCCTGGGTTACGTCGACGGCCAGTGGGTCGAGGTGCGGGGCGGCCTGAAGCAGGGCGACTGGGTGGTCACCGCGGGCAAGGTCGCCCTGCGCGAAGGCAGCCCGGTGCAGGTGATCGGCGAACCCGCGGCGAAGCCGGCGAGCGCGACGGCCGAGCCCGCGACCGGCAAGGGCGCCAAACAATGAGCTCGCCCGTCTCCGGCGCGCCGGGGCCCGGCGCCGCCGGGCATGCTTCACGGGGGTTCGAGCTGGTCGAATTCGCCACCCGCCGCCGGGTGACCGTGGCGATGGTGACGCTGACCTTCGTGCTGTTCGGCTTCATCGCCCTCGGCAACCTCAAGGTCAACCTGCTGCCCGACCTGAGCTATCCGACGCTGACGGTGCGCACCGAATACACCGGCGCCGCGCCTTCGGAAATCGAGACCCTGATCACCGAGCCGGTGGAAGAAGCCGTCGGCGTGGTCAAGAACCTGCGCAAGCTCAAGTCGGTGTCGCGCACCGGCCAGAGCGACGTGGTGCTGGAGTTCGCCTGGGGCACCGACATGGACCAGGCCAGCCTGGAAGTGCGCGACAAGATGGAAGCGCTGCAGCTGCCGCTGGAAGCCAAGGCGCCGGTGCTGTTGCGCTTCAACCCCTCGACCGAGCCGATCATGCGCCTGGTGCTGTCGGCCAGGGACGCGGGCGAGAGCGCGGCCGACGCGCAGCGCCACCTGATCGAACTGCGCCGCTACGCCGACGACGACCTGAAGAAGAAGATCGAGCCGGTTGCGGGCGTCGCCGCGGTCAAGGTCGGCGGCGGCCTCGAGGACGAGATCCAGGTCGACATCGACCAGCAGAAGCTGGCGCAGCTCAACCTGCCGATCGACACCGTCATCGAGCGGTTGAAGCAGGAAAACATCAACATCTCCGGCGGCAGCCTGGAGGAGGGCGCGCAGCGCTACCTGGTGCGCACGGTCAACCAGTTCGCCAGCGTCGACGAGATCCGCAACATGCTGGTGACCACGCAGTCCGCCGGCGGCGGCGCGGCGGCGAGCGCGGCCGAACAGATGGCGCGCGTGGCCGCGGCCAGCGGCGACGCCAGCGCGATGGCCGCGGCGGCCTCGGTGCAGAGCGCGTCGTCCTCGGACAACAGCGCTGCCGCCGGCGGCGTGCCGGTGCGGCTCAAGGATGTCGCCGACGTGCGCCAGGGTTACAAGGAGCGCGAGGCTATCATCCGCCTGGGCGGCAAGGAAGCGGTGGAGCTGGCGATCTACAAGGAAGGCGATGCCAACACCGTCGCCACCGCCGATGCCATCGAGAAGCGCCTGGCCGAGATCAGGGCGCAGATCCCGCCGGATGCGCAGCTGACCACGATCGACGACCAGTCGCAGTTCATCCGCCACGCCATCAGCGACGTCAAGCTGGATGCCGTGATCGGCGGCCTGCTGGCGGTGCTGATCATCTTCCTGTTCCTGCGCGACGGCTGGAGCACGTTCGTGATCGGCCTGTCGCTGCCAGTCTCGATCGTCACCACGTTCTTCTTCATGGACCAGCTCGGGCTGAGCCTCAACGTGATGTCGCTCGGCGGCCTGGCGCTGGCGACCGGGCTGGTGGTGGACGATTCGATCGTGGTACTGGAATCGATCGCCAAGGCGCGCGAGCGCGGGCTTGGCGTGCTCGAATCCGCGATCGTCGGCACCCGCGAAGTCAGCATGGCGGTGGTCGCCTCGACCCTGACCACGGTGGCGGTATTCCTGCCGCTGGTGTTCGTGCAGGGCATCGCCGGCGAACTGTTCCGCGACCAGGCATTGACCGTCGCACTGGCGATCGGCGTGTCGCTGGCGGTGGCCATGACCCTGATCCCGATGCTCAGCGCGCTCAAGGGGCGGCCGCCGATGGCGTTCCCGGAAGAGCCGGGGCATCCGCGCTGGCAGCCGCGATCGCGCTGGCAGAAGCCGGTGGCGATCGGCGGGCACGGCATTGGCGCGGCGTTCCGCGGCGCGTTCTTCGGCGTCGCCTGGCTGGTCGTGCGCACGTGGCGCGGCGTGGTGGCGGTGGTCGGCCCGGTGATGCGCAAGGCCAGCGACCTGGCGATGGCGCCCTACGGCCGCGCCGAGCGCGGTTACCTGCGGTTGCTGCCGGCGGCGCTCCGGCGCCCGACCCTGGTGCTGGGTTCGGCCGCCGCGATTTTCGCGCTGACGCTGCTGGCGGTGCCGTTGCTGGGCGCCGACCTCATTCCGCAGCTTGCGCAGGACCGCTTCGAGATGACGGTGAAGCTGCCGCCGGGCACGCCGCTGGCGGAGACCGATGCACTGGTACGCAAGCTGCAGGCCGAGCACGACAAGGATCCTGGCATCCGCGCGCTGTACGGCGTCAGCGGCAGCGGCACGCGCCTGGACGCGAACCCGACCGAAAGCGGCGAGAACATCGGCAAGCTCACCGTGGTGATGGACGGCGGCGGCAGCGAGGAACTGGAGGCCAGCGAGACCGACAAGCTGCGCGCGTCGATGCGCGGCCAGGTCGGTGCGCAGGTCGACTTCAGCCGGCCGCAGCTGGTCAGCCTGTCCACGCCGCTGGAGATCGAATTGCGCGGCCAGGACCTGGAGACGATCCGCGTCGCCGGGCAGAAGATGGCCACGCTGCTGCGCGGCAACCCGCACTACGCCGACGTCAAGTCCACCGTGGAGCAGGGCTTCCCCGAGATCCAGATCCGCTTCGACCAGGTCCGCGCCGGCGCGCTCGGCCTGACCACCCGGCAGATCGCCGACATCGTGGTGAAGAAGGTCAAGGGCGACATCGCCACCCGTTACAGCTTCCGCGACCGCAAGATCGACGTGCTGGTGCGCGCGCGCGAATCCGACCGCGCCTCGCTGCAGGACATCCGCCAGCTGATCGTGAACCCGGGCAGCGCCCGCCCGGTGCGGCTGGAGTCGGTCGCCGACATCGTCGCCACCACCGGCCCCAGCGAAATCCACCGCGCCGACCAGGTGCGGGTGGCGATCGTCTCGGCCAACCTGCGCGACATCGACCTGGGCGGCGCGGTGCAGGAAGTGCACGACATGGTGGCCAGGGATCCGCTCGCCGCCGGCGTCGGCATGCACATCGGCGGCCAGGGCGAGGAGCTGGGCGAATCGATCCGCTCGCTGATGTTCGCGTTCGCGCTGGCGATCTTCCTGGTCTACCTGGTGATGGCCTCGCAGTTCGAGTCGCTGCTGCACCCGTTCGTGATCCTGTTCACCATCCCGCTGGCCCTGGTTGGCGCGGTGGCGGCGTTGCTGCTGACCCGCTCGCCGGTCTCGGTGGTGGTGTTCATCGGCCTGATCCTGCTGGTCGGGCTGGTGGTGAAGAACGCGATCATCCTGATCGACAAGGTCAACCAGTTGCGCGAGGCTGGCGTGGCCAAGCGCGAGGCGCTGGTGGAGGGCGCGCGCTCGCGACTGCGGCCGATCATCATGACCACCACCTGCACCCTGTTCGGGTTCCTGCCGCTGGCGCTGGCGCTGGGCGAGGGCGCCGAGGTGCGCTCGCCGATGGCGGTGACCGTGATCGGCGGGCTGCTGGTGTCGACGCTGCTGACGCTCGTGGTGATCCCGGTGGTGTACGACCTGCTCGATCGTCGTCCCGACGGGTACTACACCGAACGCGCCCGGCGCGCGCGCGCCGACGCGGCGGCCACCGCCGAGCGGCTCAGCCACGAGCAGGATCCGCTCGATCCAGGCGCGCCAGGGGTTGCCGATGGCGGCCACCCGGAGCGCGCATGACCACGCTCGCCGAACGCAGCATCCGCCGCCCGGTGACGACGGTGATGCTGTTCGTGTCGCTGTTCGTGATCGGGCTGATCGCGGCGGTGCGGCTGCCGCTGGAGCTGTTCCCGGAAGTCACGCCGCCGTTCATCTACGTGTCGCTGCCGTACGCGGGCTCGACTCCCAAGGAGGTCGAACGCAGCCTGCTGCGGCCGGTGGAGGACTCGCTGGCAACGATGAGCGGGATCAAGGCGATGGAGTCCAGCGCGCGTTCCGACGGCGCCGGGATCTTCATCACCTTCACCGACTGGGAGCGCGACAGCGCGATCGCGGCGTCCGAGGCACGCGAGCGCATCGACGCGATCCGCGGCGAGTTGCCGGACGACCTGCGGCGCTATGACGTGTTCAAGTGGTCGACCAACGACCAGGCGGCGGTGGAACTGCGCCTTACCGGCCCGGACATGGTGGGGCAGCACGACCTGATCGAACGCGAGTTCAAGCGCAGGCTCGAACGCCTGCCGGGGGTGGCCCGGGTCGAGGTCGAGGGGGTGCCGGAGAACGAGGTGGAGATCGCCATCGATCCGGACCGCCTGGGCGCGCACGGGATCAGCCTCAACACCCTCACCACGCGCCTGCAGAGCCTGAACTTCTCGGTTTCCGCCGGCCAGATCAGCGATGCCGGGCGGCGCCTGCGCGTGCAGCCGATCGGCGAGCTGACCAACCTGCAGGAGCTGCGCGACCTGGTGATCGACGCCAAGGGCCTGCGCCTGGGCGACATCGCCGACATCAACCTCAAGCCCGAACGGCTGCCGTACGCGCGCCTGGTCGACGGCCGCCCGTCGGTCGGGCTCGACATCTACAAGGAGCGCAGCGCCAACCTGGTGTCGATGGCGCGCGCGGTTTCCGACGAGATCGAGCGGATCAAGGCCGAACCGGCGGTCGCGGGCATCGACGTCGAGGTCACCGACAACCAGGGCGAGGCGGTCACCGACTCGCTGCTGGAACTGGCCGAGGCGGGCGCGATCGGCCTGCTGCTGTCGATCGCGGTGCTGTTCTTCTTCCTGCGCCACTGGGCGTCGACCATGATGGTGACGCTGGCGATCCCGATCTGCTTCGTGATCACGCTGGGCTTCATGTACTTCTTCGGCGTGACCCTCAACATCCTGTCGATGATGGGCCTGCTGCTGGCGATCGGCATGCTGGTGGACAACGCCGTGGTGGTGGTGGAGAGCATCTACCAGGAGCGCGAGCGGATGCCCGGTCAGCCGCGGCTGGCGTCGATCGTCGGCACCAGGCACGTGGCCATCGCGCTGTCGGCCGGCACCCTGTGCCACTGCATCGTGTTCCTGCCGACCCTGTTCGGCGAGCGCAACTTCATCAGCATCTACCTGTCGCAGATCGCGATCACCATCTCGGTGTCGCTGCTGGCGTCCTGGCTGGTCGCCGTCAGCCTGATCCCGATGCTCTCGGCGAAGCTGAAGACGCCGCCGGCGGTGCGCAGCGAGGGCGGGCTGATCCCGCGCATGCAGCAGCGCTACGCGCGCCTGCTGCGCTGGACCCTGGAGCACCGCGGCTGGAGCGTGCTCGGCATCCTGCTGATCGTGGCCGTCAGCATCGTGCCGATGACCATGACCAAGACCAACATGTTCGGCGGCGACGACGCCGGCGAGATCGACGTCTTCTACCAGTGGAACGGTTCCTACTCCAAGGAGCAGATGGCCGAGGAAGTGGGGCGCGTCGAGGCCTACATCAACGCCAACCGGGAGCGCTTCCACGTCACCCAGGTGTACTCGCGCTACAGCGAACAGGGTTGGGCGCGGACCCAGCTCAAGCTAGACAGCAAGGACCGCGCGCAATCCACGGCGGTGACCGAGGCGATCCGCAAGGGCATGCCCAAGTCGGCGCGCGCCAACATCGGCATCGGCGACCAGGGCGGGCCTGGCGCCGGTGGCGGCCCCGGCAAGGAGGTCGAGGTGCGGCTGGTGGGCGACTCCACCCAGACCCTGCAGGAACTCGCCGACGAGGTGGTCCCGATCCTGGCGCGGCGCAAGGAGCTGCGCGACGTGCGGGTCAGCGCCGGGGACAGCAACAGCGAGCTGACCGTGCGCGTCGACCGCGAGCGGGCGGCCGCGTTCGGTTTCAGCGCGCAGGAAGTGGCGCAGTTCGTGGGGCTCGCGCTGCGCGGGGCGCCATTGCGCGAATTCCGCGAGGGCGAGGACGAACTGCCGGTGACGGTGCGCTTCGCCGGCGCCGACCACTTCGGCGCCGAGGACCTGCAGGGCTTCACCGTGCGCGCGCCGGACGGGCGCACCGTGCCGCTGCTGGCGATGGTCGACGTGGCGGTGCAGCCGTCGGCAAGCGAGATCGAGCGCAACGACCGCCAGACCACGCTCACCATCCAGGCCGGGCTCGGCAAGGACGTGACCATGCCGGACGCGCGCAAGGCGATGGAGGAAACCCTCAAGGCGGTCGCGTTCCCGGCCGGCTACGGCTACAGCTTCGAGGGTGGCGGCTTCCAGGACGACGCCGAGGCGATGCAGCAGATGATGTTCAACCTCGCGATCGCGCTGGTGATGATCTACGTGGTGATGGCGGCGGTGTTCGAGTCGCTGCTGTTTCCGTCGGCGATCATGAGCGGGGTGCTGTTCTCGGTGTTCGGGGTGTACTGGCTGTTCTGGCTGACCGGCACGGAGTTCAACATCATGGCCTTCATCGGGATCCTGGTGCTGATGGGCGTGGTGGTGAACAACGGCATCGTGCTGGTGGAGCACATCAACAACCTGCGAAGGCGCGGGATGAGCCGCACCGATGCGCTGGTCAATGGCGGGCGCGAGCGGCTGCGGCCGATCCTGATGACCATGGGCACCGCGATCCTGGCAATGGTGCCGATCGCGATCGGCAACACGCAGATGGCGGGCGACGGTCCGGCGTACTACCCGATGGCGCGCGCGATCGCCGGCGGGCTGGCGTTCTCGACCGTGGTCAGCCTGCTGTTCCTGCCCACGATCTACGCGATCCTCGACGACCTGCGCCACGGCAGCGCGCGCCTGCTCCGCAAGGCGCGGGGCGTGCATGCACCTGTTCGCGCGGATGCCGTCGTGGGCGAAGCTTCCGGATGATGGCGCGAGGGCGGGCCATGGGCCCGCCCGATCAGCGCATGGGCGGGTGCGCAGGGATCGGGCAATGCAGCCACTCGGGCGAGCCCTGCCCGGTCATGCGAGCAGCTTGCCCAGCATCCTCGCGCCGCCGAGCCAGACGCCGATCGCGGTGCCCAGGCTGGTCAGGAAGAAGTTCAGCAGCACCCGCGCGACGCGGTTGCGCCACCAGCCGCGGACCGTGGCGACGTCGTCGCGCAGGGCCATGAAGTCCGCGTGGGTCGGCTTGCGCAGCCAGGCTTCGACCAGCGCGCTGATCGTGCCCGACGCCAGCGCCGGGTGCAGCGGCGTCGCCGGCGAGGCGACGAACGCGGCGAGGATGCTCAACGGATGGCCGCCGGCGACCGCGCACCCGATTGCGCCCAGGCTGCCGGTCAGCAGCACCCAGTACAGCAACAGGTCGGCGCCGACGTCGAGGCCGCCCCGCCAGAAGCCCCATGCGAAGCCGCCGAGCACGAATACCGCCAGCGCGATCGAGAACCACGGGATCGAGGATTTCTCCTTCACCGAGTCGAGTTCGGCGCGGATCGCCGCCGGCGCGCCGGTGTCCTCGCGAAGATGCCGCGACAGGCCCTGGAGGTGGCCGGCTCCGACCACCGCCAGCACCTCGCGCGCACCGCTGGCACTGGTGGCCGATTCGCGCAGGCGCGCGGCCATGTAGCGGTCGCGCTCGGCGATCACGCTGCCATACAGCACCGGATTGTCGGCGGCGAACTCGCCGAAGCTGGCTTCCAGCAGGTCGCCCTGCTTCAGCTTCTCGAGCTCGTCGTCGCCGACATCCTCGTCGCCCAGCAGGGCCGCGACCAGCCCGCCCATGAGCTTGGCCCGGCCCCACCAGCCCAGCCGTTGCGAGGTGCGCTTGAAGGTCACGCCGACGTCGCGGTCGATCAGGTGCAGCGGCAATCCGCGCGCGCGCGCATCCAGCGCCGCGGCCTTGAGTTCGGCGCCGGGCTCGATGCCGAGTTGCTCGGCGAGCCGGCGCTGGTAGGCCGCCAGGCCGAGGTTGGCCGCGAACAAGGCGGTCTTGCCGGAACGGATCACCTGCACCAGGTCGACCTTCGCCAGTGCGCCCGGATCGGTCAGCGACTGCAGCCGTTGCGGGTCGAGCTCGACCGCGATGGTGTCGAAGCCGCCGCTGGCGATCGCTTCGCGCACGGCGGCGACGCTGCTGCTGGAGATGTGGGCGGTGCCGAGCAGGGTGTAGCGCACGCCGTCGCGTTCGACGATCGCGTGCGGCTGCGAGCGCCAGTCCATGGCGCCGGCCGCGGGCCAGGCCGCGTCGATGGCGTCAGTCACGGTAGCGTTTCGTCAGGTCGCCATAGGCGTCGATGCGGCGGTCGCGCAGGAATGGCCAGATCCTGCGCACGTGTTCGCTGCGCTGCATGTCGACCTCGGCCAGCAGCAGTTGTGGTTCGCCGCCGGCCTCGGCGATGAATTCGCCCTGCGGGCCGAGCACATGGCTGTTGCCCCAGAAGTCGATGCCGGAGGCATCGAGCGGCGACTGCTCGTGGCCGACGCGGTTGCACGACAGCACCGGCAGGCCGTTGGCGACGGCATGGCCGCGATGGCTGAGGATCCAGGCATTGCGCTGGCGGTCCTTCTCGGCCTGGTCGTCGCCGGGATCCCAGCCGATCGCGGTCGGATACAACAATATCTCGGCGCCGGCCAGCGCCATCAGCCGCGCGGCTTCCGGGTACCACTGGTCCCAGCACACCAGCACGCCAAGGCGCCCGGCCGCGGTGTCGATCGGGGTGAAACCGAGGTCTCCGGGGGTGAAGTAGAACTTCTCGTGGAAGCCCGGGTCGTCGGGGATGTGCATCTTGCGGTACTTGCCCGCGATCGAGCCGTCGGCATCCAGGACCACCGCGGTGTTGTGGTACAGGCCGGTGGCGCGCTTCTCGAACAGCGAGCCGACCAGCACCACGCCGTGTTGCCTGGCCAGCTTGCCAAGGCGTTCGGTGGTGGGTCCGGGGATCCGCTCGGCCAGGTCGAATTCATCCACCGACTCGTGCTGGCAGAAGTAGGCGCCGTTGTGCAGTTCCTGCAGCAGGACCAGCTTCGCGCCCTGGCGCGCCGCTTCGGCGACGCGCTGTTCGATGACGGCGAGGTTGGCTTCGGCGTCGCCATGGTTGCGTTCCTGCACCAGCGCGACCGGCAGGGTGGTCTTGTCCGTCATCAGGCGACTCCGGTCGGCAATTGCATGGTGATGCAGTGCAGGCTGCCGTTCTGCCAGATCAGCGGGCGGCACGGCACCTGCACGATCTCGCGGCCCGGGAAGGCGTTTTCAAGCACGGTGGCCGCGGCGGCATCGGCGCGGTCGCCATAGGCCGGCATCAGCACCGCGCCGTTGACGATCAGGAAGTTGGCGTAACTCGCGGCCAGCCGGCGCCCGCCGTCGACGATCGGCTGCGCCCACGGCAGCGGGAACAGCCGGTACGGCCGGCCGTCGCGCGTGCGCAATGCCGCGATTTCGGCGGCCATCGCCTGCAGCTCCGGGTAATGCGAGTCGGCGGGATCGTCGCAGGCCTGGTACACGATCGCATCGGGCGCGGCGAAGCGGGCGAGGGTGTCGACATGGGCATCGGTGTCGTCGCCCTCGAGGTATCCGTGGTCGAGCCACAGCACGCGTTCCTGCTGCAGCCATCCGGCCAGGCTGCCCGACAGCTGCTCGCGCGTCGCATCAGGATGGCGTTCGTGCAGGCATTGCCAGGTGGTCAGCAGGGTTCCCTGGCCGTCGGTTTCTATGGCGCCACCTTCCAGTGCAAAATCAATGGCTTGGCGATCACTGTTGATGAAGATTCCGGATTCATCGAGGCGCTCCACCAGCAGGTCGTCCTGGCTGGCGTCGAACTTGCCGCCCCAGCCGGTGAAGCGGAAGTCGAGCATGCGGGAAGCCGGCCCCTGATCCGCCCGCTGCGCGGGCACCTTCTCCCCGCCGGGCGGGGAGAAGGGAGTCCGCGGGCCGCCTGCGGCGACCAGGGTGACGGGGCCACTGTCGCGCAGCCAGGTGTCGTCGTAGGGCACGCAGACGAAGGACACGCGCGCCATGTCGATGCGCGCCGAGGACAGGCGGGCGCGGGCATAGGCTTCCACGTCGTCGTCGGCAACGCAGACCAGCACCCGTTCGAAACGCGCGATCGCCGCGACCAGCGCGATGTAGGTTTCCTCGACGTCGCCGAGCCGTTCGGCCCAGTCGGTGCCGGCGTGCGGCCACGCGACCAGCACCGCGGACTGGGGTTCCCACTCCGCGGGGAAGCGCAATGCAGGTTGGCTCATCTTGTCGTCAGCGGATCGCCGGCATCGGGCCGATTTCGGTCTCGTCGGCCTTGTTGGCGACGGCATCGATGACCTTGTTCTTCTCGAAGTACACGGTGAAGGCCGGGTAGCTCCAGCGGTTGATGGTCGGCCACTGGCGCTTCTGCCCACCGCGCGGGTCCAGGCGGTCGGCCGGCGGGCCGAAGCGGGCTTCGACCTGGGCCATGGTCATGCCCCGGGTGGGCAGGGCGGCCGTGTTTTCCTGCTGCACGCGGTCGATCAGCAGGGTTTCGGCGGAAGCCGTGCCCGCGAGCGCGACCAGGGCAAGCAGCGAAACGGTGCGAAGGCGGTTCATGGCACGGCTCCTCGGGCGGGACGCTCGTTGTAGCAGATCGGGTCGGCTGCAGGCTACGCCGGGACGGGTGTGCGTGGCGTCATCCGGTCGCGGCCCTTGCATGTGCGCGATAACGCAAAAGGCCGCATCGCTGCGGCCTTCCGGGCTCCGCACGACGAGGTGCGGACGAGTCGCATCGGCGTTCCGCTCAGCGCTGGCGCGCCTTGAAGCGCGGGTTGGACTTGCAGATCACGAAGACCTTGCCGCGACGGCGCACCACCTTGCAGTCGCGGTGACGGGTCTTCGCCGACTTCAGGGAGGACAGGACCTTCATGACGGAACCTCGGCAACGGTTGAATTGGGGACAGGGTCGGGCGCGAAAACGCCAGCCGCCCATTCTACTTGGGATTTCCCCGGTCATTCAAGTGCTTGCGCGGTTTGCGTGGATCGGCCCGGCTACAATCGCCGGCAACCTCGCTGGAGCCGCCATGACCGACACCGCCATCCCCGTCCTCACCATCGACGGCCCTTCGGGCTCGGGCAAGGGCACCATCAGCCGCCTGGTGGCGCAGCGGCTGGGCTGGCACTACCTGGATTCGGGCGCCCTGTACCGGGCGGTCGGCGTCGCCGCGGGCTGGGCGGACCTCGACCTGGACGATGCCGGCGCCCTGGTGCGCTGTGCCTTCGACACCCGGATCGCTTTCCGCGAGGCCGCGGACGGCGAGCTCAGGGTGCTGGTCAACGAGCACGACGCCACGGATGAACTGCGGACCGAAACGGCCGGCGCGGCGGCCTCCGCGATCGCCGCCATCCCGGAAGTCCGGGCGGCGCTCAAGGATCGACAGCGCGCCTTCCGCCAGCCGCCGGGGCTGGTGGCGGACGGGCGCGACATGGGCACGGTGATCTTCCCGGACGCCTCCTTCAAGGTGTTCCTTACGGCCAGCGCCGAGGAACGAGCCGAAAGGCGCTATAAGCAGTTGAAGGACAAAGGGGTTTCCGTTACATTGGCCGGTCTGCTGCGGGAGATTCTCGCCCGCGACGCCCGCGACGCCAGCCGCGCGGTGGCGCCGCTGCGGCCGGCCGAAGACGCCGTCCGCATCGACACCACCGGCCTGCCGATCGCCGCGGTCGTCGAACGCGTGCTGGCATTGCTGCCGGCAAGCCGGGGCTAGGGTCGTCCGCGCAGCAGGCAAGGTCCCGTCCGCAATCCCGCGGCCGGGTCAACACCACCACACATGGCGCCAGCTTTCCCGGACTGCTTCCGGGCAGGCAAAACGCCACACCCAAGGTGGGTCGGACGCTCCGCCAACGACGGCGGGCCCGGCCCGTGTATCCACCAGAGAATCCACATGACAGCCGTAGCAACCGAATCCTTCGCAGAACTGTTCGAACAGAGCCAGGCGTTCCTGTCCAAGCTCAAGCCGGGCGCCATCGTCACCGGCACCGTGGTCGACGTGCGTTCCGACGTGGTCGTCATCAACGCCGGCCTCAAGTCCGAGGGCATCGTCCCGATCGAACAGTTCCGCAACGACGCAGGCGAGATCGACGTCGGCATCGGCGACATCGTCAAGGTGGCGCTGGACAGCCTCGAGAACGGCTTCGGCGAGACCGTGCTGTCGCGCGAGAAGGCCAAGCGCGCCATGGTGTGGGACGAACTCGAGGAAGCGCTCGAGAAGAACGAGACCATCACCGGCCGCATCAGCGGCAAGGTCAAGGGCGGCTTCACCGTCGACATCAAGGACGTCCGCGCATTCCTGCCCGGTTCCCTGGTCGACGTGCGCCCGGTGCGCGACCCGGTGTACCTGGAAGGCAAGGAACTCGAGTTCAAGCTCATCAAGCTGGACCGCAAGCGCAACAACGTGGTGGTTTCGCGC
>JAKFDF010000133.1:0-6695 GCA_036676275.1 Lysobacter sp.
GAAGTTCGGCGAGGTCGAGCCCCGCGAACTCAGCCGCATCCAGAAGCTGTCCGGCGCCAACCTGGCGCGCAACTGGGCGATGATCCCGCACGTCACCCAGCACGACGACGCCGACATCACCGAGCTCGAGGCGCTGCGCGTCGCGCTCAACGACGAGAACGCGAAAGCCATCGCCGGGGGCACCGGCGCCAAGCTGACGATGCTGGCGTTCATCATCAAGGCCAGCGTCGCCGCGCTGCAGAAGTACCCGGCGTTCAACGCCTCGCTCGACGCCGACGGCGCGCAGCTGGTGCTGAAGAAGTATTTCCACGTCGGTTTCGCCGCGGACACGCCCAACGGCCTCGTCGTGCCGGTGATCCGCGACTGCGACCGCAAGGGCGTGATGGAGATCGCGGCCGAATCCGCGCAACTCGCTGCCAGGGCGCGCGACGGCAAGCTGTCGCCCGCCGAGATGCAGGGCGGCTGCTTCACCATCAGTTCGCTCGGCGGCATCGGCGGCACCGGCTTCACCCCGATCGTCAACGCGCCGGAAGTCGCGATCCTCGGCGTTTCCAAGGCGGCGATGCGGCCGGTGTGGAACGGCAGCGAGTTCGAGCCGCGGCTGCTGTTGCCGCTGTCGCTGAGCTACGACCACCGCGTGATCGACGGCGCCGCCGCCGCGCGCTTCACCGCCCACCTGGCGCAACTGCTCGGCGACCTGCGCCGGGCGATGCTGTAAGGGCGGGCCGGGGCAGCTGGCGCGGCACTGCCGCGCTGCCCCGGGGAGCGCCCAGCCATGGATGGCCGGGCAGGGCGATCCGGAGAAAGCTGCGCCATGGATGGCGGCACGAACCCCACTAAAGATGCGCTGGAAGCAAAACGATGGCGAATTCCATTGAGGTCAAGGTTCCCGACATCGGCGGCTACGACGGCGTGCCGGTGATCGAGCTGCTGGTCGCCGTGGGCGACACGGTCGCCGCCGACCAGGGCCTGGTCACGCTGGAGTCGGACAAGGCGACGATGGAAGTCCCGTCGCCTGCCGCCGGCGTGGTGCGCGAACTCAAGGTCGGGCTCGGTGATGCGGTATCGGAAGGCAGCGTGATCGCCGTGCTCGAGGTGGAAGCCGATACCGCCGCCGGGGCGCCGGCCGGGAAGCCGGCGCAGCCGGCTGCGCCCGCGCAGCCTGCGGCCACCGGCCCCGCGGCGACGCCTGCCGCGCCGGCGCCGCAGGCCGCGGCCGCCAGCGGCCGCAAGGCCGACATCGAATGCGCGCTGGTCGTGCTCGGCGCGGGTCCCGGCGGCTACAGCGCCGCGTTCCGGGCCGCGGACCTCGGCCTGGACACGGTGCTGGTCGAGCGTTATCCCGCGCTCGGCGGCGTCTGCCTCAACGTCGGCTGCATTCCGTCCAAGGCCCTGCTGCATGCCGCCGACGTGATCGAGCAGGCCGCGCATGCCAGCGAGTACGGCGTCGACTTCGGCAAGCCAAAACTCGCGCTGGACAAGCTGCGCGGGTACAAGAACAAGGTCGTCGGCCAGCTCACCAGGGGCCTGGCCGGGATGGCGAAGCAGCGCAAGGTGCGCGTGGTCCAGGGCAACGGCGTGTTCGTGTCGGCCAATGAAATCGAGATCACGGCCGACGACGGCAAGGTGCAGCTGCTGCGCTTCGCGCAGTGCATCATCGCCGCCGGTTCGCAGGCGGTGAAGCTGCCGATGTTCCCCTGGGACGATCCCCGGGTGATGGATTCCACCGATGCGCTGCAGCTGGGCGAAGTCCCGGAGCAGTTGCTCGTGGTCGGCGGCGGCATCATCGGCCTGGAAATGGCGACGGTGTACCGCGCGCTGGGCAGCCAGGTGACCGTGGTCGAGTTCATGGACCAGCTGATGCCCGGCGCCGATGCCGACCTGGTCAAGCCGCTTGCCGACCGCTTGAAGAAGCAGGGCGTCGCGGTGCACCTCAAGACGAAGGTCGTCGCCGCAAAAGCCGAAAAGACCGGCATCGCCTGCAGTTTCGAGGGCGCGAGCATCCCGGCAACGACCACCTTCGACCGCGTGCTGGTCGCGGTCGGGCGCGCGCCCAACGGCGGCAGGCTCGATGCGGACAAGGCGGGCGTCGAGGTGTCCGAGCGCGGTTTCATCGCGGTCGACGCGCAGATGCGCAGCAACGTGCCGCACGTCTTGGCGATCGGCGATGTCATCGGCCAGCCGATGCTGGCGCACAAGGCCACCCACGAAGGCCACCTGGCCGCCGAGGTCGCGGCCGGGCACAAGCGCGAATGGGTCGCACGGGTGATCCCGTCGGTGGCCTACACCGACCCGGAGATCGCCTGGGTCGGCGTCACCGAGAACGAGGCCAAGGCCAAGGGCCTGGCGGTCGGCATCGGCAAGTTCCCGTGGGCGGCGTCGGGTCGCGCGATCGGGCTGGGGCGCACCGAGGGGTTCACCAAGCTGGTGTTCGACGCCGCCAGCCATCGCGTCATCGGCGGCGGCATCGTCGGCGTGCACGCCGGCGAACTGATCGCGGAGATCGCGCTGGCGATCGAGATGGGTTGCGAAGCCGCCGACATCGGCCACACCATCCACCCGCACCCGACCCTGTCGGAATCGGTCGGGATGGCGGCGGAGGTGTTCGAGGGCACGATCACCGACCTCTACATCCCGCGGAAGAGCTAGCGGCCGGCGGCCCGCGGCATCCAGCGATTGCGGGCGCTTTTCCCGCCTCCGTCATGGTTTCAAGCCCCGCGCGGGGAGGTGGGACGCTGCGCGGGGGCCGGCATGGCGAAGCCCCGGCCTTGCGGCCGGGGCTCCTGGGGGCCTGCTGCGAATTCGACGAGGAAGGAGTAGCAGGCTTCGCAAGGATGGACAGGCGGATCCGGCAAAGGTTCCGCGGCATCGGCCAAGGCGGCTGGCGGAGCCCGGCGCCGAGGCCGCGAGGCGCATTCACGCTCACGGACGCTGCTTTCCGGCGGTTGCCGCCCAATTTGCCTGCCTGCTATAATTTTGCGGCTTAGCGGAGCCGTTTTGACGCGGCCACCGGTTGCCAACCTCCACAGCCCTGACGAGTCGCGCGTGCACGATCCCATCGCCTCGGGTCGCCGCGCAGCAATGCGCGCGGTAGCCATCCAGGCCGCCGTGGCAATGCTGGTGGCGGCGGCGTTCCTGGCGCTGGGCATGCGGCAGGCGCTGGCGGCCGCGGTCGGGGGCGCTGCGATGCTGGCCGGCAACGGCCTGGCGGCCGCGGTGGCGTTGGGCGGGGGGATCCAGCCGGCGCGCGCGGCCTTCGCGCGGCTGCTGCTGGGCACGCTGCTCAAGTGGTTGCTGGTGATGGTCGTGGTGGGGGTTGCGTTGGCGGCCTGGCGCTTGCAGCCGCTGCCGGCGCTCGCGGGATTGGCGGCCGGCATGCTCGCCAACCTGCTGGCGTTGAATCTGCGTGGTGGTGCGAACCGGATTGGATCGGACAAGAGGCGACAGGGTTGAACGCAAGCACTGGAAGCATGGTCACCACCGAGCCGGCAACGGGCGGTTCGACCGAATACATCAACCACCACCTGCACCACCTGCAGGTGAGCGTGGGCGATGGCGCCTTCATGACCTTGAACGTCGACACCCTGTTCTTCACCCTGGTGCTGTCGCTGCTGTTCCTGTTCTTCTTCATCGCCAGCGCTCGCAAGGCCACCGCCGGCGTACCGGGCAAGTTCCAGGCCCTGGTCGAGATCATCGTCGGCTTCGTCGACGGCCTGGTGCGCGAGACCTTCCATGGCCGCAGCAAGCTGATCGCGCCGCTGTCGATCACGATCTTCATCCTCGTGTTCCTGATGAACTTCATGGACATGCTGCCGGTGGACCTGCTGCCGTGGGCGTGGGGCGCCGGCCATGCCGCCGCCGGCCACGATCCGGCGCACGCCTACCTGCGCGTGGTGCCGACCGCCGACCTCAACACCACGCTCGGGCTGGCGCTGGCGGTGTTCCTGCTGATCCAGGTGTTCGGCATCTCGCACAAGGGCTTCGGCGGCTTCACCAGGGAAATCTTCACCGCGCCGTTCCATGCGCACGGCACCGTCGGCAAGATCGTGCTGGCGCCGGTCAACCTGCTGCTGCGCCTGATCGAGGAAGCGGTGCGGCCGATTTCGCTGAGCCTGCGACTGTTCGGCAACATGTACGCCGGCGAGCTGATCTTCATCCTGATCGCGCTGATGACGCTGGGCGCGTCGCTGTCCAGCGGCGTGACCTGGGTGATGGCGCCGCTGCAGTTCGTGGCCGGCTTCATGTGGACCGCGTTCCACGTCCTGATCATCACCCTGCAGGCCTTCATCTTCATGATGCTGACGATCGTCTACCTGAGCATGTCGGCCGAAAGCCACTAGCTACCCGCGGTACCCATCCTTCGTTCCTTTCCCATCCACCCGTTGCACGCAACAGCCAAACGATCCAACCGGAGCACACCATGGAAAACGCAGCCCTTATCGCCGAAGTGATGAAGTTCACCGTCATCGCCGCCAGCCTCCTGATCGGCCTCGGTGCGCTCGGCACCGGCATCGGTTTCGCCATCCTCGGCGGCAAGTTCCTCGAGGGCTCGGCGCGCCAGCCGGAACTGACCCCGATGCTGCAGACCAAGATGTTCATCGTCGCCGGCCTGCTCGACGCCGTGCCGATGATCGGCGTGGCGATCGCGCTGCTGCTGCTGTTCGCCAACCCGTTCCTGACGGCGCTCGGCGCCTAAGTCCCGGTACGCGAATCGGCAATCGCCGGCGATGTTCGCCGGCGCCAGGAGCAAGACATGCTACCCAACCTCACTCTGGTCATTCAGGGCATCGCGTTCTTCGCGGTGGCCTGGCTGGTGATGAAATTCGGCTGGCCGCACATCATCGGTGCGATCGAGGAGCGCCAGCAGAAGATCGCTGAAGGCCTCGCCGCGGCCGATCGCAGCCAGAAGGACCTCGCGCAGGCGCAGGACAAGGTCAACGAGGCCCTGAAGGACGCCCGCGTCAAGGCCAACGAGATCATCGACCAGGCCCACCAGCGCGCCAACCAGATCATCGACGCCGCCAAGAACGACGCCATCGCCGAGGCCAACCGGCAGAAGGCGCTGGCGCAGTCGGAGATCGACGCCGCCGCCAACCGCGCCCGCGAGGATCTGCGCAAGCAGGTGTCCGCGCTTGCGGTGAGCGGCGCGGAGAAGCTGCTCAGGCGCGAGATCGACGCCAGCGCCCACAAGGTGCTGCTCGACGAACTGGCGGCGCAGCTCGTGGCGGAAGCGGGCTGATCCGATGTCACAGGCCCTGACCCTCGCCCGTCCCTACGCACGCGCCGCCTTCGGCATCGCCCGCGACGAGGCCGCCCTGGCGCCCTGGTCGCAGGCGCTGGGGTTCGCCGCGCAGGTCGCGGTCGATCCGCGGGTCGCGCACCTGCTCGGCGACCCGAAGCTGGCCAACGCCGATGCGGTGGCGCTGTTGTCGCCCGCCGGCGGGCAGGGTGCGCAGGCCTCGTTCGCGCGCTTCCTCGCGTTGCTGGCGGACAACCGCCGCCTCGCGCTATTGCCGGAGATCGCCGGCCTGTACGAGCAGCTGCGCAACGAGGCCGAGCGCGTGGTCAAGGCCACGGTGACCTCGGCCACGGCATTGCCGGCGTCCGAACTCGACGCGCTCAGGGCGGCGCTGGTGCGGCGCTTCGGGCGCGAGGTGGAGCTCGAAACCGCGGTCGACCCGGGGCTGATCGGCGGCGCGGTGATCGATGCCGGCGACGTCGTCATCGACGGTTCGCTCAAGGGCAAGCTCGAGCGCCTGCAGTCGGCGCTGGTCAACTAAACACACTTACGCAACGTCGGCGGCGACGCCGGCCCAAGGGAAACACCGATGGCCAACACCACGCTCAACCCGTCCGAAATCAGCGAACTGATCAAGACCCGCATCGAGAAGGTCGGCCTGGCCGCCGAGGCGCGCAACGAAGGCACCGTCACCAGCGTGTCGGACGGCATCGTGCGCATCTTCGGCATCGCCGACGTGATGCAGGGCGAAATGATCGAGCTGCCCGCGACCGACGACGGCCGCGCCACCTACGCGCTGGCGCTGAACCTGGAGCGCGACTCGGTCGGCGCGGTGGTGCTGGGCGACTACGAGCACCTGCGCGAGGGCGACGTGGCCAAGACCACCGCCCGCATCCTCGAGGTGCCGACCGGCCCGGAGATGCTCGGCCGCGTGGTCAACGCGCTGGGCGAGCCGATCGACGGCAAGGGCCCGATCGACGCGAAGACCTCGTCGCCGGTGGAGACCATCGCCCCGGGCGTGATCTGGCGCCAGTCGGTGTCGCAGCCGGTGCAGACCGGCTACAAGTCGATCGACGCGATGATCCCGATCGGCCGCGGCCAGCGCGAGCTGATCATCGGCGACCGCCAGACCGGCAAGACCGCGGTGGCGATCGACGCGATCATCAACCAGAAGCACAGCGGCGTCAGGTGCATCTACGTCGCCATCGGCCAGAAGAACTCGACCATCGCCAACATCGTGCGCAAGCTCGAGGAGCACGGCGCGATGGCCTACACCACGGTGGTCGCCGCATCGGCGTCCGAGTCGGCGGCGATGCAGTACATCGCGCCATACTCGGGCTGCACCATGGGCGAGTACTTCCGCGACCGCGGCGAAGACGCGCTGATCATCTACGACGACCTGTCCAAGCAGGCCGTGGCCTACCGCCAGATCTCGCTGCTGCTGCGCCGCCCGCCG
>JAKFDF010000134.1:0-2696 GCA_036676275.1 Lysobacter sp.
CAAGTTCGCGATCCACCCGGTCGCCGGGCGCATGCCCGGGCACATGAACGTGCTGCTGGCCGAGGCCGGGGTGCCCTACGACCTGATCGCCGACATGGACGACATCAACCCCGAGTTCCCGAATACCGATGTCTCGCTGGTGATCGGCGCCAACGACGTGGTCAACCCGGTGGCCAGGACCGATCCCGCGTCCCCGATCTACGGCATGCCGATCCTCGACGTCTCCCAGTCGAAGAACACCGTGGTCATCAAGCGCGGCAAGGGCACCGGTTTCGCCGGGATCGAGAACGCACTGTTCTACGGCGACAACACCAGGATGCTGTACGGCGACGGCGCGGAGATGGCCGGTGCGCTGGTCAGCGAGCTGAAGGCGCTGGACGGCGGGCATTGACCGCACCGCTCGGGCCATGGCCCGTGGCCGGGCTCAGCGCGAAGCGATCGCCGCCAGCAGCAATGCGACCGCCAGCCAGGCAAGGTCGGCCGGCTTGTTGGCGAGCCCGGCCAGGGTCCATGCGTACCGCGGGCCCAGCTTGAAAGCCGACTCCCAGGGCAGCAGGCCCATCAGCTTGCCGATCTGGGCCGCGGCGATCCCCCAGTTGGCGAGCACGATGGACACGGACGTGGCGAGCATGGCGGCGAGCATGCGCGGCACGCCCGCCGGCATCCGTGCCAGCCGCAGCAACAACACCGCGTCGATCGCGGCGAAAACCGCCATCCAGCTGCATTGGCGGTCGCGCGCGAACGCGAGCAGGATCCAGGCGGCAGCGAACCCGCAGCTACCCAGCGCCACCAGTGCCGGGGCGAACAAGGCCGGCAACGGCCGGTGCGCCGGGCGCGCGGTGGGGTCGGTCATGGCGGGCTTCGTGTCGGCAAGCACCACAGCATAGCGTCCGCGCGGCGGTAGAATGACGCCTTCGCGCAGCGTGGATGCTGCAAGCCCACTTGGCCATGAACATGTATTCCCGCAGCAGCGAACCCGTGCGCTTCGAGCGCGACTGTGCCGCCGTGCTGGTGCCGCAGGGCGACGCGGTCACCCTGCCGGCCGGCAGCGTCGGCTACATCACCCAGGCCCTGGGCGGCAGCTACACGGTGTTCGTCGAAGGCAACCTGTTCCGGATCGCCGGGCACGATGCCGACGCCATCGGCAAGGAGCCCGCCGAGCCCCTGGAATTGCCCCCCGGGGCCTCCGACGAGACGGTCGAGCAACTCGTATGGAAGCAGCTGCGCACCTGCTTCGACCCGGAGATCCCGATCAACGTCGTCGACCTCGGCCTGGTGTACGAGGCGGTGGTGACGCATCGCGAAGACGGGCAACGCCTGGTCGAGGTCAAGATGACCCTGACCGCGCCGGGCTGCGGCATGGGCGAGATCCTGGTCGACGACGTGCGCAACAAGCTGGAACTGATCCCGACCGTGGCCGAGGCCGACGTCGAACTGGTGTTCGACCCGCCGTGGAACCGCAACATGATGTCCGAGGCCGCGCGCCTGGAAACCGGGATGCTCTGACGCCCCGCGTCACGCCGGCGGTAAACGGTTACAGAAAATCTGCAACCGGTTACGGCATCGAAATGTGATCAAGATCACTTTTTCGGCACCCGAAATGCTGCGCCTGCAGCTTGAACGCCAGCTGACTGTCGCATAGCGTCACTTTCGCGGCGCAGGCTCGATCGCGTCGCCTCCTGGCTTCGACCTCGCTCCCGGGCTGCCGCCCGTGTGCAAGGAAAGGGCCATTGCCGCATTGGCGGCCCATTCGAGAACGTCGGGGAGGCGCATGGATGCCGGACGACAGCAGGCCGCCAGGACAGGCGCCCGGGCACCCGTGCGGGGAGATCGCGACGCCATCGTCGCGATCGACGAATGAGGGGAGCCGCTGCCGGCCGCCCGCCGGGCGGCCGCGCCATCAACCGTAACCGTCAACCCTAAGGACACCGTGATGCATTCCAGCAGTCGTGTTCGTTACCTTGCCGTGCTCTCGCCCCTGGCGTTCGCCTTCGCCGCCATGTCCGCGCAGGCGGCCCATCGCGTCGACCTGCACAAGCAGGACGTCGCCCAGGTCTACAGGCAGTACAAGGCCGCCACCCAGCGCCTCGGCGTGCCGGCGCAATCGGCCGACCGCCATGCCGAATTGCTGTCCCTGGATGCCGATTCGGGGTTGAAGCTGCTCAACAGCGCGGTCGACCGCGACGGCAGCCGGCACTATCGCTACCAGCAGACCTTCCGCGGCATCCCGGTGTTCGGCGAGCAGGTGATCGTCAGCGAACGCAAGGACGGCGCCGTGCGCAACCTGTTCGGGCGCAAGCTGGAAGGCCTGGCGGGCGACCTGCCGACCGTGGCCGCCAAGGTCGCCAGGGCGCAGGCGTTGACCCTCGCCCGGCACGCGGCCTTCGGCAATCGCGCGACGGCGTTGAAGATTTCGCGCGAGAAGGCGCAGCAGATGGTCTTCGTCGACGAGCGCGACCATGCGCACCTGGCATGGGTCGTGGAGCTGTTCGCAGACGCCGCCAAAGGCGGCAGCCCGACCCGCCCGTTCGTGATCGTCGACGCGCGCAACGGCAAGGTGCTCAAGCACTGGAACGGCCTGACCACCGCCGAGATCGGCACCGGCCCCGGCGGCAACCAGAAGACCGGCCAGTACGAATGGGGCTCCGGCGGCATCTACGGCTACCTCGACGTGGCGCAGAGCGGCTCCACCTGCA
>JAKFDF010000135.1:0-15626 GCA_036676275.1 Lysobacter sp.
TTGTCGCGGCGCTGGTGCAGCAGCGAGAAGCGCGCCGAAACCGTCGGCGACAGCGCGCCGGTGAGCGCGCCCTCGACGTTGGCGGTGCCGTAGCTGCCGTAGGAGATGCGGCCGTAGCCGCCGGACTGCTGCTGCGGCCGCGCCGAGGAGAACCGGATCACGCCGGCCGGGGAGTTGCGGCCGAACAGCGTGCCCTGCGGGCCGCGGTACATCTCGACGCTGTCCATGTCGAACATCGGGAAACCCTTGAGGATCGGGTTTTCCTGGACCACGTCGTCGTACACCAGCGACACCGGCTGCGAGGCGTTGAGGTCGAAGTCCGAATTGCCCAGGCCGCGCACGTAGAAGCGCGGGAACGAGCGCCCGTAGGAGGACTCGATGTTGAGGCTCGGCAGGCGCCCGGACAGCAGGCGGATGTCGTCGCCGCCGGAAGTCAGCACCTGCAGCTTCTCGCCGTCGACGGTGGTGATCGCCATCGGCACGTCCTGGATGTCCTCGGCGCGGCGCTCGGCGGTGACCTGCACCGCGCCGAGGGTCACCGGTTCGGCGGCCGTGCGCTGCTGGCCGCTTTCCGCCTGCGGGGCGTCGGGCGACGGCTCCTGCGCCTGCTCGCCTGCGGCCGGCTGCGTTGCGGGCGGCGTGGGTTCGGTTTGCGCGAAAGCGGCGCAAGGCAGCAGCGCGACGATGGCAAGCGCCAACAACCGTGGCGACGGGCGACGGATCATGGTCATGGTTCCCCGGACGTGGGCGCGGCGCGCCACCGCCTGCGATGTTGCAACACTGTGACCGGCGCGGCAATGCAGGCGTGCGCGGGACCGGACGGACGGCGTCGCGACCGGGCCCGCGCGCTAACGCGTGCGCGGCCCGGCGGCCACCCCGGAACCCGCGCCGCGGCCTGCCGCCCCGCCTGTCGCGGGGCCCAGTTGCCGGTCGTGCAACCGCGACCACAGCAGCAGCGACGCGCCGGCACCGCACAGGCACAGGAACATGTCCCATTGCGTGTCCCAGGCGTCGCCCTGGGTCGCCAGGAAAGCGTCGGCATCGGCACCGAACGCCAGCGCCGCCCCCCATTCGATCAGCTCGAAAAACGCGCTGAAGCTCAGGCACGCCGCCAGCACCAGGTACGCCAGCCACGCGCCGCGGCGCAGCGGGGTCAGGCGCAACAGCAGCTCGCGCGCCAGGATCGCGGGGACGAACCCCTGCATGAAGTGGCCAACGCGGTCCCACGGGTTGCGCGACAGCGCCAGCCCGAGCGCGTTGCCGGCATCGCGCAGCCAGAAACCGGCAGGCGTCTGCGCATAGGTATGGGCGCCGCCATGGATCAGCACCAGCGCATGCGCGGCCAGCAGCCAGCACAGCAGCCGCGTCAACGGGAAGCGGCGCCAGCTGCATGCCAGCAGCGGCAGCGCCGCGAGCACCCACACGACTTCCAGGAACCAGGTCATGCGGTCGGCCGGCGCGATCGCCGACCACAGCAACGCGCCGGCCACCAGCGCCAACAACAGCAACCGTTCCGCGCGCGTCGGCGGTGTCGCGACGGGATGGTGGTTCGTGGTTTCCATCGAGGCTCCCCGGGATGCGCGAAGCATAGCCGCGGCCGCGGCCGGTGGCGGCGCTGTGCTAGCGTCGCCGCCACGATCCGGAGTCGCGCATGCCATCCAACCTGCCCCGCGTCCGCGTTGCCACGATCGCGACCCTGCTTGCATGCGTACTCGCCGCCTGCGATCGCGCGCCGGCACCCGCGGCGCAGCCGGTGGCCGCGACCACCCCGCCGCCGGATTCCGCGGCCGCAGGCCGCATCCGGTCCGATGTCGCCGCGCTGGCCGACGACCGCATGCAGGGCCGCCGCACCGGCACGCCCGGGTTCGATCGCGCCGCCGATCTCGTCGCCGCGCGCATGCGCGCGATCGGCCTGCGGCCGGCGGGCGACGACGGCAGCTATTTCCAGCGCGTGCCGTTGCTGTCGGCCACCCGCGTGGCCGATGGTGCGCGTTTCGAGGTGCTGCGCAGCGACCGCACGATCGCACTGCGCTTCGGCGACCAGTTCCTGCCGGCACCGGATTTCGACTCGGCCGAACGCAGCGTGCGCGCGCCGGCGGTGTTCGTCGGCATGGGCGTGGTGGCGCCCGAGCGCGGCCATGACGACCTCGCCGGAGTCGATTTGCGCGGCAAGGTCGCGGTCCTGTTCGGCGGCGCGCCGGCGGCCTTCGACGACGACCAGCGCGCGCTCCACGGCATGCGCGACGAGAAGCTGCGCGCACTGGCGGCGCGCGGCGCGATCGGCGCGGTGTTCGTCGACAGCGCGCAGGACGAAGCGCGCGCGCCATGGCCGCAACAGGCCGCCGCGTGGGCGCAGCCGCAACTGCGCCTGCGCGGCGCCGACGGCCGCGCGCTCGACACGGTCCCGCAGTTGCGCGTGGTCGCGACCGTCAGCGCGGCCGCCGCCGACCTGCTGTTCGACGGCAGCGGCCATACCGCCGCGGCACTGGCCGCGGCCGCCCGCGACGGCAGGGCCAAGGCTTTCGCGCTGCCGCTGTCGCTGTCGCTGGCCACGCGCAGCAAGATCGCCGCCCTCGACAGCCGCAACGTGGTCGGCGTGCTGCCCGGCGGCGATCCGCGGCTGGCCGGCGAAACCGTGGTGCTGGGCGCGCACCTGGACCACCTGGGCAGCGGCGCGGCCGTGGACGGCGATGGCATCTACAACGGCGCGCTCGACAACGCGCTCGGCGTGGCGATCGTGCTGGAGGCCGCGCGCATCGCCCGCGCCGCCGCGCCCGGCAAGCGGCCATTGCTGTTCCTGGCCAGCACCGCGGAGGAACAGGGCCTGCTCGGCGCGCAGTGGTTCGCGTCGCATCCGCATGGACGCACGCTGGCAGCGATCAACATCGACATGCCGATGCTGCTGGCGCCGACCCGCGACGCGGTGGCCATCGGCGCCGGGCACTCCAGCCTGGCGGCGGTCGTGCAGCAGGCGGCGCGGCAGATGCAGCTGCCGCTGTCGCCCGATCCGTTCCCGGAGGAATCGGTGTTCACGCGCAGCGACCAGTACGCGTTCGTGCGCGCCGGGGTCCCGGCGCTGGTCCTCGACGCCGGCACCCTGGCAGCGGCCGCCAGCGCCGGCAAGCCCGCCGATGCACGCACCGCGCCATTGCTGGCGCAGCGCGAGTTCCTGCGCCGCTGCTACCACCAGCCCTGCGACGACAGCCGCCAGCCGATCCAGTATCCCGATGCCGCGCGCCTGGCGGCGCTGGCCGCACGGATCGGCATGGCGGTCGCCGACCGCGCGCAGCCTCCGCGCTGGAACGCGGGCGACGCCTTCGGCCGCCGCCATGGCGTCGCGCAGGGCATGGAGACGGCGGCGCCGCGCTGACCGCCGTCCGCGGCAACGCCCGCCCCGCCGGGCGTAAACTCGACGCATGAGCAGCCTGCCTTCCAGCAATGCGCCGACCACCGGCACGCCGCGCCGGGTCGAACACCAGCAGACCGACAAGGGCTACGTCCCGGTCTACACCACCGATGTCGTCCGCCAGCCGTGGGACGACTACACCGCCACCGACCACGATGTCTGGCGACAGCTGTTCGCGCGCCAGCGCCGGCTGCTGGTCGGCCGCGCCAGCGACGAGTTCCTGCTCGCGCAGGACGCGATGGGGATGACGCCCGATGCGATCCCGAAGTTCGACGACCTCAACACCGTGCTCGAAAAGGCCACCGGCTGGTCCCTGGTCGGGGTCGAAGGCCTGCTGCCGGAGCTGACCTTCTTCGAGCACCTGGCCAACCGCCGCTTCCCGGTGACCTGGTGGATCCGCAAGCCCGAACAACTGGACTACCTCGCCGAGCCGGACCTGTTCCACGACCTGTTCGGGCACGTGCCGCTGCTGATGAACCCGATGTTCGCCGACTACATGCAGGCCTACGGCCGCGGCGGGGTCAAGGCGCACGGCATCGGCGCCGACGCGCTGGTCAACCTCACCCGGCTGTACTGGTACACGGTCGAGTTCGGCCTGATCCGGCAGCAGGACGGCCTGCGCATCTACGGCAGCGGGATCGTCTCCTCGAAGGGCGAAAGCATCCATTGCCTGGAATCCGACGCGCCCAACCGGATCGGCTTCGACCTGGAACGGATCATGCGCACCCGCTACCGCATCGACACCTACCAGAAGACCTACTTCGTCATCGACAGCTTCGAGCAGCTGATGGACGCCACCGGGCCGGACTTCACCCCGATCTACGCGCGGCTGGCGACGCAGGAGTCGTATCCCGCCGGCACGGTGCTGGACAGCGACCGCGTGTTCCACCGCGGCAGCGGCGAAGGCTGGGCAACCGACGCCGACGTGTAGCCGCAGCGGCGCGGGCCCTCGCGGCACCGCAGCCGGTTACACGGGCTCGGCAGGCGGCCCCGCCGCGGGTTGGGGAGCCGCTGGCGCGGCGCGGCAGCCCGCCGACTGCAATCGTTCGCGGCGCGGGCGACAATGGCGGCCCCGCCGCAACCGCCCCTCGCCATGTCCCACGCCGCCGCCGAACCGATTTCCCTCACCCGCTTCCTGATCGAGGAAAAGCGCGCGGGCCGGATCAATCCCGACCTGCGGCTGCTGGTCGAGGTGGTCGCGCGCGCCTGCAAGCGGATCTCGGTCGCGGTCGGCAAGGGCGCGCTCGGCGGCGTGCTCGGCGACGCCGGCACCGGCAATGTCCAGGGCGAGGCGCAGAAGAAGCTCGACGTGATCGCCAACGACGTGCTGCTGGAGGCCAACGCCTGGGGCGGGCACCTGGCGGCCTGCGCGTCGGAGGAAATGGACCACTGCCAGCCGATCCCCGACGCCTATCCGCGCGGCAACTACCTGCTGCTGTTCGACCCGCTGGACGGCAGCAGCAACATCGACGTCAACGTCGGCGTCGGCACGATCTTCTCGGTGCTGCGCTGCCCGGAAGGGGTGGCGACGGTCACCGACGCGGATTTCCTGCAGCCGGGCACGGCCCAGGTCGCGGCCGGCTACTGCATCTACGGGCCGTCGACGATGCTGGTGCTGACGATCGGCCACGGCACCCATGCGTTCACGCTGGATCGCGAGCAGGGTTCCTTCGTGCTCACCCAGAAGGACATGCGCGTCCCGGAAGAGACCAGGGAGTTCGCGATCAACATGTCCAACCAGCGCCATTGGGAAGCGCCGATGCAGGACTACGTGCGCGACCTGCTGGCCGGCAGGGAAGGCCCGCGCGGCAAGGATTTCAACATGCGCTGGATCGCGTCGATGGTCGCCGACGTGCACCGCATCCTCACCCGCGGCGGGATCTTCATCTATCCGTGGGACCGCAAGGATCCGTCGAAGGCCGGCAAGCTGCGACTGATGTACGAGGCCAACCCGATGTCGCTGCTGGTCGAGCAGGCCGGCGGCGCGGCGACCGACGGGCGCCAGCGCCTGCTCGACGTGGCGCCGTCGCAGCTGCACCAGCGGGTGCCGGTTTTCCTGGGGTCGCGGGCGGAAGTCGCCGTGGCCACGGGCTACCACCGCCAGCACGATGCCGCGGCGGCGGCGCCCCCCGTGGAAGCATGAGCGCCGACCACGACTTCATCGAGGTCTACCCGGACGCGCTCGACCCCGCCGCCTGCGCGGACATCGTCGCGCGCCTGCGCGGCGGGACCGGGTTGCAACCCGGCCGCGTGGGCGGCGGCGTGTTCCCCGAGCTCAAGCACAGCCGCGACCTGTCGCTGGCCGGCAAGCCGCAATGGGCCGATGTCGAGGCGATGCTCAACCGGGCCGCGTTCGCCGGCCTGCTGGCCTACCTGCGCCGGTATCCGCAAGCGCTGGTGGCGCCGCTGATGCTGCAGCAACCCGGGGCCGGGGCCGGGGAGCCGAGGCGCCTGCGCGCTGAAGACGTCGCGGCGATGGACGATGCCACGCTGGCGCCCCTGGCCAGCACCTGCCTGCGGCCCGGCGCGATCAACCTGCAGTGGTACGCAGCCGGCGAAGGCGGCTATCCCTACTGGCACTGCGAGCTGTACCCCCGCGACCCCGGCGCCGAGACGTTGCACCGGCACCTGCTGTGGACGCTCTACCTCAACGACGGCTTCGATGCGGGCGAAACCGAATTCCTGTTCCAGCAGCGCAGGATCGCGCCACGCACCGGCAGCCTGCTGGTCGCGCCCGCCGCGTTCACCCATACCCATCGCGGCAACCGCCCGCAGCACGGCGACAAGTTCATCGCCACCAGCTGGATCCTGTTCCAGCGCGCGGAAATCCTGTTCGCATCGCGGTAAGCCGCTGCAGGCGCCGCCGTGCGCGGAAGACCGGGCGCCGCGCCGCATCCTTGCGACGGCGCCGCTGCAACGCCCCGCAGGCAGGCATGCAAGCCTGCTGTGCGCCATCCCTTGGATGGTCGAGCACCAGCCGCGCCCCGCGGCATTCCCGCCCGCGGCGTCCCTGCAACGCGCCGCAGCGCGCGACGCGATGGGCTTGTTACGTGTTGTCGCGCGGGTGGTTGAGCACCAGCCAGTACAGCCCCACCTGCTTCACCGCCCACACGAAGCGCTCGAAGTCCACGGGCTTCTGGATGTAGCTGTTGACGCCCAGCGCGTAACTGGCTTCGACGTCGAACGGCTCGGCGCTGGTGGTCAGCACCACCACCGGCAGGCTGCGGGTCTTCTCGTTCTCGCGGATCGCCTGCAGCACCTGGCGACCGTCGACCTTGGGCAGGTTGAGGTCGAGCAGCACGATCGACGGCAGGTCGTCCGGGTCGCGCCCGGCATGCCTGCCGCGCGCGAACAGGTAGTCCAGGGCCTCGGCGCCGTCCTGCGCGACCACCAGGTGGTTGGCGACCTTGGCCTCGCTGAAGGCGATCCGGGTCAACTCGACGTCGTCGGGGTTGTCTTCGACCAGCAGGATTTCCTTGTGCATCATGCGTCGCGCTCGTCGGGTTCGGTGGCCGCCTCGGCGGCGGGCAATTGGAGATGGAAGGTGCTGCCGGCGCCGGGTTCCGACTCCGCCCACAAGCGACCGCCATGGCGCTCGACGATGCGCCTGGCGATCGCCAGGCCGATGCCGTTGCCGCCGCCCTGCTCCGGGCCGTGCAGGCGCTGGAAGGGGTCGAACATTTTTTCAGCATAACGCATGTCGAAACCGCTGCCGTGGTCGCGCACGGCGACCCGCAGCACGCCATCGACCCGGCCGCCGGCGACCTCGATCCGCACCCGTTCGCGCCCGGCGGAAAAATTCCAGGCATTGCGCAGCAGCTGCGTCACCAGCATCCGCAGCTGGCGTTCGTCGCCCCACGCCAGCAGCGATGGCGCGATGTCCAGGTCCACGCCGCGCCCGGGTTCCAGTTCCTGCAGTTCGGCGACCGCCAGGCCCGCCAGCAGGCCGAGGTCGACCGGCCCGGGCGCCAGCTCGGCGCGGTCCACCCGCGCGAGGTCCAGCAAGGCCTCGATCAACCCGCCCATGCGCGCGGCGGCGGCGCGGATGCGCTGCAGGTGGCCGCGCCCGGCGTCATCGAGCGATCCGGACTGGCGCTCGAGCAGCGCGGAAAAATTCTCGATCGCGCGCAACGGTGCGCGCAGGTCGTGGGAGATGCCGTAGGCCAGCACGTCCTGCTCCCGAACCAGTGCGCGCACGCTGGCATCGCGTTCGGCCAGTGCCTGGCGCAATGCCTGTTCGGCTTGCGACGGCTGCGCCTCCTGCAGCTGCAGCACCAGCCAGCAAGTCGCGCCACCGTCGTCGCGCACCGCTTCGATCCGGGTCCGCGCCTGCAGCGCGCCGCCGTCGCTGCCGCGGAACCGCGCCAGCCATGGCCCGGGCGCGCGCCCCTGGGCCAGTGCCGCCAGGTGCGCCTGCGCGGCCGCGGCATCGTCCGGATGGACGCTCGCCGCCACCGGCTGTCCGCGCAGCGCCCGTGCATCGTGGCCGAGCGCCCGCGACAACGCGGGATTGACCTCGACCCAGCGTCCCTGCAGGTCCACGATCGCCACGCCGTCGGCGAGCGCATCCATTGCCAGGCGATAGCGCTGGTCCCCGGGGACCACGGGATCGGACGCGAACATGGGCGGTACTGCTGGCGACACCGGCGCGAAGTATGCCCCGGAAGGCCGTGCAGGGGGGGTGCACGACAGGTGAAAGCGCGATACCGCACAATGCCGGCGATGCGATTGCCAGCACCCCGATGGCCTACCAACAGATCCTGTTCCTGCTGATCCTCGCCGGCGGGCTGTACCTGTTCGTCAGCGAACGGCTGCGGGTTGACGTCACCGCGATGCTGCTGCTGCTGGCGCTGGTGCTCACCGGCCTGCTGGACGCCGACCAGGCGCTGTCCGGGTTCGCCAGCGAGCCGGCGATCATCGTCGCGGCGGTGTTCGTGATTTCCGGGGCGCTGGCCGCGACCGGGATCACCGAGCGCATCGGCCAGTGGATCGGACGCGCCGCCGGGCACAGCGAAGCGCGCGCGATCGCGGTGGTGATGCCGGCCGTGGCGGCGCTGGCCGCGTTCACCCACCACGTGATGGTGACGGCGATGATGCTGCCGATCCTGCTGCGCTATGCGCGGGAACGGCAGTTGCCGGCATCCCGGCTGCTGATGCCGATGTCGCTGGCCGCGTCGCTGGGCACCACGCTGACGCTGGTCAGCGCGCCGGCGTTCCTGCTCGCCAACGACCTGCTCGAACGGACCGGCAGCCCCGGCCTGGGGATCTTCTCGATCACCCCGATCGGCATCGCGCTGGTCCTGGTCGGCATCGTCTATATGCAGTTCGCGCGCTGGCTGCTGCCCAAGCGCAGCGGCGCCCACGGCGACGAGGATTACCTGCGGCTGGAGCGTTATCGCACCGAGCTGCTGGTGGTCGAGGGTTCGCGCTGGAGCACGCGGCCACTGGCCGAGCTGCAGAAGGCGCTGGGCGACAAGTTCCGGCTGCGCGGCTGGCTGCGCAACGGCAAGCCGCGCGCCGACCTCGGCCCCGCCAGCCCGCTGCTGGCCGGCGACGTGCTGCTGGTGGAAGCGGCGGCCGATGAACTGATGTCGCTGCACGACGACCCGGGCCTGGACCTCAATGCCATCTCCCGCTACGGCAGCAAGCTCGGCGGCGACGGCGAGTCGCAACTGGTGCAGGCGGTGGTGGCGCCGGGTTCGGAATTCATCGGCCGTTCGATCCGCGAACTGGACTTCTCGCGCCAGTTCGACGCGGTGATCGTCGGCCTGTGGCGACGCGCGGGGGACATGGCCCAGCGCCTGTCCGACGCGCGGCTGCGTGAAGGCGACCTGCTGGTGCTGTGGGGCAAGCCGGCGCATTTCGGCGACCTGGCCGCGCACCACGGGTTCCTGATGCTGGTGCCGTTCGCCGGCGAGGCCAAACGCCGGCTGCGCGCGCCACTGGCCCTGACGATCCTCGGCGTGACGATCCTCGCCGCGGCCACCGAATGGTTGCCGGCGCCGCTGGCGTTCCTGCTCGGCGCGGTGGCGATGGTCGTCAGCGGCTGCGTCAAGGTCGATCGCGCCTATCGCGGGATCGACGTGCGCATCTTCGTGATGATCGCCGGCGTGATCCCGCTGGGCATCGCGATGGAACAGACCGGCACCGCCGACCTGCTGGCCCGCGGCCTGCTGCACGTCGTCGCCCACTGGCCGACGCTCGGGGTGCTGCTGGTGCTGTTCTCGGCCGCGGCGCTGCTGACCCAGATCCTGTCGGATTCGGCGACCACGGTGCTGCTGGGGCCGATCGCGGTGTCGCTGGCCAGCTCGCTCGGGCTGCCGCCGACGCCGTTCGTGGTGTGCACCGCGCTGGGCGCGGTGGTCGCGTTCCTGACCCCGATCGGGCACCACGGCAACCTGCTGATCCTGGGGCCGGGGCAGTACCGTTTCGGCGACTTCCTGCGCATCGGCCTGCCGCTGACGGTCCTGATCGCCCTGGTGAGCGCATGGATGGCGCAGTGGCTGTGGCTGGGCGGGCCGCTGTTGCCGCGGCTCCCGGGTTGATCGCGCTCCGGTGCGCCGGGTGCGCGAGCCGTCGTCGCGGACCGGGCTGTCGTCCCGGGCGCGCGGCTAGAACAACTCGGCCTGCGGCGACGGTTTCCGCGGCGCCACGAACCGGCTGCCATCCAGCGGCGGCAACCGCCCGTAACCCAGCCGCGCATGCGCCTTGGCGAACCGCTGCGCGACCAGCTGCGCGAACGGGCCCTCGCCGCGCATGCGCTTGCCGAAGGTGCTGTCGTAATCCTTGCCGCCGCGCATCTGCCGGACCAGGCTCATCACGTGCGCGGCGCGCTCGGGATAGTGCAGCTCCAGCCATTCGCGCCAGACCTGCTTGAGCTCGTGCGGCAGCCGCAGCAGCACGTAGCCGGCCGAACGCGCGCCATGCGCGTGCGCGGCCTCGAGGATGCGTTCGATCTCGCGGTCGGTGACCATCGGCACCACCGGCGCCACCATCACCCCCACCGGGACGCCGGCCTCGGCCAGCGCCTGCATCGCGCGCAGCTTGCCGTGCGGCGCGGTCGCGCGCGGTTCCATCTTCGCGGCCAGCTGGTTGTCGAGCGTGGTGATCGAGAAGTGCACGGTAACCAGGCGCTCGCGCGCCATCGGCGCCAGCAGGTCGAGATCGCGGGCGACCAGCGCGCTCTTGGTGATCAGGCTGACCGGATGCCGGCACTGCGCCAGCACTTCCAGCAGTTCGCGGGTGATGCGATAGCGGCGCTCGATCGGCTGGTAGGCGTCGGTGTTGATGCCCAGCGCGATCGGCGCCGGGACGTAGCCCGGCTTGGCCAGTTCATGGCGCAAGCGTTCGGCGGCGTTGGTCTTGGCGTACAGCCGGGTCTCGAAGTCCAGCCCCGGCGACAGGTCGAGGTAGGCATGCGACGGCCGCGCGAAGCAGTACACGCAGCCATGCTCGCAGCCGCGATACGGATTGACCGACTGGCTGAAGCCGATGTCGGGCGAATCGTTGCGGCTGACGATGCTGCGCGCGCGCTCCTCGGTGACGCGCGTCTGCGGGCGCGGCGCCAGCGGCTCGCCCTGGTCGTCGAAGGCGTCGGCGTACACCGAGCCCCAGCCGTCGTCCTCGCCGCGGACGACGGTTTTCTCGTAGCGCCCGCTGACATACGAAGCCGCGCCGCGGCCCTTGATCGGCGCCCGCGCCTTGCGCGCATCGACGGGTGCATCTTCCATCGCCACAGCCTACGCTGGGCGCGTCGCAATGCCCGCGACATGCCGCTGAATCCTTCATGCTCGATCCGGTCCACGACCTCTGGCGCTGGCTGCTGTCGGTACCGCACCTGGGCGTGTACCTCACCGTCGGCTGGCTCGGCTACCTGGTATGGCTGGGCGGCTGGATCGTGCTGCAGAAGCGGGCGCCCGCCGCGACCCTGAGCTGGCTGCTGGGGCTGGCCGCCCTGCCGTACGTGGGTTTCCTGGTCTACCTGGTGTTCGGGCCGCAGCGGATCAAGCGGCACCGGATGCGGCGCGCGCGGGCACGGGTCGCGTTGCCGGCCAGCGCGGGCCCGGAGGCGGGCGGCGAGCCCGCGGAACTCGCGGCCCTCGGGCAGGCGGCCACCGGCCTGCCGATCACCACCGCGACCGACGTGCGCCTGCTGGTCGATGGCGCGGCGACCTACGACGCCATCCTCGAAGCCGTCCGCCAGGCGCGCCACCACGTCCACCTGGAGTACTACATCTACGCCGCCGACCGCAGCGGCACCGCATTGCGCGATGCACTGGTGGAACGCGCGCGCGCCGGCATCGCGGTGCGGCTGCTGCTCGACGCGGTCGGTTCGGCGGCGTGCCCGCAGCGCTTCTTCGCGCCGCTGCTGGACGCCGGCGGCGAACTGGCGTGGTTCCATCCGATGCGTTTCGGCCGGATCTGGAAGCGCACCTGGCTCAACCTGCGCTCGCACCGCAAGATCGTCGTCGTCGACGGCCGGGTCGCGTTCACCGGCGGGATCAACATCACCGACGAGGAAAACGAACGCCTGCGCCCGGACGCCTACCGCGACCTGCACCTGCGGATCGAAGGCGACGCGGTGCGTTCGCTGCAACTGCTGTTCGTCGAGGACTGGGCCTACGCCAGCGGCAAGCGCGACTTCATCGCCTCGGTCGCGCAGGCGATGCCGCCGCCGCAACCCGGGCCGATCGCGGCGCAGGTGCTGAGCTCGGGCCCGGATTCGCCATGGGAGGCGATCCATCGCCTGCACGTCGGCGCGATCCACGCCGCGACCCGCCGGGTGTGGTTGGCCACGCCCTACTTCGTGCCCGGCGAGGCGGCGATGATGGCGCTGACCTCCGCCGCGCTCGGCGGCGTGGACGTGCGCGTGCTGGTGCCCAGGCGCAGCGATTCGCGGCTGGTGACATGGGCCGCGCGCTCGTACTTCGGCGACCTGATGGCCGCCGGCGCCCGCGTCTACGAATATGGTCCGCGCCTGCTGCATACCAAGGCGCTGCTGGTCGACGACGAATTGGCGATCATCGGCAGCGCCAATTTCGATTCGCGCAGCTTCCGGCTCAATTTCGAGGTCTCGGTGCTGTTCCGCGATGCCGCGATCGCCACGCAGTTGGCGCGGCTGATCGAAGGCGAATTCGCCAGCGCGCCGCGGGTGCGCGCCGAGCGCGCGCAGCCATTGTGGACGGCGCGCCTGCCCGAGGCGCTGGCGCGGTTGTTGTCGCCGCTGCTTTGAGGGCCGCGCTTTCCGCCTGCCGGACGGAGCTCCCGAGGTCGTGGGCCCCGGGCTCCGGGCTGCACCGGTCGCGGCGCAGCGGCGCGTTTTTCCGGGTGCGTGGCGCCCCCCCGGCATTGCGCCTTGCGCTGGTTTACCGCGGACCGGTTCGCGCTAGACTGCGGCCCTCACGAGGAGGCGTCGCGATGCCCTGGGTCTTCCTGCTGCTGGCACTGGCTGCGCTTGCGGCCGCCTTCCGGACCACGTCGATGCTGCTGGCGATGCTCTGCCTGCTCGCCGCCCTGGGCTTGCTGCTGGCCGCCGCACTGGGCCTGCTGGCCCGGCGCGTCGGCAGCCGCAGCCGCGACGAGGCGCTGTTGCTGGATCCGCAGGAACTGCGGCGCCTGCGCGAGCAGGCCGAAGCCCGGCGCGACGCCGCGACGGGCGAGCCGCCGATGGGCGACCGCGGATAACTCCGCGCACGGCGCCGCCGGTGACGGTCCTCAGCGTCAACGTCAACAAGATCGCGGTGCTGCGCAATTCGCGCGGCGGCCACGCACCGGACGTGGTCCGCGCCGCGACCACATGCCTGGATGCCGGCGCGCACGGCATCACCGTGCATCCGCGCCCCGACGCACGCCACATCCGCGCCGACGACGTGCTGGCGCTGGCGGCGCTGTGCCGCGCGCGCGGCGTCGAGTTCAACCTCGAAGGCAACCCGTTCGCGCCGCCGCGCGACGGCTATCCCGGCTTCCACGCGCTGTGCGCGCAGGCGCGCCCGGCGCAGGCGACGCTGGTGCCCGACGGCGACGCCCAGCTGACCTCCGACCACGGTTTCGACTTCGCCCGCGATGGCGGGCGCCTGCGTCCGCATGTCGCCGCGCTGAAGGCGCTGGGGTGCCGGGTCAGCCTGTTCGCCGATCCCGGCGACGCCAACGTCGCGGCGGCCGCCGCGATCGGCGCGGACCGCATCGAGCTCTACACCGGTCCCTATGCCGAAGCGTTCGCCGCGGGGGACGCCGCCGACGCGCTCGACGCCTGCCGCGACAGCGCCCTCCGCGCCCGGGCCGCCGGGCTCGGCGTCAACGCCGGCCATGACCTGAGCCAGGACAACCTCGCGGCCTTCATCGCCGCGGTGCCGGGCGTGCTCGAGGTCTCGATCGGGCATGCGCTGATCGCCGAAGCCCTGTACGCCGGGCTGGACGCCACCGTGCGCGGCTACCTGCGCCTGCTCGCGGCCTGAGTCACTCGATCACGAAGGCGATCCGGGTCAGGTCGGCGTTGTGCGCCGCCGCCAGCACCTTGGCCACCACCCCGTAGTCGGCATCGCCGTTGGCATCGATCCGCAAGGTCGGCGGATTGGCCGGGGCGCGCTGCAGTTCCGCTTCGAGCATCGGCTGCAGCGCCGTCAATGGCGCGGCCGAGCCATTCCACGTGAGTTGCCCCGCGGCGTCGATCCGCAGGTCGATGATCGCCGGGGTGGCCCCGGTCGATGGCGGCGGCGCGGTGCCGGGCAGGGTCAACGGGATGCGCTGCGTCAGCACCGGCGCCGCGATCATGAAGATCACCAGCAGCACCAGCATCACGTCGACCAGGGGCGTGATGTTGATCTGCGCGACGCTGTCGCGTTGCGCCGTGGCATTCGTGAAGGCCATGTTCCTTCCCCTTGCCCGCGGACGATCCCGCAAGCCGCTTATGCGCGGCCGATCGTGGTGCCGGCGTGAATGCGCCGAACGGGAGCGGGTGCAAAAAAAAGCGCCGCCCGGCGAGGGGCGGCGCAATGAAGGTAGGTAAGCGTCGCGGCGCGCATGCGCGCCGATGGAGCGTATTGCGTTACTTCTTGACGAAGCCGATCTTCTGCATCTGCGCATTGCGCGCGGCGGCCAGGACCCTGGCCAGGATGCCGTAATCGGCCTCGTCGTTGGTGTCGATCTGCAGCGTGGGCTGGTTGTTCGGATCGCGCTCGACCTCGGTCTCCATCATGCTTTGCAAGGCGGAGAGCGGGACCGGGCTGTCGTTCCAGAACACCTGGCCGGAGGCATCGATGCGCAGGCTGATCGGCTCCGGCGGATTCTTGTTTTCCGGCGGCGGGGTCAGCGAACGCTGCGGCAGGTCGATATCGATCGGGTAGGACAGGATCGGCGCCGTCACCATGAAGATGATCAGCAGCACCAGCATCACGTCGACCAGCGGCGTGACGTTGATGTCGCACATCGGGCCGCCGCCGGAATTGGTACTAAATGCCATCGTGGGTGCTCCTCAGCGCGGCCGGACTTTGGTGGCGACGAAACCGACCTTGCGGATGCCCTGGGCCTGGGCCTTGTTGACCACTTCCGAGATCGTCCGGTACTTGGTCGTCTCGTCGCCGCGGATGTTGACCGCGGGTTGCGGGGTCTTCTGGGCCTCGACCGACAACTGGCTCTCCAGCATGTTGGCGGTCACCGGCTGGTCGTTCCAGTACAGCTTGCCGTCCTCGGTCACGGTGACCGTGATCGGCGGCGCCGGCGGGATCTTCTCCTCGCGCTTGTCGAGGTTCGCCTGCGGCAGCTCGACCTTGATCTTGTGCGACATCAGCGGCGCCGTGATCATGAAGATGATGAGCAGGACCAGCATCACGTCCACCAGGGGCGTGACGTTGATCTCCGACATCGGGGCGCCGCTTTCGCTACCGCTACTGAAGGCCATGGGCCTGACTCCGTCGGGTTGCTTTTAGCGCTTGGCCGGCAGTTCGCCGACACGCGCGCCAGTGGCGAAGAAGTCGTGCAGGTCGTGCGCGAAGGTGTCGAACTTGTTGTAGGTGACCCGGTTCAGGCGCACGAAGAAGTTGTACGCGAGCACCGCCGGGATCGCCGTGAACAGGCCGAGCGCGGTCATGATCAGCGCCTCGCCGACCGGGCCGGCGACCGCGTCGATCGACGCCTGGCCGGTGGCACCGATGCGGATCAGGGCGCCGTAGATGCCCCACACCGTACCCAGCAGGCCGACGAACGGGGCGGTCGAACCGACCGT
>JAKFDF010000136.1:0-15641 GCA_036676275.1 Lysobacter sp.
TCGGCGCCGCGTTCGCGGCGCTGCCGTTCGACCACCTGCTGTTCACCGGTTCCACCGCGGTCGGGCGCAAGGTGCTGGCCGCGGCCGCGCCCAACCTGACGCCGGTGACGCTGGAGCTCGGCGGCAAGGCGCCGGCGATCCTGGCCCCGGATTTCCCGCTGCCCTCGGCCGCCGCGCGCATCGCCGGCGGCAAGTGGTTCAACGCCGGGCAGACCTGCATCGGCGTGGATTACGCGCTGGTGGACGCGGCCCGGCGCGACGCCTTCGTCGCCGCGCTGCGGGCCGAGGTCGCGGCGCGCTACGGCGACCTCGCCGACGCCGACGACTACACCCGGATCGTCAACGACGCGCAGTACGCGCGCCTGCGCGGCTACCTGGACGATGCCCGCGCGCGCGGCTGCGAGGTGATCGAGCTGGTCGCGCTGGAGCCGGCGCGCGCGCAGCGCGAGCGGTTGTTCGCGCCGACCCTGGTGCTGGACCCGCCCGACGCGGCGCTGGTGGCGCGCGAGGAGATCTTCGGGCCGATCCTGCCGGTCCGCAGCTACCGCACGCTGGAGGAGGCGCTGGCGCTGGTCAACGCCGGCGCCCCGCCGCTGGCGCTGTATGCGTTCTCGCGCGACCGGGCGACGGTCGAGCGCATCCTCGAGCAAACCACCTCCGGCGGCGTCACCGTCAACGACACCCTGCTGCACTTCGGCGTGCACGAGCTGCCGTTCGGCGGCATCGGCCCCAGCGGCATGGGCGCGATCCACGGCAAGGCCGGCTTCGACACCTTCAGCAAGCAGCTGCCGGTGTTCCGGCAATCCCGCTTCGCGGCCAGCGATTGGGTCAAGCCGCCCTACCGCGGCCGCGTCGACCAGCTGATCCGGGCGCTGGCGCGGTAGCCGGCGTCACGCCGCCAGCGCGGCGAAGCCCTGCGCCACGCGCCGCACGCCGGCGTCGTCGACGTCCAGGTGCAATACCAGCCGCAGCTGCGGCGACTCGCCGATCGCCAGCCGCACCCGCTGCGTTTCCATCGCCGCGCGCAATCGCGGCAGGCGTTCGCGCGGCACCTCCACGAACACCATGTTGGTGTGCTGCGCGACCGCCGCGACCCCGGCGACATCGCGCAACGCGTCCGCAAGCCGCGCAGCGCGCGCATGGTCCTCGGCCAGCCGCGCGACGTGGTGGTCGAGCGCATGCAGGCCGGCGGCGGCGAGGATCCCGGCCTGGCGCATGCCGCCGCCGGTGACCTTGCGCCAGCGCCGCGCGACGGCGATCAAGGCGTGGCTGCCGACCAGCACCGAGCCCACCGGCGCGCCGAGGCCTTTGGACAGGCACACCGACACGCTGTCGAAGTGCCGCGTGATCGCGCGCGCAGGCACGCCACAGGCGATCGCGGCGTTGTACAGGCGCGCACCATCCAGGTGCAGCGCAAGGCCATGCCGGTCGCACAGCGCACGTGCATCGGCGAGGTAGTCCAGCGGCAGCGGCCGCCCGTGCCAGGTGTTCTCCAGGCACAGCAGCCGGGTGCGGGCGAAGTGCGCATCGTCGGGCTTGATCGCGCGCTGCACCGCGTCCAGCGGCAGCGTGCCGTCGTCCGCCTGCGGGATCGGCTGCGGCTGGATCGAGCCCAGCACGGCCGCGCCGCCGCCCTCGTACTTGTAGGTATGCGCGTCCATGCCGACGAGGTATTCGTCGCCGCGCGCGCAGTGCGCCATCAACGCGACCAGGTTGGACTGGGTGCCGCTGGGCAGGAACAGCCCGGCCTGAAACCCCAGCTCATCGGCCAGCCGCGCCTGCAGCGCGTTGACCGTCGGATCGTCGCCGTAGACGTCGTCGCCGACCGCGGCGGCCAGCATCGCCGCGCGCATCGCGGCGGTCGGGCGGGTCACGGTATCGCTGCGCAGGTCGATCCAGTCCATCGGCGCATGGTAATGCGTGCCGGCGGCATTACACTCCGGCATGCGGCGCGGCGCCGGCGCAAGCCGGCCCGTGGAAGCTCGCTACCAAGGCCCACCATGAAGATTCGCCATTGAAAATCGCCAGCTGGAACGTCAACTCGCTCAACGTCCGCCTGCCGCACCTGGAACAGTGGCTGCGCGGGTTCGCGCCGGACGTGGTCGGGCTGCAGGAAACCAAGCTGGAGGACCACCGGTTCCCGGACGATGTCCTCGCCGGGCTCGGCTACCGCAGCGTGTTCGCCGGGCAGAAGACCTACAACGGCGTCGCGATCCTCGCGCGCGAGCGCGCGATCGAGGACGTGCAGGCCGGCATCCCCGGCTTCGACGACGAGCAGAAGCGGGCGATCGCCGCGACCGTGGGCGGCGTGCGCATCGTCAACCTGTACGTGGTCAACGGCCAGGACGTGGGCACCGAGAAGTACGCCTACAAGCTGCGCTGGCTGGAGGCGGTGCGCGGCTGGCTGGCCAAAGAGCTGCGCGCGCATCCACGGCTGGTGGTGCTGGGGGACTTCAACATCGCCCCCGACGAGCGCGACGTGCACGACCCCGCGATCTGGAACGACGCCCACATCCTCACCTCGGGCGCCGAGCGCGCCGCGCTGCAGCGCTTGTATGGCCTCGGCCTGCACGACGGCTTCCGCCTGCACCACGAGGACGCCGGCGTGTTCAGCTGGTGGGATTACCGGCAGGCGGCGTTCCGCCGCAACCTGGGTTTGCGCATCGACCTGACCCTGGTCTCGGACGCGTTGCGCGGCGCGACGGCCGCGGCCGGGATCGACCGCACTCCGCGCACCTGGGAGCGCGCCAGCGACCACGCGCCGGCCTGGATCGAGCTGGCGGGCTGAGCGCCGACGGCGTCGTGCAGGCGCGAACGACGAAGGCCCGGCATGGAGCCGGGCCTTCGACGTTACCGCGGACAACCTTGGGTGCGTATCAGCGCACGCGGCCGCGGCGGAACAGGTTGACGATCGCCAGCAGGATGATCGCGCCGATCAGGGCGGCGATGAAGCCCATGACGTCGAAACCAGCGGTGCCGGTCGAGCCGCCGATCAGCGGCGCGATCAGCCAACCGCCGATCAGTGCGCCGACGATGCCGACGACGACGTTCAGGATGATCCCCTGCTGCCCGTCGGTCTTCATGATCATGCTGGCCAGCCAACCGATGATGCCGCCTACGATCAGCCAAATGATGAGACCCATCATGTTCGTATCTCCTTGAGTGTATGGATGTCTTGACCCGCTCCCCTCTTGGGGCGGAGCCAGTCTGTCCAGACAGGCGTGATGGCGGCGTCAGGGATGCGGCCCAGTCAGGAATCGCATTTCTCAAGGGAATCAGTGGCTTGTGCCATGCAGCAGCGCAAGCAATGCCGCCCGGGGCAGCTTGCCCGTGGCATTGCGCGGCAGCGCCGCGACGCACTTGAGCGGGCGGGGCAGGAAGACCGGATCGATGCTGCAACGCAGCGCCTGCAGGATCGCCGCCGGGTCGAGTTGCGGCGCGACCGCCAGCGCCGCGATCCGGCGGACGCCGTTGCCCGCGCCCTGGTCGAGCTGGAACACGACCGCGTCGACCACGCCCGGCACGGCCTGCAGCTTGCGGGTGAGGTCGCCGAGCGAGGCGCGCTTGCCGGCGATCTCGAGCAGGTCGGCGTTGCGGCCGCGCAGGACGAAGCGGCCCTGCGCATCGACGAGTTCGACCAGGTCGGCCAGCGCCACCGGCGCCGGCAGGTGCGGCGCGTGCACCAGGCTGCCGTCGGGCTGCGGCTGCACGCGCACCCCCGGCAACGGCGTCCACGCCTGCTCGCGCGCGCTGCGGCGTCGCGCGACCACGCAGGTCTCGGTGGAGCCGAACAATTCGCGCACCTCGCAGCCGAAACGCGCTTCCGCGGCGGCGGCGAGTTCGGCCGGCAATGGCGCGGTCGCCGAGACGATGCCGGCCAGCGGCGGCGGCACGATGCCCGGGTCCGCCGCGCAGGCTTCGACCAGCGCCCGCAGGTGCACCGGCGTGGTCACCAGCAGCCGCGGCGCCGGCGCTTCGTGCAGGGCGCGGACGATGTCGTGCGGGAAGAACGGCCGCGCCGCATGCACGGCGACATCGCCCAGCAGCGGCAGCAGCACCGACAACTCCATCCCGTACATGTGCTGCGGCGGCACCGTGGCGACCTGGTGCGCGATGGCGCCCGCGGGCCACAGGTCGCGCAACGCCGCCAGGTTCTGCGCGGTGCCGGTGCGGAACGCGGCCCAGGTCTTCGGGTTGGGGGTGGGCTCGCCGGTGCTGCCGGAGGTGAAGCCGATCGCCGCCAGGGCATTGGCGTCGACCTGCATCGGCGCGCCATCGGCTTCCGGCAACGTCTCCGGCAAGCGCCAATAGCACGGGGGTTCCGGCCGCAGCGGCTGGTCGCCGAGGCAATAGCTGCCGGCGTGGCGGCGCAGCTCGTCGGCGATCACCGCCGGTGCGCGCGAGGGCGGCAGCAGCGTGACCTGCCCGCGCACCGCGACCGCGCAGAACGCGACCATGAACCGGTAGCGGTCTTCGCACAGGTTGATCGCGTGGCGCCCGTCCGGCAGCCACGCCGCCAGCGCGCGCACCTGGCGCAGGAAGGTGTCCAGGGAGATCGCGCCCTCGGGGCCGAACGCGATCGCGCGATCGCGCGCCCCCGCGGCCAGCGCCGTCGCCCGGATCGTGTCCGCACTGTCTTCGATGACTGCCGACATGGCATCCCTGTCGTTGTGACGACCGCAATCGTCCCCGGGCGGTTACTTTACGCTGGCCATCCCGCACCGAGCCAAACCCCGCCTTCATGTCCCTGCCTGCCACCGAGCCCGCATCCGGCACGCCGCACTGGCACTGGTTGCCATGGCAACCCGGGATGCCCGCCGAGGACGCGGCCCGCCGCTGGCTGGCACCGCAGCTGCAATGCGCGCCACAGGCCATTGCGCTGCTGCGCGACCCGCGTGGGCGGCCGCGGCTGGCGATGCCGCCGGACGCCGACATCGGCTGGAGCCACAGCGGTGAAGGGCTGTTGCTGGCGTTCGGCCGCGGAATCCAGATCGGCGTCGACCTGGAATGCGAACGCCCGCGCCCGCGCGCACTCGACCTGGCGCGGCGTTTCTTCGATCCCAGCGAGGCGCAATGGCTGGAAGCGCAGGCCGACGAGGCGGCGCGCGCGGCGGCCTTCGTGCGCCTGTGGTGCGCCAAGGAAGCGGTGTTGAAGGCGCACGGCCGCGGCCTGGCCTTCGGCCTGCACCGGCTGGTCTTCGCCGAGCGCGACGGCGTGCTGCGGCTGGTCGACGGCGATCCGGCGCTCGGTGCCGCCGGGCAATGGCGATTGCGCGAATTCGTGCCGCGCCCGGGCTATCGCGCGGCGCTGGCCTGGCGGCCGCTGCAGCCGCAGCCCGCACCCGATCGCGAGTAGTAGCGCGCCCTTCCTACAATGGAAGCCATGACCGACACCCTGCCCGCCGCGGTGCACGCCGAACTCGATGCCGGCCTCGACGCGCTCGGCCTGCCGCGCGACCACGCCCCGCCATTGCTGGCCTATCTGGCCCTGCTGCTGCGCTGGAACCGCGCCTACAACCTGACCGCGATCCGCGACCCGCGGGAGATGGTCGGCAAGCACCTGCTGGATTCGCTGGCGATGCACGCCAGCGTCGACGCGATCGCCGCGGCCGGCGGCAGCCTCGCCGACCTGGGCACCGGCGCCGGCCTGCCCGGGATCCCGTTGGCGATCGTCAAACCCGCGCTGCAGGTGACCCTGGTCGAGGCCAACGGCAAGAAGGCGCGTTTCCTGCGCGAGGCGGTACGCACGCTGCCCTTGCCCAACGCGCGGGTTGTCGAATCGCGGATCGAGGCGTTCGCCGCGCCGGCGGCCTTCGACGCCATCACCGCGCGCGCGCTGGCGACGCTGTCGCAGATCCTGGAGCTGGGTGGCCACCTGCTCAAGCCCGCTGGCGTGCTGCTGGCGATGAAGGGCGCGCTGCCGTCCGCGGAAATCGCCGCGTTGCCCGCCGGCTGGCAACTGCAGGACGTGCGCCCGCTCACGGTTCCGGGGCTGGCGGCCGAGCGGCACCTGGTGGTGGTGGGCCGGAAACAAAACCCGGCGCAAGCGGATTTCCCCGGCGCGGCCACGTTGCAGCCCGCCGCAAGCGCGTCCCTGCCCGGCGCGGCATAATCCCTGTCCGGCCCGCGCGCCTGCGCGCTGCCGGGACCACTCCCAACGAGGCACGCCGAGCCGCATGGCCCGCATCATCGCTGTCGCGAACCAGAAAGGCGGGGTCGGCAAGACCACCACCGCGGTCAACCTGGCCGCGGCGTTGGCGCGCACGCCCAAGCGCGTGCTGCTGGTCGACCTCGACGCCCAGGGCAACGCCACCATGGGCAGCGGCGTCGACAAGCACGACCTGGCCGCATCCAGCTGCGACGTGCTGCTGGAAGAGCAGCATGCCGATGCCGCGATCATGGCCACGCCGGAAGGCTTCGACCTGATGCCCGGCAACACCGACCTCACCGCGGCCGAGATCGAACTGATGGACGAGGAGGGCCGCGAGCAGCGGCTCAAGCGCGCGCTCGACCCGCTGCGCCCGCGCTACGACTTCATCATCATCGACTGCCCGCCTGCGCTGTCGCTGCTCACCCTGAACGCGCTGACCGCCGCCGACAGCGTGCTGGTGCCGATGCAGTGCGAGTACTACGCGCTGGAAGGCCTGACCTCGCTGCTGCGCACGATCGACGCGCTCAAGGCCCGGCTCAACCCCGCGCTCGAGATCGAAGGCGTGCTGCGTACCATGTTCGACGTGCGCAACAACCTCGCCAACGCGGTCTCGGCCGAGCTCACCAACCATTTCGGCGACAAGGTGTTCCGCACCATCGTGCCGCGCAACGTGCGCCTGGCCGAGGCGCCGAGCCATGGCCAGAGCATCGTCGGCTACGACCGCGGCAGCCGCGGCGCGGTCGCCTACCTCGGCCTGGCCGGCGAGGTGCTGCGGCGCCAGCGCGAACGCGAACAGCACAGGAAGGAACGCAATCCCATGAACGATTCCGCCGGAACCCCGGCATGAGCGCCGCCAGGAACGGCCCCAAGAAGCGCGGCCTCGGCCGCGGCCTGGAAGCGCTGCTCGGGCCCAAGGCCGCCGCCCACGCGCCGGTGCTCGAAGCGACCGCCGGCGACGTGCTGCGCTCGCTGCCGGTGGACGCGCTGGCGCCGGGCAAGTACCAGCCGCGCAAGACCATGGACGACGCCAAGCTGGCCGAGCTGGCCGAGTCGATCCGCGCGCAGGGCGTGATCCAGCCGATCGTGGTCCGCGACCTGGGCCGCCAGCAGAAGGTCGGCACGCCGCGCTACGAGATCATCGCCGGCGAACGCCGCTGGCGCGCCACCCGCCTGGCCGGCCTGGCCGAGATCCCGGCGGTGGTGCGCGAGGTCGACGACCGCACCGTGGTGGCGATGGCGCTGATCGAGAACATCCAGCGCGAGGACCTCAACCCGCTGGAGGAAGCGACCGCGTTGCAGCGCCTGATCGACGAGTTCGACCTGACCCATGCGCAGGCCGCCGAAGCCGTCGGCCGTTCGCGCGCGGCGGTGTCCAACCTGCTGCGGTTGCTGGAACTGCCGCCGGAGATCCGCGCCCTGGTCGAGACCCGCGCGCTGGAGATGGGCCACGCCCGCGCGCTGCTGACGCTGGCGCCGCAGGCGGCGATCGCGCTGGCGCGCCAGGCCGCCGACAACGGCTGGTCGGTGCGCGAAGTCGAACACCGCGTGCAGCAGTTGGCCGCGGGCAGGCTGCCGGCCGGCAACGGCGCCAAGGCCAGGGCGGCGAAGGCGAAACCGCAGGCCGACATCGCCACGCTGGAACGCGAACTGTCCGAATCCCTCGGCACCCGGGTCAACGTGCTGCACGGCCGCGCCGGCAAGGGCCGGCTGGTGATCCACTATTCGGACCTGGACGTGCTCGACGGCGTGCTCGACAAGTTGCGCCCGGGCGCGCGATAGCAATGCCGCCGTCCGCGACCACCGGGCTGCGCAATGCGGTCCGCGACCTGCTGCCGATGGGCGTACGCCGATGGTTGCGCCGGGCCCGGACCGCCACCCACGAGGCGCAGTCCAGGATCGAGCACCAGCGATTGGCGCTGCGCGCGGCGCGCGCCGCGTGGCTTCCGCTGGCCCGACCCGGGGAACAGCCGTTCCGCTGCAACCTGTGCGGCGCCCACGGCAGCGCCGCGCCGGCACGCCTGGGCGATCGCGAAGCCGCCACCTGCGAGGTCTGCGGCTCCAGCCTGCGCCACCGCGCGCTGATCGCCGCGCTGCAACTGCGGCTGTGCGGCGAAGTCAGGCCGCTGCGCACCCTGGCGCGCGACCGACGCATCGTCGGGCTGGGCATGAGCGACGTGCACGTGTACGCGCAATGGCTGCAGCGCAAGTTCGCCTACGACAACACCTTCTTCCACAAGGCGCCGCGACTGGACATCCAGGATCCGGGTCGCGAGTTCCTCGGCCGCCACGACTTCGTCATCTGCTCGGACGTGCTCGAACACGTCGCGCCACCGGTGGCGACCGCGTTCCGCAACCTGCATGGGCTGCTCAAGCCCGGCGGCATGCTGGCGTTCACCGTGCCTTACGCGCGCGAAGGCGAGACCTGCGAGCACTTCCCCGAGCTGCATGCGTTCCGCATCGAGGGCGAAGGCCCCGGCCGCCGCCTGCTCAATACCACCCGCGATGGCCGGCGGCAGGCGTTCGGCGACCTGCGCTTCCACGGTGGCGACGGCGATACCCTGGAGATGCGGATATTCGCCTTGCCAGGCCTGCTGCGCCTGCTTGCCGCCGCCGGCTTCCGCGACCTCCAGGTCCACGACCAGCCGCTGCCGCAGTGGGGCATCGTCCCCGCCGACGGCTGCTCGCTGCCGATCACGGCGGTCGCGGGCTAGTACGCAGCCTCCGCGGCGGCGCCAGTGCAATAATCCTTCGCTTCCCCTCCTGACTGGACTCCATGGCGATCCTCGTCACCGGCGCCGCCGGGTTCATCGGCGCCTACGCCTGCCGCGCCCTGCGCGCGCGCGGCGAGGCCGTCGTCGGCCTCGACAACTACAACGCCTACTACGACCCGCAGCTCAAGCGCGACCGGGTTGCGGCGCTGTGTCCGGATGTCGACATCCACGCACTCGACCTGGACGACCGCGACGGCCTGTCCGCGCTGTTCGATGCGGTCGCGCCGGAGCGCGTGGTCCACCTCGCCGCGCAGGCGGGCGTGCGCTATTCGCTGGAAAACCCCTACGCCTACGTCGACAGCAACCTGGTGGGCTTCGCCAACCTGCTGGAGCTGTGCCGGCATCGCGACGTGCGCCATTTCGTCTATGCCAGCTCGTCCTCGGTGTACGGCGATTCGGCGACGCCGCCGTTTTCGGAAGACCAGCGCGTCGACCGGCCGCGCTCGCTGTACGCGGCGACCAAGGCCGCCAACGAGCTGATGGCGCACGCCTACGCGCACCTGTACGGGCTGCCTGCGACCGGGCTGCGCTTCTTCACCGTGTACGGGCCGTGGGGACGGCCGGACATGGCGCCGCTGCTGTTCTCGCGCGCGGTGCTGGCCGGGCGCCCGATCCAGGTGTTCAACCATGGCCGGATGCGCCGCGACTTCACCCACATCGACGACATCATCGCCGGCGTGCTCGGTGCCCTGGACCATCCGTCGCCGGAGCAGCCGCCGCACCGCGTCTTCAACCTCGGCAACCACGCGCCGGTGGAACTGGAGCGCTTCATCGCCGTGATCGAGGCGGCCGCCGGCATGCCGGCCGAGAAGACCTACCTACCGATGCAGCCCGGCGACATGGTCGAGACCATGGCCGACACCTCGCGCGCGCGCGCCGCATTCGGCTTCGACCCGGCAACCACGATTGAAGCCGGGCTGCCGGAAGTGGTGCAATGGTGCCGCGCCTATTTCGGAGCCAACGCATGACGGCCACGCCCGCCCTGTCCGTCGTCGTCCCGGTGTTCAACGAGCAGGACAACGTCGCGCCGCTGGTCGGCGAAATCGTGGCCGCCTTGCGCGACAACCCGCTGCCAGGCCCCGGCGGCTTCGAGATCGTCTACGTCGACGACCATTCCAGGGACGCGACCCTGGCCACGCTGCAGCGGCTCAAGGCCGAAGTGCCGGAATTGCGCGTGGTCCGCCACTTGGTGCAGAGCGGCCAGAGCACCGCGATCCGCAACGGCGTCAAGGCCGCGCGCGGCGCCTGGATCGCGACCCTGGACGGCGACGGCCAGAACGACCCGGCCGACATCCCCGGGCTGCTCGCGCAACGCGACCAGTCCGATGCCGCCGTCAAGCTGTTCGCAGGCTGGCGGGTCAACCGCCGGGATTCGGGCAGCAAGCGCTGGGCCAGCAAGTGGGCCAACGCGATCCGTTCGCGGATGCTGCGCGACGACACCCCCGACACCGGCTGCGGCATCAAGCTGTTCGAGCGCGCCGCGTTCCTGGAGCTGCCGTACTTCGACCACATGCACCGCTACCTGCCGGCGTTGATGCAGCGCGCCGGGTTCAAGACCGTCAGCGTGCCGGTCAACCATCGCCACCGCAGCAGCGGGGTGTCCAAGTACAACAACCTCAACCGCGCCCTGGTCGGGATCGCCGACCTGCGCGGGGTCGCCTGGCTGATCAGGCGCGGCAAGGTCACCGCGGTCGAGGAGCTGCCATGAACCCGGCGGTCCTGCAGCTGGCGGCGGCGGTTGCCGCCCCCGCCGCAAGCCCCGATTTCATGAACAGCCCGCTAGCCTGGCTGGAATGGACCGGGCTGTACCTGTCGCCGTGGAAGCTGATCGGCCTGACCGGCGCGCTGATGTTCGGCGGCCGCTGGCTGGTGCAGTTCCTGGCCTCGCGCAAGCACGGCAAGCCGGTGATCCCGCGGGTGTTCTGGTACATGAGCCTGGTCGGCAGCGTGATGACCCTGAGCTACTTCGTGTTCTCGCAGAAGCAGGACGCGGTCGGGGTGGTGCAGAACCTGTTCCCGGCCTTCACCGCCGCCTACAGCCTGTACCTGGACATCCGCCACCGCGGCTGGCACCGGGAAAAGGCCGGGCACTAGCGATTTCAGGCCGCAGCCGCAGGTACGTTCAGGTTCGCGGCGCGCGGCGGCGTGTTGCAGGCGCCGGGCTGGCACAGACCTCCCTGGCGCGGCATAATGCGCGGCTCGCTGTGTCCGGTCGGCCTCCAAGGCTCCGACCGGGCGGGCCCGGAAGCACGATTCCGGCCCGCCGCCGACGGCGGAATCCATGACCTGGATCGTGCGCTGCGTCATGCAGCGGGGCCGCCGCCTCCCTGGCCAAGGGAAGCACAATCAACTTCGAGGTGCGTTATGTCCCGCGTATGCCAAGTCACCGGCAAGGGCGTGCAGAGCGGCAACAACGTCTCGCACGCCAACAACAAGACCCGCCGCCGCTTCCTGCCCAACCTGCACGAGCGTCGCTTCTGGGTCGCCAGCGAGAACCGCTGGGTCAAGCTGAAGGTTTCCGCGCACGCATTGCGCACCATCGACAAGAACGGCATCGACGGCGTTCTGGCCGATCTCCGCGCCCGCGGCGAAAAGGTCTGAGGAGGACGACATGGCAACCAAGCGCGACAAGATCCGCCTGATCTCCTCGGCCAACACCGGCCACTTCTACACCACGGACAAGAACAAGAAGAACACGCCGAACAAGATGGAGGTCAAGAAGTACGACCCCGTCGTCCGCAAGCACGTGATCTACAAGGAAGGCAAGATCAAGTAACCGGTCCCGCCTGATCGAAAGGCCCGCTTCGGCGGGCCTTTTTTGTGGTCGTTGCGCGAAGCGGGGCTCGGGCTCGTGGCTTCGCCAAATTGCGGGGCCGCAAGCGGGTGCCCCGGGGTGCGAATGTCCCCCGGCTACGGCCTGCGGCCTTCGCCTCCTCCTTGATTTCGCACCCCGGGGCACCCGCATCCGGCCTTTCCCACGCTGGCGCTGCCGCGAACGTTGGCAGTGCGGTTCTGGCAAGCCGGCAATCTGGCAGAAGGTGGGAGCGGCGGGCCTTCCGGGGCGAAATCAAGAAGGTGGCAGCCGCCGTCAGGCGACTGCCGGAGGACATTCGCCCCGGAAGGCTTGCCGCTCCCGCCGGTTCGATCAGGTCGCCGCGATATCCGGCCGGCGACGACGCTTCATGCGTTCTTCCGGTTGGCGACCAGCGACTCGACCACCGACGGATCGGCCAGCGTCGACGTATCGCCCAGCTGGTCCGGGGCATTCTCCGCGATCTTGCGCAGGATCCGCCGCATGATCTTGCCCGAGCGCGTCTTCGGCAACGCCGGCGCCCACTGGATGTGGTCGGGCGTCGCGGTCGGGCCGATGTCGCCGCGCACCTGCTGGAGCAGTTCGCCGCGCAGCGCCTCGGTCGGCCCGACGCCTTCCTTCAGGGTCACGTAGGCGTAGATGCCCTGGCCCTTGATGTCGTGCGCGAAGCCGACCACCGCGGCCTCGGCCACCGCCTCGTGCGCGACCAGCGCGCTCTCGATCTCGGCGGTGCCGATGCGATGGCCGCTGACGTTGATGACATCGTCCACCCGGCCGGTGATCCAGTAGTCCCCGTCGCCGTCGCGACGTGCGCCATCGCCGGTGAAGTACATGCCCGGATAGGCCTTGAAGTAGGTGTCGATGAAGCGCTGGTGGTCGCCATGGACGCTGCGCATCTGCCCGGGCCAGGAATCCAGCAGCACCAGGTTGCCCTGGGCCTCGCCCTCGAGGACCCGCCCCTCGGCGTCGACCAGCGCCGGGCGCACGCCGAAGAACGGCGCCATCGCCGCGCCGGGCTTGGGCGCGGCGACGGCGCCGGGCAGTGGCGCGATCAGGATCCCGCCGGTCTCGGTCTGCCACCAGGTGTCGACCACCGGGCAGCGCGATTCGCCGACCACGTCGTGGTACCAGCGCCAGGCTTCGGGGTTGATCGGCTCGCCGACGCTGCCCAGCACCCGCAGCGATGCGCGCGAGGTCCTGGCGACCCACTGGTCGCCCTCGCGCATCAGCGCGCGGATCGCGGTCGGCGCGGTGTAGAAGATCGTCACCCGGTGCCGGTCGATCACCTGCCAGAAGCGCGAGAAGTCGGGATACGTCGGCACGCCCTCGAACACCAGCGCGGTGGCGCCGTTGGCCAGCGGCCCGTAGACGATGTAGCTGTGGCCGGTGACCCAGCCGATGTCGGCGGTGCACCAGTACACGTCGTCCTCGCGCAGGTCGAAGGCGGCTTCGTGGGTGTAGGCGCAGAACACCAGGTAGCCGCCGGTGGTGTGCAGCACGCCCTTGGGCTTGCCGGTGCTGCCGGAGGTATAGAGGATGAACAGCGGGTCCTCGGCGCTCATGCGCTCGGGCTCGCAGGCATCGGGCTGGCCCTGGACCACCGCGTCGTACCAGCGGTCGCGCGGCATCTGCATGTCGACCGCGCCGCGGGTGTGGCGCACCACCAGCACGGTCTCGACGCTGCTGGTGCCGGGCAGCTTCAGCGCCGCATCGACGTTGGCCTTCAGCGCGATGCGCTTGCCGGCGCGGCAGCCCTCGTCGGCGGTGATCACCAGCTTGCTGCCGCAGTCGGCGATGCGATCGGCGATCGAGTGCGGCGCGAAGCCGCCGAACACCACCATGTGCACCGCGCCGATCCGCGCGCAGGCCAGCATCGCCACCACCGCCTCGGGGATCATCGGCAGGTAGATGGTGACCCGGTCGCCCTTGCCGACGCCCAGGTGGCGCAGGGCGTTGCCGAGGCGGCAGACGCGCGCGTGCAATTCGCGGTAGCTGATGCGCTGGGCGGGCGCGGCCGGATCGTCGGGTTCGAACACCAGCGCGGCCTTGTCGCCGCGGCTGGCCAGGTGCCGGTCCAGGCACTCGACGCTGGCGTTGAGCTCGCCGTCGTCGTACCAGCGGATGCGGAAATCGTCGGGGTCGAAGCTGGTGTCCTTGACCCGGGTCGGCGGGCGCATCCAGTCCAGGCGCCCGGCGGCGCGGCCCCAGAAGGCATCGGGGTCGCGCACCGACTCCGCGTAAAGGCGCTGGTACTCGTCGGCGTCGATGGCCATGGATGACTCCCGTTGCCCGGTCGCCACAGTTTGCCGCAAGCCGGGCCAGCCTGCCCCGCGCCGACGGTGACTTCCTGCCTATGCCCCGCTCACGCCGGCGGGTCTATCGTGGCGATCCCTTCCCGAACCCGGTGACTGCCATGCGCGTTTCGCGCCCGACCCTGCTGGCCATGGCGCTGTGCGCCTGCGTTGCATGTAACCGCGCCCCGGCGCCTGCCGCCAGCGACGCCGCCACGCCGCCCGCCGCCACCGCACCCGCGGCGCCGGTCATCGGCATCGACCTGGCCGGCATCGACAAGTCGGTGCAGCCCGGCGACGACTTCGACCAGTACGCCAACGGCGGCTGGCGCAAGACGGCGGTGATTCCCGCCGACCGTTCCAGCACCGGCATCTTCCTGCAGGTGTTCCAGAAGGCCGAGCAGCGCAACGCCGACCTGGTGAAGGAAATCGCGGCCTCCAATCCCGCTGCCGGCACCGACGAACGCCGCATCGCCGACTACTACGCCGCGTTCATGGACGAGGCCGCGATCGAGCAGGCCGGCCTCAAGCCGGTGCAGGCCGAAATCGACCAGGCCAACGCCATCGCCGACCAGGTCGCGCTGGCGCAGGCGCTCGGCGCCGGCCTGCGCGCCGACGTCGACCCGCTCAACGCCACCAACTACTACACCGATCGCCTGTTCGGGCTGTTCGTGACCCAGGGGCTTGAGGATCCGGCGCACAACACCGCCTACCTGCTACAGGGTGGCCTGGGCATGCCCAACCGCGACTACTACCTGTCGCCGGACAAGGAAATGGCCGCGATCCGCGACAAGTACAAGACCTACATGGCGGCGCTGATGAAGCAGGCGGGCATCGCCGACGCCGATGCCAAGGCGAAGTCGATCTACGCGCTCGAGGAGAAGATCGCCAAGGCGCAGGCCTCGATCGTCGACACCGAGAACGTGCACAACGCGCGCGCCTGGCGCATGGACGACTTCGCGAAGCAGGCCCCGGGCCTGGACTGGGCGGCCTACTTCAAGGCCGCCGGCCTCGACGGCCAGCAATCGATCACCGCCTGGCAACCCGATGCGATCGCCAAGCTCTCGGCGCTGACCGCCAGCCAGCCGCTGCAGGCGTGGAAGGACTGGATGGTGTTCCATGCCATCAACCGCCATGCCGGACTGCTGCCCAAGGCCTATGCCGACCTGTCGTTCGGCTTCTACGGCACCACCCTGAGCGGTACCCCGCAGCAGCGCGAGCGCTGGAAGCGAGCGCTCGGCGCGGTCAACAACGCGCTCGGCGATGCGGTCGGCAAGATCTACGTGCGCAAGTACTTCCCGGCGTCGTCGCGCGAGCAGGTGCAGCAGCTGGTGTCCAACCTGCTGGCGGTGTTCCCGGAGCGGATCGACAAGCTCGACTGGATGGACGACGCCACCAAGGCCAAGGCCAAGGCCAAGGTCGCCTCGATGAAGGTCGGCGTCGGCTATCCGGACACGTGGCGCGATTACTCCTCGCTCGAGGTCAGGCCGGACGACGCGCTGGGCAATGCCGAACGCGCCGAGCTGGCCGAATACCGCCACCAGCTGGCCAAGCTCGGGCAGGCGCCCGACCACGGCGAGTGGTGGATGACCCCGCAGACGGTGAACGCGGTCAAC
>JAKFDF010000137.1:0-22336 GCA_036676275.1 Lysobacter sp.
GGATCCTCGATCCCGAGCCCGGCGAGGATCTCGCGCTCCAGCTTCTCCATGCATTCGGCGTCGGCGTCGTCCTCGTGGTCCCAGCCCAGCAGGTGCAGGGCGCCGTGCACGGTGAGGTGGGCGTAGTGCGCGTTGAGCGGCTTGCCCTGCTCGCGCGCTTCCTTGGCCACCACCGGGGCGCAGATCACCAGGTCGCCGAGCAGCGGCATCTTCACGCCCTTGGGCAGCTTCACGCCCTCGGCGACATCGGCCGGGAAGCTGAGCACGTTGGTGGCGTAGTCCTTGCCGCGGTAGTGGCGGTTGAGCGCGCGGCCTTCCCTGGCGTCGACGATGCGGATGGCGAGGTCGGCCTCGCGGATGCGGCCGTCGAGCGCGGCGGCGACCCAGCGCCGGAAACTCACCGCTGCCGGCAACCCCCTGCGCGGGAGCGCGTAGCCGACGGAAACATCGAGGCGGGTCGGGCCACGGGTCATGCGCGGGGCTCCATCGCTAGCCGGATGCCATGTTACGCCGGCCCGGTGGCGGCGTCGTGGCCGTCGCGCGCGTCGTAGGCGTTGACGATCCGCGCCACCAGCGGGTGCCGCACCACGTCCCTGGACTCGAAGAACGTGAAGCCGATGCCGTCGACGCCATGCAGCACGTCCAGTGCGTCCTTGAGCCCGGATTTCTGGTGCTTGGGCAGGTCGATCTGGGTGAGGTCGCCGGTGACCACCGCGGTGGAGCCGAAGCCGATGCGGGTCAGGAACATCTTCATCTGTTCGATCGAGGTGTTCTGGGCCTCGTCCAGGATCACGAAGGCGTCGTTCAGCGTGCGCCCGCGCATGTAGGCCAGCGGCGCGATCTCGATGACGTTCTTCTCCAGCAGCTTGACCACCTTTTCCACGCCGAGCATTTCGTACAGCGCGTCGTACAGCGGGCGCAGGTAGGGATCGACCTTCTGGGTGAGGTCGCCGGGCAGGAAACCGAGCTTCTCGCCGGCCTCCACCGCCGGGCGCACCAGGATCAGGCGCTGGACGCGCGATTCGTTCAACGCCTCCACCGCCATCGCCACCGCGAGGAAGGTCTTGCCGGTGCCGGCGGGGCCGATGCCGAAGTTGATGTCGTGGGTGGCGATCGCGTGCAGGTATTTGGCCTGGTTGGCGCCGCGGCCGCGGATGGTGCCGCGCTTGACCCGGATCGCGACTTCCTGGGGCTGGATGTCCTGGTCGACGATGCGGTCGATCGCCGCGTCGCCCAGGCGCAGGTGGATCGCCGCTTCGTCCAGGGTTTCGCCGGCGGTGTCGCGCCAGAGTTCATGCAGCAGCTTGCCGGCCTTGGCGACCGCGGCCGCGGGGCCGCTGACGCGGAAGATGTTGCCGCGGTTGCCGACTTCGACGCCCAGCCGCAGTTCGAGCAGGCGCAGGTGCGCATCGAACGGGCCGGCGAGGTTGGCCAGGCGCTCGGCGTCTGGCGGGTCGAGGACGAATTCGGAAGTGCTGCGTGGGGGCATCGGATCGGGGGTGGGGTGGCGGCGTGTCCGGGGCGCGCAAGCTTGCGCCCGGCAGCTGTTTTTCGCAAAGTGCGTGGATATCGCCGAAGGGGAACGGGATGCGCGGAATGCGGAGTGTGCTGGGCGTGGCGGTGATGGCGCTGTGTGCGCTGGCAACCGCGCCGTCGCCCGCGGCCGAGGTCACGGTGCTGACCGCGGCACGGATCGACACGATGGACGTCGCGCAACCGCGGGCGACGGCGATGGCCTTCGACGCCGGGGGCGGGATCCTCGCGCTCGGCGATGGCCCCGCGTTGCTCGCGCGCTATCCGGGCGCACGCCGGATCGATGCCGGCGAGGCCGTCGTCGTCCCCGGCCTGATCGACGCGCACGGGCACATGTCCGGGCTCGGCATGACCCACCTCACCGCCGACCTGGTCGGCACCGGCAGCAAGGACGAAGTGCTGCGGCGGCTGCGCGATTTCGCGCGCGAGCTGCCCGCGGATGCATGGCTGGTCGGTCGCGGCTGGGACCAGAACGACTGGCCGCCCGATGTTGACCAGGGTCGGGATTTCCCCACCGCTGCCGACCTCGACGCCGCGTTCCCCGACCGTCCGGTATGGCTGAGCCGGATCGACGGCCATGCCGGCTGGGCCAACAGCGCGGCCATGCGCGCGGTGAAGCAGGACCTGTCCGGCGACTGGCAACCCGACGGCGGCCGCATCGTGCGCGATGCGCAGGGCAGGGCGAGCGGCGTGTTCGTCGACGCAGCGATGGCGCTGGTCGATGGCGTGGTGCCGGCGCCGGGCGCGGACACGATCGAGCGCGCGCTGAAACTCGCGATGCGCGATGCCGTCGCGCACGGGCTGACCGGCGTGCACGATGCCGGCATCCCGTTGTCGGAACTGCGCATCTACCAGCGCCTGGCCGATCGCGGCGAAATCCCGATGCGCATCACCGCCATGGCCGACGGCGACAGCGAGGCGCTGGCCTGGTTGTGCGACAACGGCCTCTACCGGCATCCCTCGCATCGATTGAAGATGCGCACGGTCAAGCTGTACATCGACGGCGCGCTCGGCAGCCGCGGCGCGGCATTGCTGCAGGATTACAGCGACGACCACGGCAACCGCGGCCTGCTGATGATGCAGCCCGGGCAGATGGACGCGGTCGTCGCCAGGGCCAGGCGCTGCGGCGTGCAGGTCGCCACCCATGCGATCGGCGATCGCGGCAACCACGTCGTGCTCGACGCCTACGCCAAGGCGCTGGGCGGCGATGCCACCACCAGCGACCATCGTTGGCGCATCGAGCACGCGCAGGTGCTTTCGCCGGAAGACCTGCCGCGACTGGCCCGCCTGCACGTGATCGCGTCGATGCAGCCCACGCATGCGACGTCCGACATGCCCTGGGCCGAGGACCGGCTTGGCCCGCAGCGGATCGTCGGCGCCTACGCATGGCGGCAACTGCGCGACAGCGGCGCGCGGCTGGCGCTGGGCTCGGATTTCCCGGTGGAATCGGTCGATCCGCGCCTCGGGCTGTACGCGGCCGCCACCCGTACCGACGCCGCCGGCCAGCCGTCCGGCGGCTGGCATCCGGAAGAACTGCTGACCAATTACGAGGCGCTGCGCGGCTTCACCCTGGATGCCGCGTACGCGGGCTTCGCCGAGGACGAGGTCGGCAGCCTGGCGGTCGGCAAGCGCGCGGACTTCGTGCTCCTCGCGCAGGACCCGCTGGCGATCGCCCCGGCCGGGTTGCGCGAACTCACGGTGCTGGCGACCTATGTCGACGGCCAGCCGGTGTTCGAAGCCGGGCAGGAACGGGCCGACAGGTAACCCGCCGGATCCCGCATCGACGCCCATGGCGAACGGGGCCGAAGGAGAGCTTGCCAATAAATTAAACATGTAGTTAATATGGTCGGCATGAGCGCAACGCGACTCGCCACGAAAGCCGCGCCCCGGGCGCGCAAGCCCGGGCGCCGCGCCGGACGTCCCGCCGGCGATGCCCCCGACCTGCGCCCGCGCCTGCTCGACGCGGCCATCGCGTGCTACGTCCGCAAGGGCATCGCCGCGACCTCGTTGCGCGCGATCGCCGCCGAAGCGGCGGTGACCCCGGCGCTGCTGCACTACTATTTCGGCGACAAGGCGCAGCTGCAGCAGGCGGTGGTCGAGGAACGGCTGGTACCGGCCTTCGCGGAACTGCGCGAGCCGCTGCTGCGCGCGGGCGACGATATCGCCGCGCTGGTCGCGGCCTTCGTCCGCGGCATCGGCGCGCTGGTCGCGCGCCATCCCTGGTTGCCTTCGCTGTGGGTCCGCGAGGTGCTGTGCGAGGGCGGCGCCTTGCGCGAACTGATGCTCACCCGCATCGGGCCGCAACTGCCGGCGATGCTGGCGGCGCGCTTCACCCAGGCGCAGCGCAGCGGCCAGCTCAACCCGGCGCTGGACCCGCGCCTGCTGGTGGTCTCGCTGGTGGGCCTGACCCTGTTCCCGGCCGCGGGTGCGCCGATCTGGCGCCAGTTCTTCGAGGCGACCGATCTCGACGCGGTGGCCCTGCGCGACCACACCATCGCACTGCTCGACCGCGGCATCGGCGCCGGATGAGTACCGGCAAGGAGATCCTGGAATGACCTTCAAGGCATCGGTCCTCGCCGTCGTGCTGCTGGCGTCGGCACTGGCTGGCTGCAGCGAGCCGCCGCCGCAGGCGCTGGGCACCCTCGAGTACGACCGGATCGCGGTGCCGGCGCCGGTCGCCGAACGCATCGTCGCCATCGACGTCCACGAAGGCGAGCAGGTGGCGGCCGGGCAGGCGCTGCTGCGGCTGGAGTCCACGCGCGTCGCCGCGACCACCGAGGCCGCGCAGGCGCAGGCGCAACGCCAACGCGCCGCGCTGGCCGAACTGCAGGCCGGGCCACGCAGCGAACGCATCGCCCAGGCGCGGGCACAACTTGCGGCGGCGCGGGCGCAGGCGCGCGATGCGCAGGCCTACTACGCCCGCCTGCAACCGCTGGGTGCGCGCAGGCTGGTGGCGGCCGCCGATGTCGATCGCGCCCGCGCCGCGGCCGGCAATGCGCAGGCACAGGTGCTCGGCGCGCAGTCCGCGCTGGATGAGCTCGAACACGGCACCCGCAGCGAGCAGGTCGCCCAGGGCGAGTCCGCGCTGCGCGCGTCGCAGGCGCAGGCCACCGCCGAGCAGGCGACGCTGGCGAAACTGTCGCTGGTCGCGCCGCGCGCCGGGATCGTCGACAGCCTGCCTTACAAGCTGGGCGACCAGGCGCCCGTGGGTGCGCCATTGGCGATCCTGCTGGTCGGCGACGCGCCACATGCGCGCATCTACGTGCCCGAGCCGATCCGCGCCGACGTGCGCGTCGGCAGCGCCGCGCGCGTGTTCGTCGAAGGGCGCGAGGCCGCGCTCCCGGGCAAGGTGCGGATGATCCGCAGCGAGCCCAGCTTCACGCCGTACTACGCCCTGGTCGGCAAGGACGCGGCGCGCCTGAGTTACCTGGCCGAGGTCGCGCTCGATGGCAAGGACGCCGCGCGGCTGCCCGCGGGCCTGCCGGTGCGGGTCGAGTTCGGGCCGTGAGCGACATCGCCATCCGCGCGCGCGGCCTGACCCGGCGCTTCGGCGACCTGGTCGCGGTCGATCGCATCGACCTCGACGTGCCGCGCGCCGCCGTCTACGGCTTCCTCGGCCCGAACGGTTCGGGCAAGTCGACCACCATCCGCATGCTCTGCGGGTTGCTCACGCCGACCGCCGGCGAGATCGAGGTGCTCGGCCTGCGCATCCCCGAGCAGGCCGAGGCGCTGCGCCGGCGCATCGGTTACATGACCCAGAAATTCTCGCTGTTCGAGGACCTCAGCGTGCGCGAGAACCTCGAGTTCCTGGCGGCGGTGCAGGGCGTGCCCAAGGCGCGCACCAGGGCGCGCGTCGACCAGCTGGTCGAGGAATACGATTTCGCCGATCGCCAGCGCCAGCTCGCGGGCACCCTCAGTGGCGGCCAGAAGCAGCGGCTGGCGCTGGCCGGCGCGACCGTGCACGCACCGGAAATGCTGTTCCTCGACGAACCGACCAGCGCGGTGGATCCCGAGTCGCGCCGCGACTTCTGGGAAAAGCTCTTCGAGCTCGCCGACGGCGGCACCACGTTGCTGGTGTCCACCCACTACATGGACGAGGCCGAGCGTTGCCATCGGCTTGCGATCCTCGACCGCGGCGCGCTGGTCGCCGACGGCACGCCGGCGGAGCTGACCGGTGCGCTTGCCGGGCGCACGTTCGAGGCGCGCGCCGCGCAGCCGCGCAAGGCGCAACGGGCCATGCGGGGCGTTGCCGGCATGCTCAGCGCAGCGCAGATCGGCAACACCTTGCGGGTGCTGGTGGATGCCGATGGCAAGGGCATCGAATCGCGCCTGCGCGAAGCGCTGTCGGCGGCCGGCGTCGAGGCCGCGATCGTCGCGGTCCAGCCCAACCTCGAGGACGTGTTCGTCGCCGCCACCCAGCGCGGCGGCGAAGGCGGCCGCGCGCGCGAGCACGCGGCATGAACTGGCGCCGGCTCTGGGCGGTGATGCTCAAGGAGGTGCGGCAGTTGCGCCGCGACCGCATCACCCTGGCCATGATCATCGGCATCCCGGTGCTGCAGCTGGTGCTGTTCGGCTATGCGATCAACCTCAACCTGCGCGGCCTCGATGCGGCCATCGCCGACGAGGCGGGCACCGCCGGTTCGCGCGCGCTGGTGATGGACATGCTCGCCACCGACGTGGTCGTGCCGGCGCGCGATGCGCGCACCCCGCAGGAGTTGATGGCGTTGCTCAAGCGCGGCGAGATCAGCGTCGGCATCGCCATTCCCGCCGATTTCGAGCGCCGCCGCATCGACGGCCGCCCGGTGGCCCAGGTGCTGGTGGACGGCACCGACACCGTGGTGCAGAGCGCCGCCCTGCAACTGGCGCAGGTGCCGCTGGAGGCGCGCCGGCTGGACAACGCGAGTCGTGCGGACGCAGGCAGCGACGGCAGACGGGCGCGGCCGATCGAGGTGGTCGCCTTCTACAACCCGGAACGACGCTCGGCGGTCAACATCGTGCCGGGCCTGATCGGCATCATCCTGACCATGACCATGGTGATGTTCACCTCGGTGGCGATCGTGCGCGAGCGCGAGCGCGGCAACATGGAACTGCTGATCGCCACGCCGCTCAGCCGCAGTGAACTCATGATCGGCAAGGTACTGCCTTACGCGCTGATCGGCCTGGTCCAGACCACGCTGGTGCTGCTGCTGGGCGTCTGGCTGTTCCAGGTGCCGATACGCGGCAGCCTGGTCGACGTCTACCTGGCCTCGATCCTGCTGATCGTCGCCAACCTGACCATGGGCTTGCTGATTTCGACCAAGGCGCGCTCGCAGTTCCAGTCGATGCAGATGACGTTCTTCGTGTTCCTGCCGTCGATCCTGCTGTCGGGCTTCATGTTCCCGTTCGCGGGCATGCCGAAGCCGGTGCAGTGGCTGGCGGAACTGCTGCCGCTGACCCACTTCCTGCGCCTGATCCGCGGGGTGATGCTGCGTGGCGCCAGCCTCTGGCAATTGTGGCCCGAGGTGGTGGCGCTGCTGGTGTTCACCGTGGCGATGATGGCGCTGGCGATCCTCCGGTTCCGCAAGCGCCTGGACTGAGCGCCGGGAGCCCGCACCGGGTGCGGTCCCGGCGGACGACATGCATGGCCTACTTTGCCCTGCTCGCCCGACCGCTCCGCCGCCATTCGCGCAGCAGCAGCACGACGCCGGCCAGCAAGCAGCCGCACGTCCCCGCCAGCCACAGCCACGCGACCAGCGCCGGCGCGGATGCGGTGCCGGCGAACGCGGCGCGATGGAATTCGATTCCGCCGATCGCGGCGATGCCGCAAAACCACAGGCCCAAGGCGCAACGCCGCAGCAATCCTGGTGCCGGATCGTTTGCCGGGCTCGGCATTCAGGCTGCCGCGACGTCGTCGAGCACGATCCGTCCGCGCAACGAATTGGCCATCGCGTCGGTGATCATGACGTCCACGAATTGCCCGACCAGGTGCGCGGGGCCGGCGAAGTTCACCGAACGCATGTTCTCGGTCTTGCCGGTAAGCTCGTTCGGATCCCTGCGCGACGGGCCCTCGACCAGCACCGACTGCACGCTGCCGACCATCGCCCGCGAAATCGCAGCCGCATGCGCGCTGATCCGCGCCTGCAGGCGTTCGAGCCGCTCGTGCTTGGTGCCGTCGGGGGTGCCGTCATCCAGGTCGGCGGCCGGCGTGCCCGGGCGGCGCGAGTAGATGAAACTGAAACTCTGGTCGAAGCCGACATCCTCGATCAGCTTCATGGTCTTCTCGAAATCGGCATCGGTCTCGCCGGGGAAGCCGACGATGAAGTCCGACGAGATCGAGATGCCCGGGCGCACCGCGCGCAGCTTGCGGAGCTTCTGCTTGAACTCCAGCGCGGTGTAGCCACGCTTCATCGCCGCCAGGATGCGGTCGCTGCCCGACTGCACCGGCAGGTGCAGGTAGTTGGCCAGCTTCGGCACGTCGCGATAGGCCTCCACGAGCGAGTCCGAGAATTCCAGCGGGTGCGAGGTGGTGAAGCGGATGCGGTCGATGCCGTCGATCTGGGCGATGGCGCGGATCAGCAGCGCAAGATCGGCCACCTCGGCTTCGCTCCCGCCTTGGACAGGCGCGCCGTGCTCGACCGGGGCGATGGGGCCGCGGTAGGCGTTGACGTTCTGGCCGAGCAGGTTGACCTCGCGCACGCCCTGCGCGGCGAGTTGCGCGACTTCCACCAGTACGTCCTCGAACGGCCGGCTGACCTCCTCGCCGCGGGTATAGGGCACCACGCAGAACGAGCAGTACTTGCTGCAGCCTTCCATGATCGAGACGAAGGCGCTGGGCCCGTCGGCCCGCGGCTCGGGCAGGCGGTCGAACTTCTCGATCTCGGGGAAGCTGATGTCGACCTGCGGCAGCCCGGAGCCACGTCGCTCGCGGATCAGTTCCGGCAGGCGGTGCAGGGTCTGCGGCCCGAACACCAGGTCGACATAGGGCGCACGCTTGACGATCGCCGCGCCCTCCTGGCTGGCGACGCAGCCGCCGACGCCGATCAGCACCGGCCGCCCCCCCTGCTTGAGGGCTTTCCAGCGGCCGAGCTGGCTGAAGACCTTCTCCTGCGCTTTTTCGCGGATCGAGCAGGTATTGACCAGGATCACGTCGGCTTCTTCGACGTTCGTGGTCAGTTCCAGGCCATCCGAGGCGGCCAGCACGTCGGCCATCCTGGCCGAGTCGTACTCGTTCATCTGGCAACCGTGGGTCTGGATGAACAGCTTGCCGCTTGGCGGCCGGACAGGCAGGGACATGGCGTTGCTCCGGGAGGGCGGCGGTGAATCCGCGCCGGATGGCTAGTCTAAGGCGGCAGGGACCTGAACATCGATTGCGTTCAGGAAAATCAAATACTTGTCACGACGGCGTGATTGGTAGGACACTCGCGGTCATGAGAGGGGTACGGGGAATCCTGGCGCTTTCCTGCCTGCTGCTGACGGCTCCGGCCGTGGCCGGCACCGTGTACCGCTGCGACAGCGCCGACGGTGGCCGCAGCTATTCCAGCAAGCGCGTCCCCGGCGCGCGCTGCACCGCGGTCAGCAGCTACAAGGCCACGCCTTACAAGGCGCCAAAGACGGCGCCTGTCGCGGCCGGCGGCACCACGCTCGACAGCACGGCGGCCGGATCCCCGGTTTCCGCGACCCTGCCCGCGCCCGCTTCCGTGCCGGCGGCCGCGCAGCGGCCCTACCAGGCACCACGGCTGGTCCGCGGCCAGGTCTATTCCTACATCCAGAACGGAGTGCGCCATTACACCAGCACCCGCCCGCGCGGCCAGTCCGGCGTCAGCGCGATGCGCACGATCAAGTACAGCTACATGGAAACCTGCTACGCCTGCAGTGCCAAGCCGGGCGTCAATTTCGGTTCGGTGCGCCTGAATACGACCGCCTACAACGACGAAATCCACGACGCCGCAAGGGTCTACGGCGTCGACGAGGCGATCGTGCGCGCCATCATCCACGCCGAGTCCGCCTTCAACCCGAACGCGCTGTCGCGGGTCGGGGCGCAGGGCCTGATGCAGCTGATGCCGGCGACCGCGCGCCGCTTCGGCGTCGGCAACGCCTTCGACGCCGGCCAGAACATCCGTGGCGGGGTCCAGTACCTGGCGTGGCTGCTCAAGCGCTTCGACGGCAACCTCACCCTCGCCGCGGCCGGTTACAACGCCGGCGAAGGCGCGGTCGACAAGTACAAGGGCGTGCCGCCCTACAGCGAAACCCAGCGCTACGTGCAGCGCGTGGGGGTGCTGGCCGAGCGCTACCGCGGCACCCTGGCGTCGCGCTGAGCCGCCCCGCGGGGCCCGATCCGGGACCCTCGCCGACCGCAAACATTGTCGGCCTAATTCACGTTCCGTTACACTTCCCCGTCTTTGCGGCCGCCTGCCGCGCCGTGCGTTCGTCGCATGCGTCCGGGCGTCCGGGTCCGATATCGAGTCTTTGCGGAGTGCCTGATGGGCAATGATGGGGTCGAAGAGCGCCTGAACAACCAGGGCCGACGCCGGTTCCTGACCGCGACCACGGCCGTGGTCGGTGCCGTCGGCGCCGGGTTCGTGGCGGTGCCGTTCATCAAGTCGTGGAATCCGAGCGCCCGTGCCAAGCTGGCCGGCGCGCCGGTCACCACCGACGTCAGCGCCCTGCCGGAGGGGCAGCAGCTGACGCTGAAGTGGCGCGGCCAGCCGGTGTACGTGTCGCACCGCTCCAAGGCGATGCTGGACATCCTGCCGACGATGGACGGCCTGCTGCTGGATCCCAAGTCGGACAACACCGACCAGCAGCCCGAATACGCCAAGAACGAGTACCGCTCGATCAAGCCCGAATACATGGTGCTGGTCGCGGTCTGCACCCACCTGGGTTGCGCCCCGGAATTCATCCCCGACCTCCGGCCGCAGCCGTTCGACCCGGAGTGGAAGGGCGGCTACTTCTGCCCCTGCCACAAGTCGAAATACGACCTCGCCGGCCGCGTCTACTCCGGCATGCCGGCCCCGGCCAACCTGCCGGTGCCGCCGTACCACTTCGAGGACGACGCCACGATCGTGATCGGCGTCGACCCCGCGTCCGCCAAAAGCACGGGAGCCGCCTGAGCCATGGCCAACGTCTTCTCCCGTACCGCCGACACCGTGATGGACTGGGTCAACGCGCGCGCGCCCGGCATGATGCCGATGTACCGCAAGCACATGACCGAGTACTACGCGCCGAAGAACTTCAACGTCTGGTATTACTTCGGTTCGCTCGCGCTGCTGGTCCTGGTCAACCAGATCGTCACCGGCATCTTCCTGACGATGCACTTCAAGCCGTCCGCGGCCGAGGCGTTCTCGTCGGTCGAATACATCATGCGCGACGTCGAGTGGGGCTGGCTGATCCGCTACATGCACAGCACCGGCGCATCGCTGTTCTTCATCGTCGTCTACCTGCACATGTTCCGCGGCCTGATGTACGGCTCCTACAAGAAGCCGCGCGAACTGGTATGGCTGCTGGGCATGACCATCTACCTGGTGCTGATGGCCGAGGCCTTCATGGGCTACGTGCTGCCGTGGGGGCAGATGTCGTTCTGGGGCGCGAAGGTGATCATCTCGCTGTTCGGCGCGATCCCGGTGATCGGCAACGGCCTGACCGAGTGGATCATGGGCGACTACATCCCCTCCGACGCCACCCTCAACCGCTTCTTCGCGCTGCACGTGATCGCGCTGCCGCTGGTGCTGCTGTTGCTGGTGGTGCTGCACCTTGGCGCGCTCCACGAGGTCGGCTCCAACAATCCCGACGGCGTCGAGATCAAGAAGGGCCCGAAGGGCAACCGCTGGTCGACCACCGCGCCGACCGACGGCATCCCGTTCCACCCCTACTACACGGTCAAGGACCTGGTCGGCGTCGGCTTCTTCCTGATCCTGGCCGCCTTCATCATCTTCTTCGCGCCGACCTTCGGCGGCTGGTTCCTCGAGCACGACAACTTCACCGAGGCCAACCCGCTGGTCACGCCGGCGCACATCAAGCCGGTGTGGTACTTCACCCCGTACTACGCGATGCTGCGCGTGGTGCCGTCGTTCTTCGGCATCAAGCTGTGGGGCGTGCTGGTGATGTTCGGCGCGATCGTGCTGCTGTTCCTGGTGCCGTGGCTGGACAAGAGCAAGGTCAAGTCCTACCGCTACCGCGGCAAGCTGTCGTGGCTGATGCTCGGTGTCTTCGTGGTCTCGTTCCTGTGGCTGATGAAGATCGGCGCGGGACCGGGCACCGACCCGGTAGAAACCATGATCGGCCGCGTGCTGACCTTCCTCTACTACGCCTTCTTCATCACCATGCCCCTGTGGACCAAGCTCGACAGGACCAAGCCGGTGCCGGAACGGGTGACGACGCATGACTAAGTTTCTTGCCACGGTCCTCGCGGCCACGTTCGCACTGGGCTTCGCCGCCACCCCGGCGCGCGCGTCCGAGGGCGCCGCCCTGCCGCACTCGGGCACCGACCTGGGCGACAAGGCCTCGCTGCAACGCGGCGCCCGCGACTTCATGAACTACTGTTCCGGCTGCCATTCGCTCCAGTACCTGCGCTATTCGCGCATGGCCGAGGACCTGGGCCTGAGCGAGGACGACGTCCAGGCCAACCTCAACTTCACCGGCGGCAAGCCGGGCGAACAGGTCCAGGTCGCGCTGACCGAGGCCGACGGCACCCAGTTCTTCGGCAAGATGCCGCCGGACCTGAGCGTGATCGCGCGCGTGCGCGGCAGCGACTGGATCTACAGCTACCTGAAGTCGTTCTACCTCGACGAGTCGCGCCCGCTGGGCTGGAACAACAAGCTGTTCCCGAACGCATCGATGCCCAACCCGCTGTGGGAGCTGCAGGGCCTGCAGCACGCCGAGTACGGCGAGGCGACGGCCGGGGGCGATCGCGCGGTCGAGAAGCTGGTGCTGGCGCAGCCGGGCACGCAGACGCCCGAGCAGTTCGACCAGACCGTGCGCGACATTACCGCTTTCCTCGAGTACGCCGGCGAACCGGCCGCGCTCAAGCGCCAGAGCCTGGGCGTCTGGGTGATCCTGTTCCTGGCGTTCTTCACGTTCCTCGCCTTCCTGCTGAAAAAGGAATACTGGCGCGACGTGAAGTAAGTGCGGGTCCCTCGCAAGAGCCCGCACATCCGTGTGCGGACTTTCAAGGGAAAAGCCTGCGTCGGTTGAACGCGAGCTTTCCCTGCCGGGCCGCATCGGGAACCGTGGCGACCGCCTGCAAGGGGCAGGCGGCGCCGGTGCGACCGGCGGTTCCGGTCGCCGGAGAAGCCCATGATGGCGACGAGTCCGCGCATGCGTAACGCACTGACCCTGTTTTCTTCCGTCGACGACGTGTTGTGCCACCGCGTGCGCCTGGTGCTGGCCGCGAAGGGCGTCACCTACGACTTCATCCCGGTCGATCCGCAGAATCCGCCGGAAGACCTGATCGACCTCAACCCGTACCACTCGGTGCCCACGCTGGTGGAGCGCGAGCTGGTGCTGTACGCGGCGAGCGTGGTCAGCGAATACCTCGACGAACGCTATCCGCACCCGCCGCTGATGCCGGTGGACCCGTTGTCGCGCGCGCGCCTGCGGCTGGCGATGCTGCGCATCGAGCACGACTGGGTGCCGCAGGTGCAGGCGATCCAGCTGGGCAACAAGCAGCAGGCCGAGGCCGGGCGCAAGCGCCTGAAGGAACTGCTGACCGCGTCGGTGCCGCTGTTCAAGGCCAGCAAGTTCTTCCTCAACCCCGAGATGAGCCTGGCCGATTGCGCGATGGCGCCGATCATCTGGCGGCTGGACTCGCTGGGCATCGGCCTGCCCAAGGACGGCAAGTCGATCGAGGATTACGGCAACCGCATCTTCCGCAACCCGGGCTTCGTCCGCAGCCTGACGCCGCAGGAGAAGACCCTGCGGGAATTGCCGGCCTAGGGCCCGGATGCCGCCGGCGCGGCCATCCCGCCATGCTCCGCGGCCATCGGCGCGCCGGCTTTCCAAACGCCGCCGCGGCGCTAGACTGAAGGCATGAGCGACGCATCGTCGATGACCAGCCACCGCCCGTACCTGTTGCGGGCGCTGTACGAGTGGATCGCCGACAACGGCATGACCGCGCACCTGCTGGTCGACGCGACCCAGCCCGGGGTGAGGGTGCCGGCGCATACGGTCAAGGACGGCAAGGTCGTGCTCAACATCGCCACGCGCGCGGTGGCGCACCTGGACCTGGGCAACGAGGCGGTGGCGTTCACCGCGCGCTTCGGGGGCGTCAGCCACGCGGTGGTCGTGCCGCTGGCGGCGGTGCTGGCGATCTACGCCCGCGAGACCGGGCAGGGCATGGCGCTGCCCGAAGACGCCGGCGCGCCCGCGCCGGAGCCGGGCGCCGGCATCCGCGGCGAGGATTCCCCGCCCGACGACGGTGGCGACGAGCCGCCCACCCCCAAGCGCGGCGCCCACCTGCGGGTCGTGAAGTAGGAGCGGCTTATAGCCGCGAGCTCTTTGCTGCAGTGGGCGTGCAGAAAAGCTCGCGGCTATAAGCCGCTCCTACCAGGCCGGCATTCGCGGGGCGTCCCTTCCACCCCGGCTGCCGCCGCACGTCAGTGCAGTGCCACCACCGGCGTCGCCCGCAGCGGCCCGCTGAAGGCGACCAGTTGGCCGCCGCGCAGCACCAGGCGACCGACGTGGCGGTCGCTGCCGTCCTGCGAATACTCGAAGCGGAAGCTGCGCTCGAACCCGAGCCGGCCGTCGTCGCCACGGCGCAGGCGCAGCCCGCTGGCGTGCACGGTCTGGTCCAGCCATTGCACGCCGGCGGCCTGGCAGGCATCGCGGCCCATGACCTCGGCGCGCTCGGCGGCGGCGCGGGAGGCGCTCCAGAATGCGAACGCCATCGCAGCGCAGATCATCAGGATGAGTAGAGTCGGCATCCGCGCAATGTGCGGCCTGCGGCCAGGTTTGCCAAGAGTGCCTGCCATGGGTGTCCGCGGGATAGAATCGCCGCGGCGTTGGCGCGGGGTTCACGCCGATACCCCCAACCTCACCGCCCAGCGACCGACACGGACCGGGGAACCCGCATGAAACTTGTCTTTCCCGGTGGCGAACATCCGCAGGTGCTGCTGGGCCCGGGCGTCAACCGCGTCGGCTCCGACCCGCGGGCCAACATCGTGCTCGACCGTCCCGGCGTGCTCCCGCAGCACTGCGAACTGCACGTCACCGCGCACGGGGTGATGCTGCAGGTGCCGCACGGCACCACGGTCAGCGTCAACGGCCGCAGCGTCGACGGATTGATCGCGTTGCGTCCCGGCGACAGCGTCAGCTTCGACAGCATCCAGGCGCGGCTGGCGACGATCGAGGCCGCGGCCCCGGGCCGCCACCACATCGGATCGCTGCCGCCGCCGGCCAACGACGATCCGGGCGCCACCGCGGTGCGGCCGGTGCTGCCCAAATACGTATTGCGCGGCGTCTCGGGCGAAAGCTTCGGCCGCAGCCACGCGTTGCTCGGGCCGACCCTGGTCGGCCGCGCCCCGGAGTGCAACCTGCGCATGGACGAGTCCGGGCTGTCGCGCCAGCACGCCCGCCTGGTTCCCACCAACAGCGGCGTCCAGATCGAGGACCTGGGCTCGACCAACGGCAGCTTCATCAACGGCAAGCGCGTGCAGCACGGCTTCGCCGCGCCGGGCGACGAGATCGGCTTCGATACCCTGAGGTTCCGCCTGACCGCACCCGGCCAGCAGCCCGAGCCGGCCGCAGCCGCGGTTGCGGCCGCTTCCGTGCGCCGCGGCGTTTCGCCTTGGTGGTGGGTCGTGATGGCCGCCGCCGGACTGGCCGCGATCTGGGTGGCGGTGTTGCTGCGCTAGGCGGGCCTGCCGAAGGGTGCGGCCGAGCCTCCGGCCGCTCCCGGCGATGTCATCCCGGCGCAGCGAGGGATCCGCTTCCCACGTCAACAGCAGGTCCCCCGCCCCCTGGCTCGGAATGACAGCCATGCCATGCCCGTGGTTGCGGCCAATGCGGCGGCGGGCGCTCAGCGCGGTGGTTCGCCCAGTTTCATCGACAGGTCGATCGCGCGCACGTGCTTGGTCAGCGCGCCGATCGAGATGCAGTCGACGCCGTCCCGGGCGATCGCGCGCACCCCGGCGAGGTCGACGCTGCCCGACACTTCCAGCGGGATCGCGCCGTTGAACGGGGCGTTGCCGGCGATGCGCACCGCCTCGCGCCGGGCGGCGGCATCGAAGTCGTCGATCAGGATGCGGTCGCAGCCGCCCGCCAGGGCCTCGCGCAGCTGCGCCAGCGTTTCGACCTCCACGATCAGCGGCAGCGTCGGGTGCCTGCTGCGCGCGGCGGCGATCGCCGAAGCGATCGAGCCGGCGGCGCGGACGTGGTTTTCCTTCAGCATCACCGCGTCGTACAGCCCCATGCGGTGGTTCTCGCCGCCGCCCACGCGCACCGCGTACTTCTGCGCCTCGCGCAGCCCGGGAATGGTCTTGCGCGTGTCGAGGATGCGCGGATCAGGCGCAGGCGCGCGGGCGCCGCGCACGGCGTCGACGTAGGCGGCGGTCGTGGTCGCGGTGCCGCTGAGCGTCTGCAGGAAGTTGAGCGCGGTGCGTTCGGCGCTGACCAGCGCGCGGCTGCGCCCGGCGAGGGTGGCCAGCACGGTGCCGGCGGCGACGCGATCGCCCTCGGCCACGCGCCAGTCGATGCGCACGCCGGGGTCGAGCGCGCGGTGGCAGCCATCGAACCATGGCCGCCCGCAGACCACGGCGTCCTCCTTGCACAACAGGTAGGCGATGTCGGGCGCGTCGGGCAGGAGCGCGGCGGTGACGTCGCCGGCGCCGATGTCCTCGGCCAGGGCGCGGGCGACGTCGGCGTCGATCCGCTCCGGCGCGGGCGGCGGGAAGTCGCTGGTCACGCCGGCTTGCTCACTGCCTGGGGAACCCGGCCACCTGCGCGGTGGCGATGGCTTCCTCCACCAACAGCACCGGGATGCCGTCGTCGACGCGGTAGACGAGCTTGCGGTCGCGGGTGACCAGCGCTTCGCGCAGTGGTTCGGATTGCGCGCCGTCGTCGACGCGGCGGACATCGCCTGCGGCGATCGCCCGGTTCAGCGCTTCCAGGCCGGCCTTGTCGAGCAAGGCCAACGGCTGGCGCGTGGCCGGGCAGGCGAGGATGTCGAGCAGCTTGCGGTCCATGGCGGGTGCCCGTGCATGAGTTGGCCGCTAGAATACCGTTTTGGGCGCGCAGGTTCGGGCAGGCCGTGTCGTGACGGGCCGGCCAGGGCCGGCGTGTCGACACCGGAGCAGCCATGGTCGCCACTGGGGATAGCCCGCTCGTCGGCATCGTGATGGGTTCACGCTCGGACTGGGAGACGATGCAGCACGCCGCCGCACGGCTCGAGCAGCTCGGCGTGGCACATGAGGTGCGCGTGGTCTCCGCGCACCGCACCCCGGACGCATTGTTCGACTACGCCGCGACGGCGCATGCGCGCGGGCTGCGCGCGATCATCGCCGGCGCCGGCGGCGCCGCCCACCTGCCGGGCATGCTCGCGGCAAAGACCGCGGTGCCGGTGCTCGGCGTGCCGGTGCAGAGCAAGGCGCTCAACGGCATGGACTCGCTGCTGTCGATCGTGCAGATGCCCGCCGGGATCCCGGTGGCGACCTTCGCCATCGGCCATGCCGGCGCCGCCAACGCGGCGCTGTTCGCAGCGGCGATGCTGGCGCATGACAACGCGGACATCGCCGCCGCGCTGGCGGCCTACCGCGACCGGCAGACGGCCGACGTCGCCGCCAACGACGACCCGCGCGCGTGACCGGCCGCAGCATCGCCGGGGTCGCGCGGAGCGACGCGTCGTGACCACCGTCGGCATCCTCGGTGGCGGGCAGCTGGCCCGCATGCTCGCGCTCTCGGGCGCGCCACTGGGGCTGCGTTTCCTGGTGATGGACACGGCCGCCGACGCCTGCGCCGGGCAGTGCGCGCCGATGGTGGTCGGCGATTACCGCGACGAGGCCGCGCTGGCCGAGTTCGCTTCGCGCATCGACGTCGCCACCTTCGATTTCGAGAACGTGCCGGCGGAGTCGGCGCGCTGGCTGGCCGAACGCGTGCCGGTGTTCCCGAGCCCGCGCGCGCTGGCGACCGCGCAGGACCGGCTGGCCGAAAAGACGCTGTTCCGCGAACTGGGCATCCCGGTGCCGGAGTTCGCCGCGCTCGCCACGCGCGCCGAGCTCGATGCCGCGATCGCCCGCATCGGCACGCCGTGCATCCTCAAGACGCGGCGGCTGGGCTACGACGGCAAGGGCCAGTTCCGGATCAAGGCGCCGGCCGATGCCGACGCCGCCTGGAGCGCGCTCGGCGCGCAGGCGCGGACGGTGGGCCTGATCCTGGAGGCATTCGTGCCGTTCCAGCGCGAGCTGTCGATGGTCGCGGTACGCGGTCGCGACGGCGAGTTCCGCGCCTGGCCGCCGACCGAGAACTGGCACGTCGACGGCGTGCTGTCGGCGAGCCTGGCGCCGGCGAGCGTCGATGCCGCGCTTGCCGCAACCGCCACCGGCCATGCGCGCAAGCTCGCCGAGGCGCTGGACTATGTCGGCGTGTTCGCGCTGGAACTGTTCTGCAGGGACGGCCAGCTGCTGGCCAACGAGCTGGCGCCGCGGGTGCACAACTCCGGCCACTGGACGATCGAAGGCAGCGAGACCTCGCAATTCCAGGCCCACCTGCGCGCCGTGCTCGGCCTGCCGCTGGGCGACACCCGCATGCTCGGCCACGCCTGCATGCTCAACTGGATCGGGGCGATGCCCGATCCGGTCGCGGTGCTGCGCGAACCCGGCGGCCATTGGCACGATTACGGCAAGGCGCCACGCGACGGGCGCAAGGTCGGGCATGCGACGCTGCGCGCGGATGCGCCGGCGGCGCTGGCCGCTGCGTTGCAACGCGTCGGGGCTGCGCTGGATCGCACGCCACAGGTCGCACCGGTGGTGGAACGCCTGCGCGCGCGCGGCGCCTGAGGGCATGCTGTTCCTTCTCCCCGCTGCGCGGGGCGAGGGGGACGCTGCTGCGCGGGCGAGGGGGCACTGCTGCGCGGGGCAGGGGGACGGTGCTGCGCGGGGCGAGGCGACGCCGTTCCTTCTCCCCGCTGGCGGGGAGAAGGTGCCCGAAGGGCGGATGAGGGGCCGGCGGAGCGGTGCCGGCGCACCTGGGTTGCACTGTCCACGCTCGCAAAGCCACACCCCTCACCCTGCTTCGCTGCGCGAAGCGGTCCCTCTCCCCGCTGCGCGGGGCGAGGGGGACGCCGCTGCGCGGGGCGAGGGGGACGCCGTTCCTTCTCCCCGCCTGCGGGGAGAAGGTGCCGAAGGCGGATGAGGGGCCGACGGAGCGGTGTCGGCGCGCCTGGGTTGCACTGTCCACGCTCGCAAAGCCACACCCCTCACCCTGCTTCGCTGCGCGAAGCGGTCCCTCTCCCCGCTGCGCGGGGCGAGGGGGACGGTGCTGCGCGGGGCGAGGCGACGCCGTTCCTTCGCCCCGCATGGCGGGGAGAAGGTGCCCGAAGGGCGGATGAGGGGCCGGTGGAGCGACGCCCCTCAGCGCATGTTGGACGCCACGAAATCCCAGTTGACCAGGTTCCAGAACGCCTCGACGTATTTCGGCCGCGCGTTGCGGTAGTCGATGTAGTAGGCGTGCTCCCAGACGTCGCAGGTCAGCAGCGCGGTGTCCTCGCCGGTCAGCGGCGTGGCGGCGTTTGGCGTGGACGCCAGCGCCAGCGAGCCGTCGGGACGCTGCACCAGCCAGGCCCAGCCGGAACCGAAGGTCTTGACCGCGGTGTCGCTGAACTGCTCCTTGAACTTGGCGAAGTCGCCGAAGCCCTTGGCGATCGCGTCGGCGACCTTGCCGGTCGGCTCGCCGCCGCCCTTGGGCGACAGGCAGTTCCAGTAGAAGCTGTGGTTCCAGATCTGCGCGGCGTTGTTGAACATCCCGCCTTGCGCCTTGCGCACGATGTCCTCCAGCGGCATCGCCTCGAACTCGGTGCCGGCGATCATCTTGTTGAGGTTGTCGACGTAGGCCTTGTGGTGCTTGCCGTAGTGGTAGTCGATGGTTTCGGCGGAGATGTGGGGTTCCAGCGCGGTGCGGTCGTAGGGCAGGGCAGGCAGTTCGATGGCCATGGCAGGGCTCCTGTGGGCGGAAAGCGGATGCAATCCCGTTCGTCCCGGGCGCAGGCCCGCAGGGCCGGAGTCGAAGGAGGCCCGGCCCGGCAACCGGCGGGATCCCCGGACTTCGCGCCGTTGGCCCTGCGCTTCCTTCGGCCTGGGCGCCATGCGCCTGCCTTGGGGACGAACGGAGGTCTGGTAAGTCTTACAATGTCGATTCTACCCCCACGTTCCGTAGCCGGCCGTCAAAGCACCGGCGACGGCGCATTGCAGGAGACGAGCATGCAGGTGTCGCAGCGGATCCAGGCCGAGGTCGAAGGCCATCCGGTGGTTCTTTTCATGAAGGGCACGCCGCAGTTCCCGATGTGCGGTTTTTCCAGCCGTACGGTGCAGGCGCTCAAGTCCGCCGGCGCCGGCGAGCTGCATACCGTCAACGTGCTGGAGGAACCGGAGGTGCGCGCGAACCTGCCGCGCTATTCCAACTGGCCGACGTTCCCGCAGCTGTTCATCAATGGCGAATTGATCGGCGGCTGCGACATCACCCTGGAGCTGCTCGAGTCCGGGGAACTGGCGCGCATGCTTGCCGAGGCGCAGAAGGCGTGAGTGCGGCGGCCGCCCAGCCGCAGGGCGGGCAGGCGGCGGAGGCTGGCGCGCTGGCCGGCCGCGTGGTGCTGGTGGCTGGCGCGCACGGTGGCCTGGGCAGTGCCGCATCGCTGGCGTGCGCCCGCGCCGGTGCGACGGTCGTGCTGCTCGGGCGGCGCCTGCCGAAGTTGAACCGCCTCTACGACGAGATCGCGAAATCGGGCCCGGAGCCGCTGCTGTACCCGCTGGACCTGGAAGGCGCCGCGCCCGACGACTACGCCGAACTCGCATCGCGCATCGAAGCCGGACTCGGCCGCCTCGACGGCCTGCTGCACTGCGCCGCCGAATTCCGCGGCCTGACCCCGCTGCTGCACACCGATCCGGCCGACTTCGCGCGCGCGCTGCATGTCGGCCTGACCGCACGCTGGTGGCTGACCCAGGCCTGCCTGCCGTTGCTGTCGCAGGCGCCCGACGCCGCGGTGGTGTTCACGCTCGACGACCTGTCGCGCGTCGGCCTGGCGTACTGGGGCGGCTATGGCCTGGCCCAGCACGGACTCGCGGCGCTGGTCGGGATGCTGCATGCCGAGCATGCCAATTCCCGCGTGCGCGTGGCCGGCCTGCAGCCCGGGCCGATGCGGACCGCATTGCGCGCGCGCGCCTACGTCGCCGCCGACGACCGCGGCGCCCGCGACCCGGCGGCCTACGCCGGCGCCTGCGTCGAACTGCTGTCGCCCGCCGGCGCCGCGCACCGCGGCCAGGTCTGGAACGCGCAGGCATGAAGGCCGTGCCGAGGCTTCCCGCTGCCGGCCCTGCGCGCACCACCTGTCACCCATGGCGCAGGGAAGGATCTGCCGTCCCCGCATGCGAAGCTGAAGCAGGTCCCCCGGCCAGGCCCCGGGACGACACGCGCCCATGACCATCGCCTCGGCCGCGCTGCTGCTGTTCCTGATCCTGGATCCGCTGGGCAACATCCCGGTGTTCCTGAGCCTGCTGCGCGGGATGCCGCCGCACCGCCAGCGGGTGGTGCTGGTGCGCGAGATGCTGATCGCGCTGGGCGTGCTGATGGCGTTCCTCTGGGGCGGCCGCTACGCGCTGGAGTTGATGCACCTGCGCCAGGAGTCGGTGTCGATCGCCGGCGGCATCGTGCTGTTCCTGATCGGCCTGCGGATGATCTTCCCGCCGCCGGAAGGCCTGATGGGCGAGTTGCCCGATGGCGAACCCTTCATCGTGCCGATGGCGATCCCGCTGGTCGCAGGCCCCTCGGGCATGGCCGCGGTGATGCTGATGGGCAGCCAGGAGCCCGACCGGATGGGCGCTTGGAGCCTGGCCCTGCTGATTGCCTGGGCGGCGACCGCGGCGATCCTGTTCTCGGCCACCTATCTCTACAAATGGCTGGGCGGGCGGGTGCTGACCGCGATCGAACGCCTGATGGGCATGGTGATCGTGGCGATCTCGGTGCAGATGTTCCTGGACGGCCTCTCGGCCTACCTGCGGATCGTGCCCGCGGCCGTTGGATAGGCCGGATTCGACCGTCCCGGGCAACGGTCATGCGCCTGTCATCGGCCCCGGCTAGGGTGTTAAACTGGCGTTAACCCTTGCGCTGCCGCACGGGTTGGGGACACACCTGTTTCAAAGTCGATGCTCCAGGCCGAACGCGGCTGCGTTTTCCTGCGGACGGTCGACTTGCGCCTTACCCGCCACCGTATCCAGCATGTCGAGGTTAACCAGATGACCCACCGCAACCGCGCCCGGCTGTCCAAGCTGTCGCTCGCCCTGATCGCGGCGCTCGCCGCCGCCCCCGCGTTCGCGCAGAGCACCTCCGCCGGCGTCGGTGGCACGGTGGTCGCAGGCGACGGCCAGCCCGTCGCCGGCGCCGAAGTCACCATCACCCACGTCGAGTCGGGCACCGTCAGCCGCGCGACCACCGACGCCAACGGCAACTACACCGCGCGCGGCCTGCGCGTCGGCGGTCCGTACACGATCACCGTCAACAAGGCCGGTGCCGGCACCAGCACCCGGAGCGAGGTCTACCTGGGCCTGAACCAGGTCGCCGACATCGACGCCACGCTCAATGCCGACATGACCACGCTGGGCGGCGTGGCCGTCTATGCCGATGCCAC
>JAKFDF010000138.1:0-8573 GCA_036676275.1 Lysobacter sp.
TCGCCGGGCAAGTACGTGTCGCTGAAGGACACCATCCGCGGCTTCAAGATGATCGTCGACGGCGAGTGCGACCACCTGCCCGAGCAGGCCTTCTACATGGTCGGCGGCATCGAGGAAGCGATCGAGAAGGCGAAGAAGATCACCGGCTGAGGAACGACATGACCACCACCATCCGTTGCGACATCGTCAGCGCCGAGGCCGAGATCTTCCACGGCGAGGCGACCATGGTCGTCGCCACCGGCGAGATGGGCGAGCTCGGCATCGCGCCGCGGCACGCGCCGCTGATCACCCGGCTGCGCCCGGGCAAGGTCGTGGTCACCACGGCGTCCGGCGAGCAGCTCGACTTCGCCATTTCCGGCGGTATCCTCGAGGTGCAGCCGCAGGTGGTGACGGTGCTGGCCGACACCGCGATCCGCGCCCAGGACATCGACGAGGCGTCGGTGCTTGCGGCCAAGGCCGAGGCCGAGCGCATCCTTGCCCACCGCGGCGAGGCGATGGAAGTGGCCGAGGCGCAGCAGCGCCTGGCCGAGGTCACCGCCCAGCTGCAGGCGCTGGAGCGCCTGCGCAGGAATTTGAAACACTGAAGGCGGGCCGGAACCCGCCCTGCGGGAAACGCCCGTCCCGAAAACGCCGGCCCGCGCCGGCGTTTTTCGTTGCGGGCGGGCGGGCCGGGAACTAAGGCACGCGCGCCCGGGAAAAGCGGCACCCCTCACCCGCCCTGCGGGCACCCTCTCCCCGCGAGCGGGGAGAGGGACAGCTTCGCGCAGCGAAGCAGGGAGAGGGGTGCCGCTTTTCCGACAGGCAAACGCGGTGCGCGAGCCGCTTCCCTTCGCAGCGGGGCGAAGGCGGGCGCCCTACTTGCGGTACACCCAGTGCCGCGACAGCACGAAGCCGATCACGCCGAGTACGAATTCCACGCCCGGTTTCGCCAGCCATGCCCATTGCAGCCCGGCGAGGTCGTCGATCGCGCCCAGCGACCAGGTGCTGATCGCGGTCGTGCCCAGCCACATCAGCACGAAGCGCTGCAGCTGGGTGCGGCCGATCGCGGTGTCGTCCCCGGCGAAGGTGAGCTTGCCGTTGAGCCAGTACCCCAGCAGCGCGCCGGCGATGCGGCCGGCGACGTTGGCCGGTTCCACCGCCATGCCCCAGTGGCTGAGCAGCACCAGGACGCCCCAGTCCACCAGCCACTGCACGCCGCCGATCAGCAGGTAGTGGCGCGCATGCCGGCCCAGGGTCATGGCGCGGTCCGCTCGCACGGTGTCGGAGGGGCGTCGGGCATCGCGGGGCCGGTCGGGGCAATTGTCCGCATCGTAGCAGCGGCCGCCGTTAGAATCCCGCTATCGTTGCCGCTGGAATGCCGATGCCCGCTCCCCTGCACGTCGTGATCCTCGCCGCCGGCGAAGGCAAGCGGATGAAGTCGTCGTTGCCCAAGGTCCTGCATCCGATCGCGGCGCGGCCGATGCTGGCGCACGTGGTCGACGTGGCGCGCGCGCTGCAGCCGGCCGGCATCCATGTCGTGCATGGCCACGGCGGCGAGCAGGTGCGTGCCGCCTTCGCCGGCCAGCCGGACCTGCAATGGGCGCGGCAGGACCGGCAGCTCGGCACCGGCCACGCGGTGCAGCAGGCGCTGCCGGCGGTTCCGGACCAGGCGCAGGTGCTGGTGCTGTACGGGGACGTGCCGTTGATCACCGCCGCAACCCTGCGGCGGCTGCTGGCCGCGCCCGGCGCGCTGGCGGTGCTCGCCGCGGAACCGGCCGATCCCGCCGGTTACGGCCGCGTCGTCCGCGATGCCGAGGGCCGCGTCGCCGCGGTCGTCGAACACAAGGAGGCCGACGACGAACAGCGCCGCATCGGCCTGGTCAATACCGGCGTGGTCGCCGCGCAGGCGGCGGCGCTCAGGCGCTGGCTGGCGACGCTGCGCAACGACAACGCGCAGGGCGAGTACTACCTGACCGACGTGTTCGCGCAGGCGGCGGAGGAATTCAGCCCGGCCGAGATCGTGATCGTCGACGACGCGATGGAAACCGAAGGCGCCAACGATCCCTGGCAACTGGCGCAGCTGGAGCGCGCGTTCCAGCTGCGCGCCGTGCGCGCGCTGTGCGCGCAGGGCGTGCGCTTCGCCGACCCGGCGCGGGTCGACATCCGCGGCACGGTCGCCGCCGGGCGCGACGTCGAGATCGACGTCGACGTGGTCCTGGAAGGCGAGGTCGCGCTGGGCGACAACGTCCGCATCGGCCCGTTCTGCCGCCTGCGCGACGTGGCACTGGCCGCGGGCACGCTGGTGCGCGCGCACTGCGACCTGGAGGGCGCGCGCACCGAGGGCGCGGCGACGATCGGTCCGTTCGCGCGGCTGCGCCCCGGCACGGTGCTCGCCGACGGCGTCCACGTCGGCAACTTCGTCGAAACCAAGAACGCGGTCCTCGGCGCCGGAAGCAAGGCCAACCACCTCAGCTACCTCGGCGATGCCGTGGTCGGCAGCAAGGTCAACATCGGCGCCGGCACGATCACCTGCAACTACGACGGCGTGAACAAGGCAACGACGCGGATCGAGGACGGTGCCTTCATCGGCTCCAACAGCGCATTGGTCGCGCCGGTCACGATCGGCCGCGATGCCACCATCGGCGCCGGCTCGGTGATCACCAAGCGCGCGCCGGAGGGCAAGCTGACGATCGCGCGCGGGCGCCAGGAAACGCTGCCGGGCTGGCAGCGGCCGCGGAAAAAATGACCGCGGCCAGGCACGCCCGGCGCGTCGCGTGCAACGATCGGCGCGGTGCGCTTGATCCAGGTCAGGACGGCCTCGCCGGGCTCGGCGGATAGTGGGCGGAGTCGCCACCCCCAGGATCGACATGAACGACGAGGCAGGCGCTTCCCGCCTCCCGCCCGGCAGCAAGTTCGTCAGCCCGCAAGGCACGCGCGCGATCAAGGATGGCGTCCGTCGCCGTGCCGGCAGCGCGGTCCCGGACGTGTCGCCCAAGCCGCCCTGGCTGCGCGTGAGGCTGCCCTCCGGCGCAGCCTACGAGGACGTGCGCGGGATCGTCGACAGCCACAAGCTGCACACCGTCTGCGCCGAGTCCAAATGCCCCAACATCGCCGAGTGCTGGGGCCGCGGGACGGCCACGCTGATGCTGATGGGCTCGGTGTGCACGCGTGCGTGCAGGTTCTGCGCGGTAAGCACCGGCAATCCGAACGGATGGCTGGATCCGCTGGAGCCGCTGCACGTGGCCGGCGCGGTCGCGTTGATGAAATTGCAATACGTCGTGCTCACGTCGGTCGACCGCGACGACCTGGCCGATGGCGGCGCGGCCCACTACGCGGCCTGCGTGCGCGCCATCCACGAGCGCTCGCCGGCCACCGCGGTGGAAGCCTTGACGCCGGATTTCGCCGGGCGCCACGACGACGTGGCGACGGTGCTCGACGCCGGCCTCGCGACCTATGCGCAGAACCTGGAAACCGTCGAGCGGCTGACCCACCCGGTGCGCGATCCGCGCGCCGGCTACGCGCAGACGCTCGACGTGCTGGCGTTCGCCAAGCGCCATGCGCCCACGACCTTGACCAAGACCAGCCTGATGCTCGGACTGGGCGAAACCGACGCGGAGCTGGACCGCACGCTGGACGACATCCGCGCCGCCGGCGTCGATGTCGTGACCCTCGGCCAGTACATGCGGCCGACGCAGAACCACTTGCCGGTCCAGCGCTTCGTCACGCCCGACGAATTCAACGCATATCGCGACAATGCGCTGGCGAAAGGGTTCCTCGAAGTGGTGGCCGGGCCGCTGGTGCGCTCCAGCTACCGCGCCGAACGCGTGCTGGAGCGGAACAACGCCGGCTTGTGAGCGCATCTCGCGTGCCGGCCCGCAACCGCCCGCGCCAACCCAGGAGAGTCCAATGGAGCAGCACCCGGTTTATCCGCAGGCCACGCCGGACATCGCACGCAAGCGCGCCGAACTCGCGCCGGGCCCGTTGCAGGCCTTCAACGCATTCAGTGCCGCCGTGTTCGCCGAGGCCGCGCTACCGACCGTCACCAAGCAACTGATCGCGGTGGCGGTCGCGCACGTGACCCAGTGCCCCTACTGCATCAAGGGCCATACCCGCGCGGCGATCAGGCACGGCGCGACCGAGCAGCAGGTCATGGAGGCCATCTGGGTCGCCGCGGAAATGCGCGCCGGCGGCGCCTACGCGCATTCGGCGCTGGCGCTGGACGCCATGCAGCACGCGCACCCCGCACCCGCGGCCTGAAGCCGCCAGGAGCAAGCCCATGCAGCCCGTCCGCTATCAGGGCGTTTCCGCCTCGATCCTCGACGCCATCGGCGACACGCCGCTGCTGGAAGTCGAGGGCGTGTTCGCGAAGCTCGAATTCCTCAATCCATCCGGGTCGATCAAGGCGCGCATCGCCCGCTACATGATCGAGCGCGCCGAGCAGGCGGGCCTGCTCAAGCCCGGCGACACGATCGTGGAGGCGACCAGCGGCAACACCGGCAACGCGCTGGCGATGGTCGCGGCGGTCAAGGGCTACCGCATGCTGGTGGTGATGCCGGAGGGGCTGTCCAGCGAGCGCGTGGCGATCTCGCGCGCGTACGGGGCGCAGGTGCGGTTCTGCGGCAACTTCCACGTCAATGCCGCGCTGGCGCTGGCGCACGAACTTGGCCGGCAGCCGGGCCATTTCTGCCCGAGCCAGTTCGAGTCGGAATGGAACATCGAGGAGAACCGCCAGGTACTGGGGCAGGAGATCCTCCGCCAGCTGCCGGCCGGGCGCCTGCCGGACGCGCTGGTGCTCGGCGTCGGTACCGGCGGCACCCTGGTCGGGGTCGGGCAGGCGTTCCGCGCGGCCAATCCACGGGTCCGGCTGTTCGCGATGGAGCCCAGCGAGTCGAGCACGATCCTGTGCGGCGAAATCGGCACGCACGATATCGAGGGCATTTCCGACGGCTTCGTGCCCGGCATCTTCCAGCGCAATGCCGGGCTGGTGAACCAGGTGCTGACCGTGTCCAGCGACGACGCGATCGCCGCGATGCGCCACCTCGCGCGCGCCCACGGCCTGCTGTGCGGCCCCAGCTCGGGCGCGCACCTGCTCGCCGCCAAGCGCGTGCGCGCGCAGTTCCCGGAACTGGCGACGGTGGTCACCGCGTTCTGCGACGAGGGCGAGAAATACCTGCACGAGTACTTCATGCAGCCGCAGCCGGGGGCGGTGGGTTCCAGCCACTTCGGTTGACCCGCGCGATGGGGCGCGGTGCCGGGCGCGGCGTCAGTCGGGCAGCACCAGCGACACGCACAGGCCGCCGCCTTCGCGGTTGAGCAGGGCGATGCGGCCGCCGTGCGCCTCGGCGATCTCGCGCGCCAGCGCCAGGCCGAGCCCGGTGCCGTTGCGCTTGGTCGAATAGAACGGCAACAGGGCATTGGCCAGCACCGCCTCGTTCATGCCCTGGCCACGGTCGAGCACGTCGATGCGCCAGCCGCCGGACGCGCGGCGCAGGACCAGCTTGACTTCGTGCGCCGGCGATCCGGATTCATGCGCGTTCTTGAGCAGGTTCAACAACCCCTGCTCCATCTGGGCGACATCGAAGCGGCCGACGTGATCGTCGAAGCTGCCCTCGGCGACGAACTCGACCTGGGTGTGCAGTTGCGCGAGGAACCGGTCCCACGCGATCGCTTCCCGCCGCGGCGCCGGCAGCTTGGCGAAGCGCGCGTAGTCGCGGATGAAGCCTTCCAGGTGCCGCGCGCGTTCCTCGATCGTGGCCAGCGCGGTCGGCAACCGTTCCAGTTGCCCGCGCCGCAGCAGCTCGGCGCCCGAATGCGCGAGCGAGGCGATCGGCGCGAGCGAGTTGTTGAGCTCGTGGCTGATCACCCGGATCACCTTCTTCCACGTCTGCACTTCCTGGCGCCGCAGTTCGGCGGTGAGCTGGCGCAGCAGCACCAGTTCGTGGCGACGGCCGTTGAGGCGGAAGTGGCGGCGGGCGAGGTGGTAGATGTCCTCGCTGCCGTTGTCGATATCGTTCTCGTCGCCGAGGGTGAACATGCCGTCGCCACCGCGTTCGAAGGCCTCGCGCACCGCTTCGGGCGTGCGCGCGAGCAGCGCGTCGAAGGACTGGCCTTCCAGCTTGCGGCCGCCGCCGAGCAGCTTGCGGGCGGCGAGGTTGGCGTGGACCACGCGTCGCGAGGGATCCACCAGCACCATCGCCACCGGGGTGTTCTGGACCATCGTGTCCAGCAGCAGTTCGCGCTGCACCAGCGCCAGCCGCTGCTCGCGCAGCGCATCGGCGAGCGCGTTGTGGCTGGCAACCAGTTCGCCGAGCTCGCCGCCTCCCGACCAGGCCAGGCCGAAGCCGAAGTCGCCGTCGCGATAACTGGCGACGCTGCCGGCGAGCGCGCGGAACAGCGAATTCATCGGTGCGAACGCCCGCCGCACGTGGTACAGCAACAGCGGCGCCAGCAACGCCACCGCGAGCAGCGCGGCCCAGGCGTCCTGCAACCAGCGCGACAACAGCAGCGACAGCGCCGCGGCAAGCGCGGCATAGGCCAGCGCCAGCGTGGCGAAGACCAGGCTCAACGGCAGCCGCTGGCGCCAGCGCATCATCGCCGGTGGTCGTCCTGGAGCCACGGCCCTGCCAGATGCCAAGTGCGGGATGCGCGTGGATTCACGGGCGTGCGATCCCGAGGCGATCGAGGCGGCGATACAGCGCCTGCCGCGACAGGCCGAGCTCGGCCGCGGCCTGGGCCAGGACCCCGCCATTGCGCGCAAGCGTGGCCTCGATCGTGGCGCGGTCGGGGTCATCCCCGGCAACGGGGGCGGCGCCAGCCGCCGGCGCCGGCAGGCCCAGGTCGGCCGCGCCCAGGGTCGCGGTCTTCGCCAGCAGCGCCGCGCGCTGGACCGCATTGCGCAATTCGCGCACGTTGCCGGGCCAGCGATGGGCCAGCAATGCGCGCGCTGCATCGTCGCCGAACTGCTTGCCGGGCGGCAGGAAATGGCGCGCCAGTGGCAGGATGTCGTCCGGGCGTTCGGCCAGCGGCGGCAGCGCCAGTTCGATCGCGTTGAGCCGGTAGTAGAGATCCTCGCGGAATTGCCCGGCGCGGATCAGCGCCGGTAGGTCGGCATTGGTGGCGCTGACGATGCGCACCTTCACCTGGCGCTCCTTGTTGCCGCCCAGGCGCTGGAAGCGTCCGCTTTCGAGCACGCGCAGCAGCTTGACCTGCCCGGCCGCCGGCAGCGTGCCGATCTCGTCGAGGAACAGGGTGCCGCCGTCGGCGGCCTCGAACTTGCCTTCGCGCGCGCGTTGCGCGCCGGTATAGGCGCCGGCTTCGGCGCCGAACAGTTCGGCCTCGATCAGTTCGCCCGGCAGCGCACCGCAATTGAGCGCGACGAACGGGCCGTCCTTGACCAGCGAGTTCGCATGCACGATTTCGGCGATCTTTTCCTTGCCGGCGCCGTTGGGCCCGGTGACCAGCACCGGCAACTCCGAGCGCGCGACCTGGCAGGCCAGCGCCAGCACGCGTTCGCTGGCGGCATCGGCGAACACGAAGCCGCGCAGGTCGTGCTCGCGCTCCAGCGCGCTGTGGCGGCGCTGCGCGCCCTGGCGGTGGCGAGCGAGCTCGCGCCGCATTTCCGACAGCTCCAGCAGGTTGTTGACCGTCGCCAGCAGCTTGCGGTCGTCCCAGGGCTTGGCGAGGTAATCGGCGGCGCCGGCCTTGACCAGGTCGACCGCCGATTCCAGGTGCGTCCATGCCGTGAGCAGGATCACCGGCAAGTCGGGGTGGCGCGCGCGGATCTGGCCGAACAGCGCCACGCCTTCCTCGCCCGAGGTGGTGTCGGCGCGGAAGTTCATGTCCTGCACCACCAGGTCGACCGGTTCGCGCTCGAGGATGGCCAGCCCCGCCTCCGGGTCGCCCGCCGCGCGCGTGCCGATGTCGTGCAGGCTGAACAAAGTCTCCAGCGCGGTCGCGACCGCGGGGTTGTCGTCGATGACCAGGATGGTGGGCATGGTGTCCTTATACCTTTGCCGGCGGGCGCCGTGCAGGCGTCCGCCCGGCCGTCAGCCCGTCCCCAGGCGGCGGTTGACCCTGTCCGCCAGCAGCAACGGGGCCACCAGCAACGCCAGCAACAGATCGGCCAGCCCGTGCATGCCCGCCTCCATGCCTCAGATGCTGCGCGTGGCGACCGCCGGCGGCACCGCGGCGGCGCGGCGCGCCGGGCCGAGCACCGACAGCTGCCCCAACAGCCACAGCACCAGCGCGCCGACCGGCAGGTACAACGCAGGCAGGCGCGGCAGCTCCGCCTTCGACATCATCAGCTGGTTGAGGCCGTAAGCCAGCAGCATGCCGATGACGATGCCCGCCGTGGCCAGCACGAAGTTCTCGACCTGGAAGTAGCGCAGGATCTGCCCTCGGGTCGCCCCCAGCGCGCGGCGCACGCCGATCTGCTTGGTGCGCTGCTGCACCCAGAAGCTGGCCAGTCCGACGATGCCCAGCGCGGTCACCACCAGCAGCAGCACGCACACGATCACCAGCATCCACATCATCGCGCGGTCCTGGCGGTAATAGTCGCCCCGCATCTCCTGCAGCGTCTGTTGCTCCAGCACGAT
>JAKFDF010000139.1:0-19746 GCA_036676275.1 Lysobacter sp.
GGGGAGGTGGTTGCCGGGACTGTGCTGCCCATAGAGAGCCTCGTAGCCGCGTGCCATGGCCGTCGCCGAGAAGCGGCGTTCGTACGTCGCGCGGACGCGCTGCCGGTCGTAGCCGGCGACTTCCGCGACCGCCGCCACGGCCGCCTCGAGCGAGTCGACCACGCGCCCGCTGACGCCGTCGTCCACCACCTCGGGCACCGAACCGCAGTTCCAGGCGACCACCGGGGTGCCGCAGGCCATCGCCTCGATCATCACCAGGCCGAACGGTTCGGGCCAGTCGATCGGGAACAGCAGGGCGATCGCATCGCCGAGGAAGCGCGGCTTGTCGGCATCGCCGATCTCGCCGATGAACTCGATCCGCGGATCGTCCAGCAACGGCTCGATCTGCGCGTGGAAGTAGGCGCGGTCCACGTTGTCGACCTTGGCGGCGATCTTCAGCGGAAGGCCTGCCGCGCGCGCGATCGCGATGGCGCGATCGGGTCGTTTTTCCGGGGAGATGCGGCCGAGGAACGCCAGGTAGCCGCCCGAGGCGCGCCGCGAGAACGGATACAGCCGCCGCGGCATGCCGTGGTAGACCGTGCCGCGCCAGTTGGCGAAGCGCAGCGGCCGGCGCTGGTGGTCGGAGATCGAGACCAGCGGGAAGCGCGGCCAGCAGCGATAGGCTTCCGCCAGGTCCTTCAGGTCGAGGCGGCCGTGCAGGGTCGTCAGGGTGCGTTCGGCGCAATCCTCGAACAGCGGGAAATGCAGCAGGTCGACGTGGAAGTGCAGCACGTCGAACTCATCGGCCCGGCGGCGCACCTCGTGCAGCATCGACAGGTGCGCGGCGAGGTCGGATTTGAGCGGCGCGGGATCCAGCCGGATCGCCTGGTCGCGCACCGGGACCAGGGTCGCGCGGGTGCGGGCGTCGGCCGCCGCGAACAGCGTGACGTCGTGGCCCAGGTCGACCAGCGCGTCGGTGAGGTGCGCGACGATGCGCTCGGTGCCCCCGTACAGCCTGGGTGGAACGGCTTCGTACAGGGGGGCGATCTGGGCGATTTTCATCCCCGGGAGCGTAGTCCCGGGCGCGTGCATGCGATGTCGTGGCCTGCGCCGTTCCCGCGCGCGCTACCGGGGCAGGCGGATGTCGGTCAGGCGCCAGGCCAGGCCTTGCCGCGTGAAGATGAACACCAGCGGCCGGCCTTGTTCGTCGCGCACGCTGGCGGTGAAGCGCGAGGGCGACTCGTAGCGATAGCGGGCGTCGTCGAAGGGGCGCTGCGCCGTGGCTTGCGGATCCGGCGGAGCGAAGTCGCGACCGACCTGCCGCCAGACCGCGCGCCCCTGCAGCATCGCCGCCAGCCCCAGCGGATTCACCGTCGCGTCCACTGCCATGCTGCTTGCACCAGTGGCCAGGGTCAGGCCGAGCGCGCCGAGCGCATTGGACTGCAGTTCCGGCCCGGCGGCGCGCACCAGGCGGTCGGCGAGCTGGCGCTTGAGGCTCGCGCGCAGCGCCGGGAAGTCGACTTCCCCGGACAATGCCGCGGAATCGCCGGCCTCGATCGCATCGCGGATCGCGTGCACCGTCCGCCACGGGCCCGCAGCGACATAGGCGCCGAGGCCGAGCAGTGCGACGAGCAGCAGGGTGATCCATTTCTTCATGTGGCTTCGCGGCTTGCGCCGTTGCTGTGGCGGCAATCAGAACTCGAGATCGAGGGAAGCGCAAAGATAGTCGACGAAGGGGGCGAGCGCCGTGAGGTCGCGCTCCAGCGCCTGGCGCAGGCGCGGACCGGTCATGGCGGCGTCGTCGATCGTGCGCATGGCGGTGAAGTTGCGGCGTCGCAGGTCCTCGATGAAGGCGAAGTCCGGGGCATAGCCGTGCGGGGTGCGCACCAGCATGTCCTGGCTGCCGAGCTCGTAGCGACGGCGGAAGGCTGGGGCGTGGGCAGCGGCTGCCCAGCTTCCCGGGTTATCGTGGATGAACTGGCGCACGCGCCGTTGGGTATGGGTTTCCGGATGCCAGAGACCGGCGCCGACGAAGCATCCGCCGGGTTCCAGGTGGAGATAGAAGGACGGCGCCGCGACCTCGCGGCGACGCTCGTGGAACAAACGGGCGCCCTGCCATCCCTTGTAAGGCGACTTGTCGCCGGCGAAGCGCGTGTCGCGCTGGATCCGGAACAGGGAGCCGCCGACCGGCTTCGGGTCGGCGCGGTAATGCGGGCTGATCGCAGCCAGCGCCGGTTGCAGGTCGCCCAGCAGGCGCTGGAACGGCTCCCGCACATGGGCCTCGTAGTCGGCCTTGTGCGCGTGGAACCAGGTGCGTTCGTTGTGCAGCGCCAACCCGCGCAGGAAGCGGAACGACTTGTCGGAGAAATAGCCGGCCATGCGCATATTGTAGGTGCCGCGGGGACTGGACTCGGTCACCCGGGCTGCCCAACGCGGCGCCGCGCGCCGCGTCATCCGCTTGCCTGCTGTAGGCGCGCCGGAGACACGAGAGCTCGCGGCTGAGGCCGCTCTCCCACAAAAAAGCCGCGCCTACGGGAGCAACGCTGCGCGCCAGTCGTCCAGTGCCTGCAGCAGCGCCAGCTTGGCCGGATCGCCGGCGTGTTGTTCGCGCAATGCCGCCAGCTCGACCTCGAACGTGCCCAGGTCCGGATCGGCGAGGCCGGAACCGGGTTGCAGGCGCTGCCGCCGCCAATCGTCCCAGCGCTGGCGCTCGGCGGGGGAGAGCAGGTCCGGCCAGTTGCGTGCGCGGTAACGGAACAGCAGTTCCGGCAGGCGCGGGTCGGCGAAGCCGAAGTCGCGGCCAACGAGCGCTTGCGGTGTCGTCGCGCGCACCTGGGTGCAGAGGCGCTTGTCGCCGTCGCCGACGAAGCCGTCGTACAAGGAGGCGTCCACGTCCGCGGGCGCGCGCTGCTCGCGTTCGAGGGCGTACACGCGCCGGATCTTCTCGGCCAGCGCCGGCCCGGCGGCGCGCAGGCGCGCTGCGCGGGCCTCGCACAGCGCGGGATCGATCGCCAGGCGGGCGAAATCGGCCTCGCGCAGGTGGTCCCATGCGACCAGCGCGGGGCAGCGGTTGAGGTGGACTTCCTTGAGCGGGATCCGCGCCTGGCCTTCCGGCAGCTGGTCGGCGCGCAGGTACAGGCGCGCGGCGATGGTGTCGGCGTCCAGGTCGAGCACGTCCCCGGGCTCGCTCTCCAGGTCGAAGACGATCACGCGGCTGTCGATCCGCGGATGCCGCGCCAGCGGCGCCACGGCGGCCGCGCACAGGCGCGAGGCCGGGTAGCGCTGCGACACGTGCAGCACCGGGGTCATGGCCACCGCGTCGAGCAGCTGCGCGGCATGGCGCTTGTCGCGCAGCCGCAACGCGTAATCCCACAGCTTCGGCTGGGACTCGCGCAGCCTGCGCGCCAGCCCGATCAGCGCGCGCACGTCCGACAGGGCCTCGTGGGCGTCGCCGCTGCGCACGTCGTTGGCCAGCGCGAGGTGTTCGAGCTTGAACGAGGTGGCGCCGTCCTCGCGCCGCGGCCAGGCGATGCCTTCGGGGCGCAGGGCATGCGCCAGCCGCATCACGTCGAGCAGGTCCCAGCGGCTGTTGCCGCCCCTCCATTCGCGCTCGTAGGCATCATGGAAGTTGCGGAACAGGCCGTTGCGCACGAACTCGTCGTCGAAGCGCAGCGAGTTGTAGCCGAGCGTGCAGGTCTGCGGGCGCGCCATTTCCTCGAAGATGCGGGCGAAGGCCTCGGCCTCGCCGACGCCGTCGCGCAGCGCCTGTTGCGGGGTGATCCCGGTGATCAGGGTGGCAGCCGGGGACGGCAGCAGGTCGTCGGCCGGCCGCACGAAGAAACTGATCGGCTCGTCGAGCTCGCGCAGGGCCTCGTCGGTGCGGATCGCGGCGAACTGGGCGATCCGCGAACGGCGCGGGTCGCTGCCGAAGGTCTCCAGGTCGTAGAACAGGAAGCTGGCGGTCATGGCGGGGCGACCATGGCACGGGCGCGGCTCACCGGCTGCGACTCATGCGGCGTCGACCAGCGGCTCGAGCAGGCGTTCGACTTCGGCATCGACGGCGCTCCAGTCCACGCCATCGAGCGAATCCAGCCCGCGCGTGGCGGCGACCAGGATGCCGCGCTGGATGTCGCTGCGCTCCAGCGCCAGCGAATAGGGGATGCGCATGAAGGTCACCATCGCGTAGTGCGGCACGAAGCGTCCCGGGTGGCGCTGCTGCAGGGCGCGTTCCAGCTCGCGCTGCAGCAGGAAGGCCGGATCGTCGACCAGGTCGCGCATCTCGATGTAGTTTTCCAGCGCCATCTGCTGGATCGCGGCGGCATCGGGCTTGCGCTGGGCCTCGAATGCGGCGAACGCGGCCGGCAGGTCCGGCGCGGCGTCGATGTGGTTGGCCAGCGCGACGCAATCCTCGAACGCGCAGTTCATGCCCTGGCCGTGGAACGGCACCATCGCGTGCGCGGCATCTCCCAGCAGCACGGCATTGCCGGCGAGGTGCCAGCGTTCCAGGCGCAGCGTGGCCAGGGTCCCGGTGGGATTGGCCTCGTAGTCGTGTTCCAGTGCCGGGATCAGCGGCAAGGTGTCGGGGAAATCGCGTTCGAACAGGGCGCGCGCCTGTGCGGCGCTGGCGACGGAGTCGAAGTCCGGGTCGCCGCTGCCGTCGGCGTGCAGCGCCATGAACAGGGTGACGGTGAAGGTCCTCTCGTCGTTGGGCAGGGCGATGCACATGTAGCGGCCCCGCGGCCAGATGTGCAGCGCGTTGGGTTCGATCCGGAAGCCGCCGTCGCGGGCCGGCGGGATCTCCAGCTCCTTGTAGCCGTGTTCCAGCCATTGCGTGCTTTCGCCGAGGTCGGCATGGCGGGCCATCTGCGCGCGCAGGGTGGAACCGGCGCCGTCGCAGCCGAGCAGGGCGACGAACGGATGCGGCCGGCCGTCGCCGTGGAAACGGGCCGTGCGGGCGTCGAAATCGACCGATTCCAGGCCGCTGTCGAAATGCAGCCGGGCGCCGGCGGCCTCGGCGGCGTCGAGCAGGCTGATGTTGAGCTCGCCGCGGCTGACCGACCAGATCACTTCGCTGTCGTCTCGCCCGTAGCGTTGCAGGTGCGGTTCGCCGTGCAGGGGATGCACCATGCGCCCGCGCATCATCACCGCGCGCTCCAGCACCGGGCCGTCGGCCTCGGCCTGGCGCAGCGCGTGCAGGCCGCGCTCGGCCAATGCCAGGTTGATCGAGCGCCCGCCGGCGTAGCCGTACAGGCGCGGGTCGCCGCGGCGCTCGAACACGTCCACGTTCCAGCCGCGGCGCGCGAGCAGGGTCGCCAGCAGCGCGCCGGCGAGACCGGCGCCGACGATGGTGAGCGAGCCCTGCGGCTTCACCGGCTTTCCCCGCGCCAGGCTTCGACCCCGCGCGCGAAGCGCAGGATGTCGGCGTGGCTGTTGTACAGCGGTGCCGGCGAGATCCGGATCACGTCCGGCTCGCGCCAGTCGCCGACGATGCCGTTGCGTTCGAGGTATTCGAACAGCGCGCGGCCACTGCTTCTATCGGGCACGGTGCGTCCGCCGGCCACGCGCAGCGAGAGCTGCGCGCCGCGCTGCCCGGGATCGCGCGGGGTGACGACCTGCAACGTGTCGGCCAGGCGTTCGTCGATCAGCGCTTCGAGGTAGCCGGTGAGCCGCTGCGAGCGCTCGCGCAGCGCCTGCATCCCGCCAGCGCGCGAGAACAGGTCAAGCGAAGCGCGCAGCGGCGCCAGGCCGAGGATCGGCGGGTTGCTGAGCTGCCAGCCGTCGGCGCCGGGCGTGGGCACGAACTCCGGGCCCATGCGGAAGCGCGAGGACTGGTCGTGGCCCCACCAGCCGGCGAATCGCGGGCGGGAGGTTCGCGCGTGGCGCGCATGCACGAAACAGCCGCCGACCGCTCCCGGGCCGGAGTTCATGTACTTGTAATGGCACCACACCGCGAAATCGGCGTCGGTATCGTGCAATTGCAGCGGCAGGTTGCCGACCGCATGGGCGAGGTCGAAGCCGACCACCGCCCCTGCGGCATGGCCGAGCCGCGCGATTTCCGCCAGGTCGAACGCCTGCCCGGTGCGGTATTGCACGCCCGGCCACAGCACCAGCGCCAGGCGCGGGCCGTGCTGCGCGATGGCGCGCTCGATCGCGGCCATGGAAAAGGTGCCGTCGGCCGCGTCGGGTTCGAGCTCGACCAGGTCGGCCGCAGGATCGAAGCCATGGAAGCGCACCTGCGATTCCAGCGCGTAGCGATCCGACGGAAACGCCCCGGCCTCCATCAGGATCGCCGGGCGCTCGCGCGTGGGCCGGTAGAAGCCGACCATCATCAAATGCAGGTTGGCGGTGAGGGAGTTCATCGCCACCACTTCGCCGGGCTCGGCGCCGACCACCTGCGCGAGCCCGTCGCGGACCAGCGCGTGGTAGGGCATCCACGGCGCCGGCTCGAGGAAGTGGCCCTCGACCGCTTCCCGTGCCCACTTGTCCATCACCTCGTCGACCGCGGCGCGCGCGCCCTTCGGCTGCAGCCCAAGCGAGTTGCCGCAGAAATAGGCCTGCTCGCCGTCGCCATGGCGCGGGTCGCTCCATCGCGGGACATGGAATTGCCCGCGCAGCGCCGACAACGGATCGGCGATGTCCCGGGCGTGGGCGTAGGCGTCTGTGGAAAGATCGGTCATGGGTCTTGTTCTTGTAGGAGCGGCTTCAGCCGCGACAGGCTCGCTGCGATGCAGGGCGCGGCTGGGCCGCTGCTACGGCGTGAAGCGGGATTCGGGCAACCCCAGCCATTCCAGCGCGGTACCGTGGTACAGCCGCCGCTGCCCGGCCTCGTCGAGCCCGAGCGCATCGATGCCGGCGCCGGGCACCTGCTCGCCGAGCGGGAACGGGTAGTCGGTGCCCAGCATCACCCGGTCGGCGCCGGCGACATCGAGCAGGTAGCGCAGCGCGAGGTCGTCGGCCACCCATGAATCGAAGTACAGGCGCTTGAGGTAGTCGCGCGGATTGCGGAAGTTGTCGGTCGCGACCAGGTCCGGGCGCATGTTGAAGCCGTGCTCGATGCGGCCGATGGTGTAGGGAAAGCTGCCGCCGCCGTGGGCCAGGCAGACCTTCAGCTTGGGCAGCCTCTCCAGCACCCCGCCGAACACCAGGCAACAGGCGGCGCGCGACTGTTCGGCCGGCATGCCGACCAGCCACGGCAGCCAGTACTTGGGCATCGACTCGGCGCCCATCATGTCCCACGGGTGCACCAGGATCGCGGCGCCGAGGTCGCTGGCGGCCTGGAAGAAGTCGAACAACTCCGGCGCGTCGAGGTTCCAGTCGTTGACATGGCTGCCGATCTGGACGCCCTGCAGGCCGAGCTGGTCGACGCAGCGCTCCAGTTCCTGGATCGCCAGCCGCGGCGATTGCAGCGGCACGGTGCCGATGCCTGCGTAATGGCGAGGATGCGCGCGCAGGGTTTCCGCCATGTGGTCGTTCAGCGCGGCGTGCAGTTCCAGCGCATGGTGCGGCTTGGCCCAGTAACTGAACATCACCGGCACCGTGCTGATCACCTGCACCTGCACGCCGAAGCGCGCGTAGTCGGCGATGCGCTCGTCCGGATCCCAGGTCTTGGGCCAGATTTCGCGGAAGAACTTGCCGTCCTTGTAGATGCGATGGCGGCCGTCGTCGCCGTGGTGGATCACCGGGAAGCGGTTGTCGCCGTACTTGGCGGCGAGGTCCGGCCAGTCGCGCGGCAGGTAGTGGGCGTGGACGTCGATCTTGAGCATGGCGCCAGTTTAACCAGCGGGCGCCCCCGCGTCCGGGCGCAACCGGTGGGCGGGGCATCGATGCCCACCGGCATGACGCCGGCAAGGCCGACCCGGGCCGCCACGGCCCGGGCGCCATCGACAAGCCGCCGCACGACGCGCCTGGCCGCGGGCAGCGAGCGCAATGCGTCCGGCCTCAGGTGTCCGGCATCACGTAACGCGACGGCGCCGGGTTGAGGTGCCCGCAGGCCTTGCACGTGCGGTGTTCGCGGGAGGAATAGAAGCGGTCGAACACCGGCGGGAAGTCGGTCTCGATGTCGTGCAGGTGGAAGTATTCCTCGTAGACCTTGGCGTTGCAGTCCTCGCAGAACCACAGCAGGCCGTCGTCCTCGTGCGGCAACCGCCTTCGCTCGATCACCAGGCCGATCGAACCTGGCATGCGCTGCGGCGAATGCGGTACCCGCGGCGGCAGCAGGAAGGTCTCGCCGGCGTGGATCGGGATGTCCCGGACCGCACCGTCCTCCTGGATGCGCAGCACCATCTCGCCCTCGAGCTGGTAGAACCACTCGGCGCCCTCGTCCCAGTGGTAGTCGGTGCGCGCATTGGGCCCGCCGACGACCATCACGATGAAGTCGCCGTCGTAGACGCACTTGTTGCCGACCGGCGGCTTGAGCAGGTCGCGGTGCTCCTCGATCCAGGCCTGCAGGTTGAGCGGTTCAGGCAGCATGTCAGCGGTCCTCGGCCTGTTCGGCCTCGCGGCGAAGATCCTCGATCGTGGGCGCCGGGTCGCGGACCGGCATTCCCGTTTCGGCAGCGGCCGTGGCCACGTGACCGCGTGATTCGGCCAGCGTGTGGCCCACCATGCGCAATCGCTCGTCGTCGGTGACCGCGTCCGTTGCAACGGGATACAGGTACATCCCGCGAGCATCGCCTTTGAACTGCGTGCCGTACCACTGCGGCTGCAATTGGCGCATGAGCAGCCGGTCCCAGCTTGCACCAGCGAGCCAACGGTAGTGTTTGTTGCCGGGTTCCAGCTGCGACGCCAAGGTCGCCAGCGCGTTGGCCAGCCGATAGTCGGCCAAGGTGTCGCCATGCTGGACCACCATCGCGGCGTGGTAATAGTCGCTTGCCGTGCGAACATCACCGGCAGCCAACATGGCCTGCACCTGTGCGCGGCGCCCGGCATCCGCCTTTGAAAGCGCGAGCCAGTCGATGTCGCGTCCAGTGCGTGCGGCCTGGTCCTGCTCATGAATGCCTGCCAGGGTCGCGTTGTCCATAAGCGCGTCGCCAGCAGCGGCGGCGCCCGCGAGCACAAGCAGTGCGGCTGCGACCAGGAACCTCATCGAGCATCCCGCAAGACCGCGATGCACTTGAGCTCGATCGCGATCGGCGTCGGCAGCGCGGTGATGCCGACGGTGGTCCGGCAGGGCGCGGTGGCCGGGTCGGGGAAGTATTCGGCCCAGACCTCGTTGTACAGGCGGAAGTCGCGCAGCATGTCTGTGAGGTAGACGGTGACGTCCGCCAGGTCCTCCCAGCGCGCGCCGCTGGCTTCCAGCACCGCGCGCACGTTGGCGAACACCGCCCGCGCCTGGGCCTGGATGTCGTAGCGCTGCACCCGGCCGTCGGCGAACTGGACGTTGCCCGGGATGGCATTGGTGAGCGGGTCGCGCGGACCGATCCCCGACAGGAACAGCAGGTTGCCGACCCGGCGTGCGTGCGGGTAACTGCCGACCGCCTTGGGGGCGGCGGCGGCGTGGATGCCCCGGCTCATGTCGCGATCCCGTGCCGATCGCGCAGCTGCGACAGCGCCTGCGCATAGGCGGCGTCCAATGCCTCCGGCGAGTCCACGTCCATGCCCAGTTCGCGGACCACGCCGTCGGCCAGGCTGTACACCCAGCCATGCACGGCCAGCTTCTGGCCACGCGCCCAGGCGTCGCGGATCACGGTGGTCAGGCATACGTTCTCGGCCTGCTCGATGGCGTTGAGCTCGCACAACGCATCGTGGCGCCGGGCCGGGGCCGTCGCTTCGAGCAGCACGGCGTGCTTCTGCGCCACGTCGCCGACGTGGCGGATCCAGTTGTCGGCAAGGCCGACCCGGGTGCCGTGCAGCGCGGCGCCGACGCCGCCGCAGCCGTAGTGGCCTACCACCAGGATATGCCGGACCTGGAGCACGTCGACGGCGAACTGGATCACCGACATGCAATTGAGGTCGGTATGCACCATCACGTTGGCGATGTTGCGGTGGACGAAGACCTCGCCCGGCGCCAGCCCCATGATCTGGTTGGCCGGCACCCGCGAATCCGAACAGCCGATCCACAGGTAGGCCGGCGCCTGCTGCCGCGAGAGGCGTTCGAAGAAATCCGGGTCGTCGCGCCGCACGGCGTCGGCCCACTCGCGGTTGTTGCGCAGCAATGCTTCGAGTTCTTTCTTCATGGGTGGCTCAGGGCGATGGCGGGGATAGCGCAATGCAGACATTGCGCGGTTCGGTGAAGAAGCGCATGGCCTCGTTGCCGCCCTCGCGGCCCAGGCCGGACTGGCCCATGCCGCCGAACGGCGTGCGCAGGTCGCGCATCAGCCAGGTGTTGACCCAGACGATGCCCGTGCGCAGTCGCGCGGCGAAGCGATGGGCGCGGTCGAGGTCGCGGGTCCACAGCGAAACGGCCAGGCCATAGTCGCCGGCATTGGCCAGCTCCAGCGCCTCGTCGTCGCCGTCGAAGGCCTGCAACGTGGCAACCGGGCCGAAGATCTCGTCGCGGTTGGTCGCGCAATCCGGGCCGAGACCCTCGATCACGGTCGGGGCGACGAACCAGCCGGGTCGCGGCAGCGCCTCGCCGCCGCACAGGACTTTGCCGCCTTCGGCGCGCGCCCGCGCGATCGCGGCGACGACCTTGTCGAAGTGCGCCTGCGACACCAGTGGGCCGAGATCGTTGTCGGCGTCGATCGGGTCGCCGACCCGCAGCGCCAATGCGCGCTCTACCAGTGCGTCGCGGAACTCGCCGTAGATGCTGCGCTCCACCAGGATGCGCGAGCCGCACAGGCAGATCTGCCCGGAATTCTGGAATGCGGAGCGGACGATGACCGGCAGCTGCGCGCGCCAGTCGCTGTCGGCGAACACCAGGGTGGGGTTCTTGCCGCCCAGTTCCAGCGACAGTTTCTTGAGCAGCGGCGCGGCGATGCCGGCGATGCGGCGGCCGACCGCGGTGCTTCCCGTGAAGGAAATCGCCTTGACATCGGCATGCGCGAGCAGCGGCTCGCCGGCTTCCGGGCCGAGGCCGTGGACGATGTTGAGCACGCCCCTGGGAAAACCGATCCGTGCGGCCAGTTCACCGAGCATGGTCGCGGTCTGCGGCGTGATTTCCGAAGGCTTGGCGACCACGGTGTTGCCCGCGGCCAGCGCCGGCGCGATCTTCCAGGTGAACAGGTATAGCGGCAGGTTCCACGGCGAGATCGTGGCGACCACGCCCAGCGGTTGCCGCAGCGTGTAGTTGAGGCCGGCCTGGCCGTGGTGCGATTCGCTGGAGAACTGGGTGGCGGCGTGCGCGAAGAAGCGCAGGTTGCTGACCGCGCGCGGGATCTCGATTTCGCGCGCCAGCCGGATCGGCTTGCCGCCGTCGCGCGACTCGGCGTGGGCGAAGTCCTCCAGCGCCGCCTCGAGCGCGTCGGCGAGCTTTTCCAGCCAGCGCGCGCGCTCGGAATTGGGCAGGGCCGACCAGGCGGGGAATGCCCGTCGCGCGGCCGCGATCGCGGCGTCGACATCGCTGGCGTCGCCGCGGGCGACTTCGGCGAACGGCTTGCCCAGCGCCGGGTCGAACACCTCCAGCCAGCCGCCGCCGGCCGCCTCGCGTGCTTCGCCATCGATCCAGTGAGTCAACCGCATCCGCCAAGCTTAACGCGCGCGTCGCGCGTGCGGCAGGGTATGGATGGCGTTCCTGCCAGGCAGGCACCCGTCGGTACATGGTCGGCGGCGCGCCGCCGCGCGTTGCGAAAGGCGGATGCGGGCTGTCAGCGCGTCAGATTGACTGCATCCGGCCGCCGCGCCAGGCAGAGACCTGCTTGCGTGGTCGGCACGGCGCGCCGCCGCGCGTTGCGAAAGGCGGATGCGGGCTGTCAGCGCGTCAGATCGACTGCATCCGGCCGCCGCGCCAGGCAGAGACCTGCTTGCGTGGTCGGCACGGCGCGCCGCCGCGCGTTGCGAAAGGCGGATGCGGGCTGTCGGCGCGTCAGATCGACTGCATCCGGCCCCCATCCACCGCCAAGCTCACCCCATTGACATACCCCGCCGCCGGCGAGCACAGGAATGCGATCACCCCGCCGATTTCCTCCGGCAGCGCGAAGCGCCCGGCCGGCACCGCCTGGCGCATGCCGGCGAGGATGGCGTCCCGGGATTGCCCGCTGGCGTGCGCGCGATCCGCAACGATCTGCACGATGCGCGCGGTCTCGGTATAACCGGGCAGCACGTTGTTGACGGTGATCCCGAATGGCGCCAGTTCGCGCGACAGGGTCTTGGCCCAGCTGGCGACCGCGCCGCGGACGGTGTTGGAGACGCCGAGGTTGGCGATCGGCTCCTTCACCGAAGTCGAGATCACGTTGACGATCCGGCCCCAATTGGCCGCGCGCATGCCGGGCAGGACGGCCTGCACGATGATCTGGTTGGCGACCAGATGTTTGTTGAAGGCGTCGAGGAAGGCCGCGATCTCGGCGCTGTAGGCCGGGCCGCCGGGGGGGCCGCCGGTATTGTTGACCAGCACCTGCACCGGCTTGCCGGCGGCCAGTGCTTCGACCTGCGCGCGCAGGGCGTGAGATTGCGACACGTCGGCGGCGATCCAGCCGTGCTCCTGCGCGCCGCTGCGGGGCAGGGCGGCCACGACCTCCTGCAGGACTTCATCGCGACGCGCGAGCACGGTGACATCGGCGCCGAGCAGGGCGAGTTCGCGCGCGGCGGCGCGGCCGATCCCTTCGGAACCGCCGCAGACCAGCGCGTGCCTGCCGTTGAGGTCGAGGTCCATGTCAGTCTCCGGTTTCGGCATCTCGTTCGCGCATCAGCGCGGCGAGGTTGCGACTGTGCTCGCGCGCCTGGCCTTGCAGTTGCGCGATCACCGATTCGCGATTGGCGACGGGGTGGTTCTGGCTGAGCTTGAACTTGAGATCGACCTGGCGCGGCAGGAAGCGGAAGCCGACGATGCCGCGCAGTTGCACGCGGTGGTCCTCGCGCTGCGGCTCGAAATGCCAGTCGCTGCCGACCTGCGCCTCGAACCGGTCGCTGAGGCGCGAAACCAGGTCGGCCAGCGAGGCTTCATCCTCGAAACGCTCCAAGCTTCCGCGCAATTGCGCCGATGCATGGTTCCAGGTCGGGACCCGGGCCTCGGCTTCCTTGTCCGGATACCAGGCGGGGGAAACGTAGGCGTGCGGGCCGTGCACGAGCAGCAGGACTTCGCCCTGGTGCCGCGACTGCGGGTTGGCCCGCGCCCAGTGCCCCTCGATCAGGATGTCGTCGCCGTCGCGGCGATAGAGCACCGGCAGCTGGCTGGCGAAGGGCGCGCCGTCCGCATCCGTCGAGACCAGGGTGATGAACGGATCGGCCTGCAGCAGGCGATCGAGTTGCGCCAGGTCCGTCTCGACGAACGCGCGCGGCAGGTACATGGTGCTCAGGCCAGCCCGCCGGGCTTGCGGAACATCAGCGGCCGCAGTGCCTCGTCGCTGCCGGCCTGCGGCGGCTGCACTTCGCGCAGGTCGAAGCCGCGGGCCAGGGCGTCGTCGGCATCCAGGCCATCGAAGGCGACGAATTCCGCGTCCATCAGCGCCGCGCGCGCGGTGTCCTCGCTGTCGTAAGCCAGGGTGTTGCCATCGCTGTCGAAGACCTCGGCGGTGCCGGCTTCGCGCACGCGCAACCGCGCCCAGACGATGGTGCGGCCCAGGGTCGCCAGCCACCACTGGTCCTGGCCGCTCATGCGCCCATCGCCAGTGCCGCCAGCCACAGCACGCCGGCCAGGGCCAGACCGAGGATGATCACCGCCAACGAAATCCGCGCCGGCGTGGCCAGTCCGCTCAACGAAGTGTCGGGGGTGGCGCGATAGCCGCCACGCAGCAGCCACCACAGCGCCGAGGGCTTGAGGAACGCGCCTTCGCCGAGCAGCGCCTTGATCGCCGGGTGGCGATCGCGGATGTGCACCAGCGTCAGCGGCCAGAAGATGGCGAAGGCGGTGGCGCCGGCAATGGCCATCGCCACGAACAGCAAGGCGAGGAACAGGATGACATCCGTGCTCATCCTCAGAATTCCGCCTGCCCGGGCGCGCGCGGGTAGGGGATCGCGTCGCGGATGTTGGACAGGCCGCAGACATAGACCACCAGCCGTTCGAAGCCCAGGCCGAAGCCGGCATGCGGCACCGTGCCGTACCTGCGGAAATCGCGGTACCACTGGTAATGGTCGCGATCCAGGCCGAACTGCGCCATGCGCGCGTCGAGCACGTCGAGACGCTCCTCGCGCTGCGAACCGCCGATGATCTCGCCGATGCCCGGCGCCAGCACGTCCATCGCCGCCACCGTCTTGCCGTCGTCGTTCAGGCGCATGTAGAACGCCTTGATGTGCTCGGGGTAGTCGGTGACCACCACCGGCCGGCCGACGTGTTCCTCGGTCAGCCAGCGCTCGTGCTCGGTCTGCAGGTCCAGCCCCCATTCGACCGGGAAGTCGAATTTCCTGCCGGACTTCTGCAGCAGCGCCACCGCTTCGGTGTAGCTGATGCGCTCGAACGGCGCGTTGACGAACGCCTCGATGCGGGTGATCGCGTCCTTCTGCACGCGCTCGGCGATGAACGCCATGTCGTCGCCACGCTCGTGCAGCACCGCGCGGAACAGGTACTTGAGGAAATCCTCGGCCACGCGCGCGTCCTCGGCCAGGTCGGCGAACGCGATCTCGGGCTCCACCATCCAGAACTCGGCCAGGTGGCGGGTGGTGTTGGAGTTCTCGGCACGGAAGGTCGGGCCGAAGGTGTAGACCTTGCTCAGCGCCAGGCAGTAGGCCTCCACGTTGAGCTGGCCGGAGACGGTGAGGAAGGTCTCCTTGCCGAAGAAGTCGCGCGAGAAATCCACCGCGCCGTCGTCGCCCAGCGGCAGGTTGGCGGCATCCAGGGTCGAGACGCGGAACATCTGCCCGGCGCCCTCGGCGTCGGAGGTGGTGATGATCGGCGTGGTGATCCAGTAGTAGCCCTGTTCGTGGAAATAGCGGTGCACCGCCTTGGCCAGGCAGTCGCGGATCCGGGTCACCGCGCCGAACAGGTTGGTGCGCGGGCGCAGGTGCGCGACCTCGCGCAGGAACTCCAGCGAGTGCGCCTTGGGCTGGATCGGGTAGGTTTCCGGATCGTCGACCCAGCCGACCACCTCGATGCGCTCGGCCTGGATCTCAAACGACTGTCCCTGGCCCTGGGATGGCGCCAGGGTGCCACTGGCGATCACCGCGCAGCCAGCGGTCAGCCGCTTCACCTCGGTGTCGTAGTTGGGCAGCGTTGCCGGTGCGACCACCTGGATCGGCGCGAAGCAGGAACCGTCGCTGAGGTTGACGAAGGACAGGCCGGCCTTGGAATCGCGCCGGGTGCGCACCCAGCCGCGGACCGTGACTTCGCCGCCGACCGGCAGCCTGCCCGCGAGCGCGTGTTCGACGCTGACCGTTGTCATGCCTTGATCCTGCCGTTTCCGTGCCTACTTCATGAACGCCGCAGTTTACCGGAGCGGCCCAGCCCACGCCTACGCCGCTATACTCTTCGCCATGTCGATCCTGCTCGCTCCCGCCGCCCTGCAACGCATCCGCGGTTATCTCGCCGAGGCGCCGGCGGCGCTCGGCCTGCGTTTCGGCGTCAAGCGCACCGGCTGCTCGGGCTGGGGTTACCTCGCCGACCTCGCCCGCGAGCAACGCCCGGACGACACCGTGTTCGAACAGGACGGGGTGCGGATCTACGTCGATGCCGACAGCCTGGCCCTGGTCGACGGCACCCGGATCGATTTCCTCAAGAACGGGTTGAACGAGCAGTTCGTGTTCGAGAACCCCAACGTCGCCGCGCAGTGCGGCTGCGGCGAGAGCTTCACCACCGACGCCGACCGGGCCGCATAGGCATCCGGCCAGCCGGGGCGGGCGCCGGGCATGCGGGTGGTAGGAGCGCCTTGTAGGCGCGAGCTCTTCGGGGTCGAAACCGCCTCCGTACGCCCGGTGGTTGCTTCCAAGTCCTTGATGCTGCGATAATTACCGGCTTCCCGGGAGATTCATCCCGTGGAGACCCTTGCCCCACCGCGTCCGTTGCGGCCGACGGGGGGCTGCCGGGCCCGCATCCAGGCGATGCCGGGCCGCATCCACAAGGAAAACACCATGCGTCATTACGAAATCGTGTTCCTGGTCCATCCGGACCAGAGCGAGCAGGTGCCGGCGATGATCGAGCGCTACAAGGGCTTGATCGAGGCCGGCGGCGGCAAGATCCACCGCCTCGAGGATTGGGGGCGCCGGCAGACGGCCTACCCGATCGACAACCTGGTCAAGGCCCATTACGTGCTGTTCAACATCGAGGTCGACCAGGCCGTGCTCAACGAGCTGGTCGAAGGTTTCCGCTTCAACGACGCGGTCCTGCGCCACCTGGTGATGCGCCGCGACGAGGCGGTCACCGAGCAGTCCCTGATCATGAAGAACAAGGACGAGAAGGGCGACAAGCCCGAGCGTGGCGAGCGCCGCCGCCGTGACGAAGACGAAGGCGCGGTCGGCACTGCCGAAACCGCCGACGACAACGCCGAAGCCGCCTGACCTCGCCCTTTTAGGAGCACGCACCCATGTCCAAGTTCTTTCGCCGCCGCAAGTTCTGCAAGTTCACCGCCGAGGGCGTCAAGGAGATCGATTACAAGGATCTCAACACCCTGCGCCAGAACCTGACCGAGACCGGCAAGATCGTGCCGAGCCGCATCACCGGCACCAAGTCGCGCTACCAGCGCCAGCTGGCGACCGCGGTCAAGCGCGCGCGCTTCCTGGCCCTGATCCCCTACACGGACAACCACAACGCGTAAGCGTCGCGTCCGGTCCCGGGAAATCACCCACCTGTCATTCGGACAGCCAACAGTTGCGGCCCCCTGCCTGATGGGAAGCGGCGCCGCTAACGAATACGGAGCTCCACAATGGAACTGATCCTGCTGCAGAAAGTCACCAACCTCGGCAACCTTGGCGACAAGGTCAGCGTCAAGCCGGGTTACGGCCGCAACTTCCTCGTGCCGCAAGGCAAGGCCGTGCCGGCGACTGCCGCCAACACCGCCGAGTTCGAGGCCAGGCGCGCCGAGTACGAAGCCAAGGCCCAGGCCCAGCTCGGCGATGCCGAGTCGCGCCGCGCCAAGCTCGAAGGCGCCAGCGTCACCGTCTACGCCAACGCGTCCACCGAAGGCAAGCTGTACGGTTCGGTCGGCCCGCGCGAAGTCGCCGATGCGCTGACCAAGCTGGGCATGCCGGTCGGGAAGTCGGAAGTGGTCATGGCCGCGATCCGCCACGTCGGCGAATCCGAGGTCATCGTGCACCTGCACGCCGACGTCGAAGTGCCGGTCAAGGTCGTGGTCGAGGCCGAAGCCGCGTAAGCACTCTTCGCCAGTGCCACGCTGACGGGCGCCGCAAGGCGCCCGTTTTATTTGGTCTTCGGCCGACTGACGGAAATTGCGCGAAGCCCGCAGTGATGACGAGGCGCCGGGTACGGATGCCCTTGGCTGCGAATGTCCTCCGTCGCCGGCCTACGGCCGACGCCTCCCCCTTGATTTCGCACCCAAGGGCATCCGCACTCGGCGTTGCGGGCTGCGCAGCGGTTGTGAGGGCAGAGCCGAGTGGAGCCTTGCTTTTCGGCAAGCGTGCGATCCGACGTCCCGGCGCGGCCGCCAGCCCTTCGGGGCGAAATAAAGGAGGAGGCCGCAGGCCGGGGGACATTCGCCCCGAAGGGCTGGCGGTCACGCCGGGGCCCGTCAAGTCGCGGCGGGGCAGGCGAACTGGCCCCAGCCCGGCGCCCTCCTCGGAATCGGCGAAGGACTTCTTGTTTGCGTCGCATTCGACGAGACGCCAATCGGGAAAGTTATGCACAGCATGTCCCAAGACTTGTCTGCAACACCCCCGGCGTCGAGGCGACTAGGATGGCCAATCGAATACAACAACAGGATCGCGACGACGATCCGGCCAGGGGAGTCACGTTACTGATGAGCGCGCGCCAGGGGTTCCGTGCCGATCCGTCGTTCCATGGGCAGCCGCGCACCGACAACCGCATCGAGCAGTTGCGGGTGCCGCCGCAATCCGTCGAAGCCGAGCAGGCGGTGCTCGGCGGCCTGATGCTGGCGCCCGACGCCTTCGACCGCATCGCCGACGTCCTCACCGACGAGGACTTCTATCGCCGCGACCACCAGCTGATCTACCGTGCCATCCGCGAGCTTGCCGAGCGCAGCCGCCCCTACGACGCGGTCACCCTGGGCGAGTGGTTCGAGTCCAACGGCCAGGCCGAGCAGGTCGCCGGTGGCGCCTACCTGATCGAACTGGCCAGCACCACGCCCTCGGCCGCCAACATCGTCGCCTACGCGGAGATCGTTCGCGACAAGGCCGTGCTGCGGCAACTGATCGACGTCGGCACCGGCATCGTCAACGCCGGTTTCCAGCCCGATGGCCGCCAGACCAGCGAGATCCTCGACGCGGCCGAGTCCAGCGTGCTTGCGATCGCCGAGCACAGCGCCAAGGGGCGGATGGACTACGTCTCGGTGCACAGCGCGCTGGCCGAGGCCTTCGACGTGCTGCAGAAGCGCTACGAGAGCGGCGGCAGCGTCACCGGCCTGCCCACCGGCTATACCGAGTTCGACGAAATGACCGCCGGCCTGCAGCCGACCGACCTGCTGATCCTCGCCGCCCGGCCGTCGATGGGCAAGACCACGCTGGCGCTGAACATGGCCGAGTACGCGGCGATGAAGTCCAAGCAGCCGGTGGTGATCTTCTCGATGGAAATGTCGGCCAGCCAGCTGGCGCTGCGCCTGATCTCGTCGGTCGGCCGGATCAACGCCACCCGCCTGCGCACCGGGCAACTGGAGGACGAGGACTGGAGCCGCGTCACCAGCGCGATCCGGCTGCTGCGCGAGGCCAAGATCTTCATCGACGACGAGCCCGCGCTGTCGCCGGAAAAACTGCGCGCCAAGGCCCGCCGGATCAAGAAGGAACACGGCCTGGGCCTGATCGTGATCGATTACCTGCAGCTGATGGCGGTGCCTGGCAACAGCGAGAACCGCGCCACCGAGATCTCCGAGATCTCGCGCTCGCTCAAGGGCCTGGCCAAGGAGCTCAACGTCCCGGTGATCGCGCTGTCGCAGCTCAACCGCTCGCTGGAAACGCGTACCGACAAGCGCCCGATGATGGCCGACCTGCGCGAATCCGGCGCGATCGAGCAGGACGCCGACGTGATCGTCTTCATCTACCGCGACGAGTACTACAACAAGGAAAACTCGCCGGACAAGGGCCTGGCCGAGATCATCATCGGCAAGCAGCGCAACGGCCCGACCGGTTCGCTCAAGCTCAAGTTCTTCGGCGAGTACACGCGCTTCGACAACCTGGCGCACGACTCGGTCGGCTCGTTCGAATAGCCGGGGCTCCTTCGGGCGGGGCGCTCTTTAGCCGGGTGCGGCGGCCCCAGGGGCGAGTGTCCCCCGGCAGCGGCCTGCGGCCGCCGCCTCCTCCTTTACTTCGTCCCTGGGGCCGCCGCACCCGGCAGCGCGCACATCGAACGAGTTTCGTGGCTTCTGTCGCAAGAAGCATCGATGTACGGATCGCGCGGAAGCGTAGCGGGAAGGCGGCATCCCTTGGGCGAAGTAAAGGAGGAGGCGTAGCCGGGGGACATTCGCCCAAGGGATGCCGCCTTTCCGGCGGGAGCGCCCATCCGAAGCCATGAAGTCGTGAAGCAAGAAGCCGAGCATGGCTCGGCTCTACAATCGGGGGGATGAGCGAACGGCCTACGCGGATTCTTGTCGACCTCGATGCGATCGCGCACAACCTGCG
>JAKFDF010000140.1:0-9389 GCA_036676275.1 Lysobacter sp.
ACAACAACCGTCGGCAGGGTGGCCCGGCATGACCCGCAATACCGATCCGGAAATCCTGTCGGCGTATTTCGCGACCATGCGCCAGTTCCTGGCGACCCAGTCGCGGGTGATGGGTGCGTTCCTGGGCCAGCCGCCCGCGGCGGCGGAGTCGCCCGCCCCCGGGGCGGCGTTCGCCGCCGCCTCGCAGGCAGGCGCGGTGATGCCGGTCGCAGCGCAGGCGCCGCCGGTCATGCGCGAGCTGGTCGCGGCCCCGGTCGCGGTCGCGGCCCCGGCGGCGCCCGCAGCTCCGTCGTCCGCGGCCGTGGACGCCGGCGCGGCAGCCACCCCCGACGCCGTGCCGCGTGCGGTATTGGTCGACCTGCTGCTCGGCCTGGTCGAAGACAAGACCGGTTACCCGCGCGACATGGTCGGGCTGGAGCAGAACCTGGAAGCCGACCTGGGCATCGACTCGATCAAGCGCATCGAAATCGTCGGCAGCCTGCTGCAGCAACTGCCTACGCACTATCGCGATGCGCTGGCGGAAAACCGCAGCCGGCTGAACACGCAACCGAGCCTGCAAGGCATGCTCGAGCAGATCGAACAGGCCGTGGCCACGGGCTCGCCCATGGCGTCGGGCGCGGCGCCGGTCGTGGACGCGGCGACCGCCCCCGTGGCGAGCTTGCATGCGGTCGCGCCGCGGCAGGTCATGCGCCCGCGCCGCGAAGCGGTGCCGCCACGGGCCGTGCGCCGGCTGACGCCGGGGCACTTCGTGCTCACCGCTGACGGGCGCGGCGTCGCCGACGCCCTGGCCGCGACCCTGCGCGCCCACGGCGTGGAAGTGGCGATCATCGAACCGGCGTTGCTCGCCGACGAAGCGGCGCTGGTGCAGTGGTGCGCCGGGTTCGATGCGCGATCGCCGATCGCCGGCATCGTGCACCTGGCCTGCCTGGGGACGCCGACGCTGCCGGGCGACGGCACGCCCGGGCAATGGCGCCAGGCGATCCAGGACCACGAAAAGTCGCTGTTCCTGCTGCTGCGGGAACTGGGTCCGCGCCTGTCCGAACATGCGCACGTCGTCGCCGGAAGCGACCTGGGTGGCCTGTTCGGTCGGGAAGGTTCCGGCGGCGATGGCTTGCGCGTGGTCGCCGGAGCCGTGGGCGCGGTCAAATCCCTGCACGCCGAGCGCAGCGGCCTGCGGGTCAAGGCGGTGGACCTGGATCCGGTCCGCGGCGCCGCCGAACTGGCCGGCGACCTGTACGCCGAGATCGAGCTGGACGGCGGCCGCATCGAAGTCGGTTATCCGGCCGGCCAACGCACCGTGTTCCACACCGTGGCCGAGGAGCTGGCCGTCGATCCGGCGCGCGAGGCGGCACTGTCGGACCTGGTCGTGCTCGCCACCGGCGGCGCGCGCGGCATCACCGCCGAGGTCCTGCGTGAACTGGCGCGCCCGGGCAACACCCTGGTGCTGACCGGGCGCAGCGCGCTGCCCGAGCACGAGCCCGAAGACACCGCGGCGCTGGCCGACGCCGAAGCGCTGCGCCTGCATTACGTCGGCCAGGTGCGCAGCGGCACCGCGAAACTGACGCCGGGCGAGATCCAGCGCCGCGTGCAGGGCCTGCTGGCGCTGCGCGAGATGCGCGCCAACCTCGCCGACCTGCGCGCCTCCGGCGCGGTCGTCGAATACCGCGCCGTCGACGTGACCGACGAGGACGGCATCCGCGCGCTGGTCGAGGAGGTGGTCGCGCGCCATGGCGGCATCGATGGCGTCGTGCATGGCGCGGGGGTGATCGAGGACAAGCTGCTGGCCGACAAGCGCAGCGACAGCTGGTCGCGGGTGGTCGAGACCAAGGTCATCGGCCTGCTGCTGCTGCAGAAGTACGTCGATCCGTCGCGGTTGAAGTTCTTCACCGTGTTCAGCTCGGTCGCCGGCCGCTACGGCAACAGCGGCCAGTCCGACTACGCGACCGCGAACGAGCTGATGAACCGGCTGTGCATCGCGTTGCAGGCGCGCTGGGGCGAGCGGGTGGCGGTCAGCGCGCTGTGCTGGGGGCCGTGGGGTGCGACCAAGTTCGGCCCGGGCATGGTCACCGCCGAAACCGAGGCCAAGTTCGCCGCGCAGGGCGTGCGGCTGGTGTCGGCGTCGCTGGGGCGGCGCCTGTTCCGGCAGGAACTGGCCCGCGTCGCGGGGACCCCGGTCGAAGTGGTCTGTGGCGAGGCGTTGTGGGATTCGCGCGAGGCGGAACTCGGCGTCATCCATGAGGATGCGGCCAAACCGGACGCCGCCACGACGGCGGGGCCGTTGATCGAGAGCAGCCAGGAGCTGGCCGGGCCCGGCGGCGAGCGGATCCTGCCGTTGGTGCTCGATCCCCGGCGCCACCGCTACCTGCACGAACACGTGCTGGACGGCAAACCCGTGCTGCCGGCCGCGGTCGCGCTGGAGTTGATGGCCGAGGCGGCGCGCACGCTGTGGCCGGGCTGGCGCGTGGTCGAGGTGCGCGAGCACAAGCTGCTCAAGGGCGTGGAACTCACCGGGCTGGCGCTGGAGGGCGCGGCGCGCACGCTGCAGGTCCGGATCGCTCCGCCCCCCTATGGCAGCAGCGAAGGCTTCGAGGTGGTGGCATCGCTGCAGAGCGAGCTCGGCGCCGGCCGCGCCATGACCCACTACCGCTGCGTGGTGCGGCTGGAACAGGTGCTGCCGCTGCCGGGGCATGCCGAGCGCGTGTTCCACGACGACAAGGCGCTGGCGGTCGCCAAGGCCTACGACGAATGGCTGTTCCACGGTCCGCGCTTCCAGGTGATCGAGCACATCGACGGGCTGTCGCCGGCCGGAGCGGGCGCACGGGTGCGCAGCACGCGGCCCGCGCAATGGCTCGACGATGCCGCCACCCAGGCGCACGGCTGGATCTTCGATCCGGGCCTGCTCGATGCGGCCGCGCAGATGGCCTGGCTGTGGTCGCGCGCCTACCGCGACGAATCGGCGCTGCCGACCCGGTTCGGGCGCGTGGTGCGCTATCGCGACCGGTTCCCCGCGCGCATGCAGATGCAGTACACCCGGATTCCCACCGACGACCCGACCCTGATCCGCGGCAACGTGCTGTTCCTCGACGAACAGGGCGAGACGGTCATGGCGATCGAGGAGCTCGACAGCGTGGCCAGTGCCGCCCTCAACCGTTTCGGCGGCACGGCCCGGGAGGCGGCGCATGTCGCGGCTTGATCCCGCCGGCCAGGAGCCCGGGGCAGCGGCGGCGACGCGTGCCGATGGTCGCGACGACGCGCCCGCCATGCCCGCGCCGATCGCGATCATCGGCATGGCCTGCATCTTCCCGCAGGCGCCCGACCTGGCGAGCTTCTGGAACAACATCCTCGATGGCGTCGACGCGATCGGCGAGCCGGTCGAGAACTGGGGCGCGCGCCGCTACCTGGACGCCGGCAGGATCAAGACCCAGTACGGCGGCTACCTCAAGGACCTTTACCGGTTCGATCCGCGCGAGTTCGGGATCATGCCCAACTCGGTGGACGGCGGCGAAACCGACCAGTACCTGGCGTTGCGGGTGGCGCGCGACGCGCTCGCCGACGCGGGTTACCTGCGGCCCGACGCCGACCACGGCGAAACCGGCATCGTGCTCGGCCACAGCGCCTACCTGCATCGCGGCCAGGTCACGGTCATCCAGAACAACATCGTGCTGGACCAGACGATGGACCTGGTGCAGGCGGCGTTGCCGCACATGGACGCCGCGGCGCTGCAGCAGCTGCGCGGCATGTTGCAGAAGAAGCTGCCGCCCACCAACGCCGACAACGCGCCCGGGCTGGTGCCCAACATGATGACCGGGCGGATCGCCAACCGGCTCGACCTGCGCGGGCCGAACTACGTGCTCGACGCGGCCTGCGCCTCGTCGCTGCTGGCGGTGGCCGCGGCCGCCGACGAACTGCGCGCCGGCCGCAGCCGGATGATGCTGGCCGGCGGCGTCAACGCCACGCTGCCGGCCGACGTCACCACCAGCTTCACCCAGCTCGGCGCGCTGAGCGCACGCGGCAAGGTGCGCCCGTTCGAGGTCGGCAACGACGGCACGCTGCTCGGCGAGGGGCTGGGCGTGGTCGTGCTCAAGCGCCTGGACGATGCGCTGGCGGACGGCGATCGCATCTACGCGGTGCTGCGCGGCGTGGGCCAGTCCAGCGACGGGCGCGGCACCGGCCTGCTCGCGCCCAGCCACGACGGCGAGACCCTGGCGATCCGCCGTGCCTACCAGGCCAGTGGCGTGGACCCGGCCACCGTCGACCTGGTCGAAGCGCACGGCACCGGCATCCCGCTGGGCGACAAGACCGAGATCGCCTCGCTCAGGTCGGTGTTCGGCGAGCGCAGCGCGCCCATCGGAACCAAGGCGCTGGGATCGGTGAAGTCGATGATCAGCCACTGCATCCCGGCAGCCGGCATCGCCAGCCTGATCAAGATGTCGCTCGCCCTCCACCACAAGACCCTGCCGCCGACGCTGTGCGACCAGGTCAACCCGGAGCTGGGCATCGAGCAGACGCCGTTCTACGTCAACACCCGGGTCGCGCCGTGGATGGCGCCCCCGGGCCAGCCGCGCCGCGCCGCGGTCAATTCCTTCGGCTTCGGCGGCATCAACGCGCACGCGATCCTCGAACAGGCGCCGGAGGCGGCGCTGGCGCCCGGCCGGATGACCGGGTGGCCGGCGGAGCTGTGCGTGCTTTCCGCCGACAGCGCCGAAGCCCTGCTGGCCAGGCTCGAGCAGCTTGCCGCCGGCCTGGCGCGCAATCCGGGTTGGCGGCTCGCGGAAGTGGCCGCGGCATTGGCCGTGGCCGATACCGCCGGCACGCACCGGGTCGCGATCATCGCCAAGGACACCGCTGCACTCGCCACCGGGATCGCCCAGGCGCTGGCCAAGGTTCGCGACGGCAATGTCGCCGCCGGCCCCGGCGGGCGCGGGCGCGTCTTCTATGGTCACCGCCGCGTCGAGGGCAAGCTGGCGTTCGTGTTCCCGGGCGAGGGATCGCAATACCCGGGGATGTTCGCCGACCTGGCGCTGTGCTTCGGCGAGGTGCAGCGCTGGCTGGACTTCTGGCGAGGCCTCTACGACCTGCCGCCCGGACAGGCGCGCACCGACATCGTGTTCCCCACCTGCGAGATCGGCGCCGAGCGCCGCGCCGAACTCGAGGCGCGCCTGCATGGCATGGACGTGGGTTCCGAGGCGGTGTTCATCGGCGGCATGGCGATGTTCGACCTGCTGTCGTGGCTGGGCGTCGAGCCCGACGTGATGCTCGGCCACAGCTCCGGCGAATCCGCGGCGCTGGCCGCCAGCGGCGCCAATTCGGCGACCTCCCCGCGCGACCTCTCGGACTGCATCAGCAAGCACTACGCCGTCTACGATGCGTTGCTGCAGTCCGGCAAGATCCCGGTCGGCGCATTGCTGGCGGTCGGTGCGCTGCCGGCCGAGGCGGTCGAGCAGTACCTCGCGCAGTCGCAACGCGAGGTGCAGGTGGCGATGGACAACTGCAGCAACCAGATGGTCCTGTACGGGAGCGTCGAAGACATCGCCCACGTGCAGGACGGGCTCGCGCGCATGGGCGCCATCTGCATGCCGTTGCCGTTCGACCGCGGCTACCACACCCCGGCGTTCGCCGAGGTCAGCACCGCGTTCCAGCAGTACTACGCGGACATCGGTTTGCAGCGGCCCGCGGTGCCGCTGTACTCCTGCGCCTCGGTCGAGCTGTTCCCGGACGACGCGCAGCAGGTACGCGAACTGGCCGCCGGCCAGTGGTCCAAGCAGGTGCGCTTCCGCGAAACCGTGCTGAAGATGCACGAGGACGGCGTGCGCGTGTTCGTCGAGGTCGGGCCATCGGCCAACCTGACGGCCTTCGTCAACGACATCCTCGCCGACCGCGACCACCTGGCGTTGTCGAGCAACGCCAGGCGCAGGAACGGCGTCGAGCAGGTGCTGTCGACACTGGCGCAGCTCTACGTCGCCGGCCGCGGCGTCGATCTCGAAAAACTGTTCTCGCATCGCGCGCTGGCGCGCATCGACCTGGACGCGACCATGTCGACGGCCAGGCCGCCGCTGCTGGACAACACCATGCCGATGGTGCGGCTGAGCGACGACGAGCGCGCGCAGGTGCGCCGGCTCGCGCAGGCGACCGCGGCGCCGACGGCCGCGGCGGATGCCACGGCAGCCACGGCAGCCACGGCAGCCACGGCCGATGCCACGACGGCCGCCGGCCCGCTGCCGCCCGCCGAACCGGCGTTGGCCGAGGACGGGCGCGCCCGGGTCATGGCTGAATATTTCGACGTCATGCGCGGTTTCCTCGACCAGCAGCGCGACCTGATCCAGTCGCTGCCGTTCGCGGCCGGATCCGACACGGCCGGTGCCGGCACGCAACCGCCGGCGGCTGCGCTGCACGTCGTCGACGGCCGCACCCCGTTGCTCGATCGGATCCTCGAACACGACGATTCGCACCTGGTCGCGCAGTGCCATGTCGGCCTGGACAGCGACCAGTTCATCCGCGACCACGTGCTCTCCGGGCCGGTGTCCGGGAGCGACCCGGCCCTGTTCGGGCTGGCCTGCGTGCCGTTCATGGTCAGCCTGGAACTGATGGCCGAGGCCTGCGCGGCGCTGGCCGGCCGCCACGACGTCAGCGTGATCGAGAACGTCAAGGCGTTCGACTGGGTGGCGCTGGACGACGGCGAGCTCGACATCGAGGTGCACGCGCGCGTCCTGGACCGGGAGCGCGGCCATTACGCGGCGCACGTGCTCACCCCGCGCGGGATGGCGGTCAGCGCCGAGTTCCGGTTCGAGCGCGACTGGCGCCTGGCGGACGTGGCGCCGCTGGTCGACCCGCGGCCGTGGGACATCGACGTGCCGCACCTCTACACCACCGATCGTTACGCCATGTTCCACGGGCCGGTGTTCCAGAGCATGCGCGAGATCCTGGCCTGGGACGACACCGGCATCGACGTGCGCCTGAGCGAAGTCGGTCTCGCCGATTTCTTCGCCCCGGGCCACACCCCGCAACTGGTGCTCAACCCGGTGCTGCTCGACGCCCTGAGCCAGGTCGTTCCGTGCTGGCTGGTGCAGTACGTGGGGCCGGAGTTCCATTCGTTTCCCTCGGCCATCGACCGGATCGAGCTCTACGAGCCGTGCCCGGCCGATCGCAGCGGGATCGTGGTGCGCGCGCGCCAGCAACCCGCCGACGGCGCCAGCACGGACATCAACGCGCCGCGCAACTGGCAGTTCGATTGCGTCGACGGCGAAGGCCGGGTGCTGGTGCGTTGCCACGCCATGGGCAACCTGTTCTTCCGCGTGCCGGCCTCCTACCACGCGGTGCGCACCAACCCGTTGCAGGGTTTCCTCGGGGCACCGGCCGAGCCGGTGGCGGTGGACGGCGTGGCGTTGTGGGAAGTGCCGCTGATCGCCGGCGAGCTGTGCACGCAGTCCGGCGGGATCTGCATGCGCGTGCTCGCCCACGCCTTGTTGTGCAACGAGGAGCGCGAACAATGGCGGATGTTGCAGGGCTCCGTGCGCCGGCATCGCGAGTGGCTGTCCGGCCGCGCCGCGCTGAAGGAAGCGGTGCGCCACTGGATCCACGAGCAGACCGGGCAGCTGCTGTACCCGAGCGACATCGTGGTGCGGCATGACGAGTTCAATGCGCCGTACGTGGATGGCTGGTGGAGCGAAACGCTGGTCGCCGCGCCGCGGGTGTCGCTGTCGCACACCGGCGAGTCCTGCCTGGTGGCGGTTGCGGCACCGGACCGGCCGGTCGGCGTCGACCTGGAAGTGATGGGCCGGGTCAAGCAACCCGAGCTGATCGTGCAGGCGCTGTCCGCCCACGAACGGCCGCTGGTCGAAGGCCTGTCGGGCGCCGCGCTCGACGAACGGGTCCTGCGCCTGTGGTGCGCCAAGGAAGCGGCGTCCAAATGCCTCGGCATCGGCCTGCAGGGCGAGCCGGCGAACTTCAGCATCCGCCGCGCGGACGGGCTTTGCGAAAACATGCTCGTCGAGCATGCATTGGGGGCCGTCGACACGCATGTCGTGCGACGGCACAACACGGTCATCGCGGTCGCCACGCCGGCACTGGCCGGAGTAGAGCTTTGCGCATGAGCAACTTGAGCCGGAAGATCATCGAACGACCGCGGATGCGCGGGTACAGGGAGTAGCCCGGTGCCGATCGCGACAGTCAACGGCGTGCGCCTGAATTTCGTCCAGTTGGACGATGGCGGCGGCGAGCCCCGCGAAGACCTGGTCATGATCCATGGCCTGGCCACCAACCTGGCGTTCTGGTATTTCCAGTACGCGCCCGAATTCGCGCGGCGCTTCCGCGTGACCCTGCTGGACCTGCGCGGCCATGGCCGCTCGGAGATGCCGGCAGACGGCTATTCGCCCGCCAACCTGGCCCGCGACCTGGCCGGGCTGATGGACCACCTGCAGATCGACCGGGCGCATTTCATCGCCCACAGCTTCGGTGGCGTGGTGGCGTTGAAGTTCGCGTGCCAGCAGCCGCGGCGCGTCGAGAGCCTGGTGCTGGCCGATTGCCACGTCGCGGCCGTGCGCAGGCTCGAGACGGACCAGCAGTGGCACCACGGCCAGCGCCTCCAGCCGATCCTCGACCGCCACGGGCTGGACCTGGATACCCAGGATCCCTACTTCGGCTACCACCTGATCACGCGCATGGCGCAATGGCAGCTGCAAGGCGCCAGCGTGCCGCCGGAACTGGCCGAACTGGCCAGTCCGCTGATGGGCGGGTCGGCCCGGCGCACCGCGCAGCAATGGCTCACGCTGATGAACACCACCTCGGCTCCTGCGCAGATGATGGGCGACGACGGCCTCGCGCTGGCCGAGCTGCGCCTGTTGTCCTGCCCGATCCTGGCGCTGTACGGCGACAACTCGCACGCCCGGCTGACAGGCGAGGCGCTGCTGGAAGTGTGGCCGCAGGCCGAGTTCCGCCGCGTGCGCGATGCCGGGCATTTCTTCCCGGTGTCGCGGCCGCAGGCGGTGATCTCCGATTGCGAGCGCTTCTGGGGCGGGGATTTTTCCGCGGAGCGCCGGCGCAACCGCGCCGGGGAGGCGCGCCGCAACTACATCCGCGGCGATCGCGTCTTCATGGATGACGGCGCCTGGTATTTCATGACCCGGGAGCAATGCCGGATGGGCCCGTTCGCCAACCACGCCGATGCGCTCATGGAAATCGCGGCGATGTTCTCGCCCGCCGCCGCGGTTCCCGCATGAGCGGCCCGCAGGTGAACCGGGTGGGGATCGCCCGTGGCTTCAGCAAGCACCACTTCAGGCGGATCGCCGAACGCGGGTTCGGCGACGGCCACAATTCGTACACCCATTCGATGGCCTGGTTCAAGGACCGGCTGTACGTCACCACCATGCGCGACAACTTCGCGCTGATGCGCT
>JAKFDF010000141.1:0-5682 GCA_036676275.1 Lysobacter sp.
TGGTGGAGCGGAAGGGGATCGAACCCTCGACCTTCGCATTGCGAACGCGACGCTCTCCCAGCTGAGCTACCGCCCCACGAGGTTGCGGATTATACGGATGCACCCCGCGCGCCGCCAGCGCGCCCGGCCGGCGGGACCTCGCCGGCCATCGCCAGCAGCGGGGCCAGGCGCGGCTCCAGCAGGGCGCGGCGCCAGCCGGAGAGCGGGCCGGGCCAATCGTCGCCATGGCCGTCGCGGCGGTTGTCGAGCAGCGACTGCAGCCAGCGGCGCGAGGCCAGCACGCCCTCGGGCAGCCCGAGTTCGGCGCCGAGCGCGGCCACGGCGTCCTGCAGCCCGCGCAATGCGGCCTTGTCGCGATCGTCGCCGAGCGCGGCCGGCGCATCGACCTCGTCGGGGAGCGGTGTCCGCAGTGCGTGCCACAACGCATCGCCGAGGCTGCGCGGCGCTTTCGGCGTGGCTTCGAGCTGGCGCTGCAGGCCGCTGCGGTCGGGCGGCGGGTTGCGGGCCAGGGCGGTGGCCAGCTCGTTGTCCAGGATCCAGCTGCGCGGACGGTCGCTGTCGCGGGCATGGGCGTCGCGCCAGCGCAGCAGCCGCAGCAAGCGGTGCTGGGCGTTGGCATCGAGGAATTGCGCGGCGCGCAGCGACAGGTGCGGCCAGCGCTCGAGATCGTCGTTGCGGGCGTTGGCCAGCATCCGCGCGCAGTCCTCGGCCAGCCATGTGGCGCGGCCGAGCGCATGCAGGCGAGCGTCGAGGTGGTCGTGCAGTGCGAACAGGTGGCGGACGTCATCGGCGGCATATTCCAGTTGCGCCGGCGACAGCGGCCTGCGCAGCCAGTCCGAGCGGGTTTCGCCCTTGGCCAAGGCGACGCCGAGCGTGTCCTGCACGAGCCGCTGGTAGCCGACGCCGGCGCCAACGCCGGCCAACGCGGCCGCGACCTGGGTATCGAACAGCGACGAGGGCACCACGCCGCAATGGCGCTTGAGCGCGACCAGGTCCTCGCTGGCGCTGTGCATCACCTTCACCACCGCCGGATCGGCAAGCATCGAGGCAAGCGCATCGGTGATCCCCGGGGCCAGCGGATCGGCCAGCAGGATGCTGCCCTGCGCGTCGTCGAGCGCGATCTGCACCAGCGCCAGCTGCGGCCACCAGGTGCGCTCGCGCACGAATTCGGTGTCCAGGCCGACCCGCGGCGGGGCTGCGGCGAGGCGGGCGGTGAGTTCGGCGGGGTCGCGGATCCAGACGGTCACGGGCGGGCGGATTTCCTGGAAGGGGTCGACGAGCCTAACTGCGCGGGTGGTGGGGCTGTCAAACCTCGATCCTGTAGCGTGTCGTGCGCGCGGTTGCCGCCAGCGGCGACAATGCCCTAAGTTGCCGGGTCCGGGCCCGGACGGACGATACCCGGATCGGACGGCCATATATCCGGAAGGGAGAAGCGATTGCGCATCGGCAAGTCCGCAACAGCTGCAGCAGCGATCGCCCTGGCGCTCGCGCTGGCCGGTTGCGGCCGCAAGGAAGCCGGCAAGGCAGCCGAGGCCGCCGGAAGCGCTGCCGATGTCGCGCAGGGGCAGGTCAGCGTCGAGGGCGACGACCGCATCGCCGCGACCCTGACCTGGCACGCGCCGGAAGTGACGCTGGCCCCCGGCGACCTCGCCGGCGCGCGCAAACGCGCCGACCAGGCGCTCGCCGACGGCCGCCTGTACGCCGATGGCGACTCGGCGATCCCCCTGTACCTGGCGATCCTGGAGCAGGCCCCCGGCGATGCGGGGGCCAAGGCCGGCCTGCAACGCGCACTTGCGGCCCTGCTGGCTGCCGGCGACAAGGCGCTGGACGCTGCCGATGACGACATCGTGGCGCTACGCCAGGCGCACACGATCGCCTCGGTCGCGCGTGCGATCGCGGTCCGCGACAAGGCCGTGCAGGCCTTCCTCGGGCGCGTCGACCAGGCCGATCGCCTGTGGGAGCTGAACCGCCAGGCCGAGCGCGACCTGCACGCCGGCAAGCTCGGCGAATCCGGTGGCGGCGCGCTGTCCAAGCTGCGCGAAGTCCTGCGCATCCGCCCCGGGCAGGCGCGTGCGCTGCAGGGACTGGCGGCGGTGGAAAGCGGGCTGATCCGTCGTGGCGAGGACGCCGCCGCGCGTGGCGACTTCGGCAACGCCGAGCGCTGGATTGCGCTGGCTGCGACCGTGCGCCCGGGCAGCAGCACGATCGCCGATGCCCGCGCGCGCATCGCCGGCATGCGCCGCGCGCGCATCGCACGGCTGCGGGACCAGGGGATGATGGCGCTGCTGCAGCGCGACGGTGACAAGGAAATCGCCCTGGCGCGCGGCAAGCTGGCGGAGATCCTGCGGATCGCCGAGCCGGGCGATGCCGCGGCCGCGGAACTGCGCGAGCGCATCGACCTGGTCACGCATTACGGCCTGTTCCATCCCGGCCAGGCGTTCACCGATGCACTCGGGCAGGGTGCGCGTGGCCCGGAAATGGTGGTGGTGCCGCACGGGGCGTTCCGGATGGGCGCGGGCCCCGACGAGGCCGGCGCCAGCGACAGCGAACGACCGGCGCACTACGTGCGCTTCGACCGCGGCTTCGCGATGTCGCGCACCGAAGTCACGGTGGACGATTTCCGTCGCTTCGTCGCCGCCAGCGGCTACCGGGCGACCGCGACCCGGCGCGGCTATTCGATGGTTTACGAGGAGCGCAACGGCAACTTCGTGCGCCACAGCGGCATCGACTGGCGCTCGGCCTACGACGGCGACAGGGCCGGCGACGACCTCCCGGTGCTGCATGTCAGCGCCCGCGATGCCGATGCCTACGCGCAATGGCTCAGCGCGCAGAGCGGCCAGCGCTATCGCCTGCCCAGCGAGGCCGAATTCGAATACGCGCTGCGGGCCGGCGGCCATGCGCGCTTCCCGTGGGGCGATGGCGCGCCGCCAAGCGGTGCGGGCAACCTGACCGGTGCCAGGGACCATTCCCCGAGCGGTCGCAACTGGCGCAATGCGTTCGCCGGCTATGGCGACGGCTACTGGGGGCCGGCGCCGGTGGGCCGCTTTGCGGCCAATGCATACGGCCTTCACGACCTTGCCGGCAATGTCAGCGAATGGGTCGCCGATTGCTGGCACGACGGTTACCGTCGCGCGCCCGACGAGGGCGTGGCCTGGGTCAACCCGGGTTGCCGCACGCGGGTGATGCGTGGCGGCGCCTGGGCCAGTGCCCCGGAGCAGACGCGTTCGGCCTGGCGCGCGCCGGCAGGCGTGGAGACCACCAATGCCCGGATCGGTTTCCGGGTGGTGCGCGAGTTGTAGCAGCGAGTTTCGGGATGGCCCCGACCGACAAGGAGAACGCAGATGCGGCAGGACCCGTTCGGCAACCAGGGACAGGGCGCCACGCGCCGGCGCGGGTTCGGCGGCCTGCGCCTGTGGGTGCTGCTGCTGTTCGCCGGCTACGCGGTGTTCTACTGGTTCTCCAACCGCAGCACGGATCCCTACACCGGCGAGACCGTGCTGATCGACAAGAGCATCACTCCCGAGGACGAGAAGGCGCTCGGGCTGCAGGCCTACCGGGAGATCCTGGCGCAGGAACCGGCGCTGGACCGCGATTCGCAGATTTCGCAGCAGGTGCGCGAGATCGCGCAGCAACTGATCGCCAAGGTGCCGCAGGTCGAGGATGCGCTCGCCGCCGAGCACGGCATGCAGGCGCCGCACGTGGAGCAGGCCTTCGAGTGGGACGTCAACGTGATCCAGTCCGACCAGGTCAATGCGTTCTGCCTGCCGGGCGGCAAGATCGCGGTCTACACCGGGCTGGTGCCGGTGGCGCAGAACGCCGACGCGATGGCGGTGGTGATGGGCCACGAGATATCGCACGCCTTGCTGCGCCATGGCGCGCAGCGCATGAGCGAACAGAAGCTCGCGCAGCTGGGGCAGATGGCCGGCGCGATGAGCGGCATGGACCAGCAGCAGATGCAGGCGGTGATGGCGGTCTACGGCTATGGCCGCGCGCTGCCCTACGCGCGCAAGCAGGAAACCCAGGCCGACGAGATGGGGCTGATGCTTGCGGCCGCGGCCTGCTTCAATCCCGAGGAAGCGATTCCGCTGTGGCAGCGCATGCAACAGGCCAGCGGCGGCAGTGGCCAGCCTGAATTCGCCTCCACCCACCCCGATCCGGGCACCCGCATCGAGAACCTGCAGGCGTTGATGCCCAAGGCGATGCAGTATCGGGCGAAGTTCTGCAAGGCCTCCGGCACGGCGGTCGGCGCGAATTGAGTCAATTGCGGATCCCTGAAAGCGCTACGTCCACAGGATCGCCGGCTGCGGACGCCCTTGGCTGCGAATGTCCTCCGGCGCCGGCCTTCGGCCGACGCCTCCTCCTTTACTTCGCACCCAAGGACATCCGCATCCGGCGTTGCGGCTTCGCAGCGTTCGACAAGCGCAAGGCGGAGCCTGCCTTTCGGAAAGCCCGTGATCCGAGCCCCGGTGCGGCGGGCGGGCCTTCGGGGTGAAATCAAGGAGGAGGCATCCGCCGCAGGCGGATGCCGGAGGACATTCGCCCCGCAGGGCTGCCGGTCGCACCGGGGCCCGTCAGGTCGCGGCGAGGCACGCAATCAAGCAATCGGGCAGCCGGCCTCTTAAAAACTCATGAACAGCCCGCCGTTGACCGGCAGGTTGGCGCCAGTGATGAAGCCGGCACCGTCGTCAGCGAGGAACGCCACCGTGCGCGCGATCTCTTCCGGTTTTCCGAGGCGGCCGACCGGCACCCTGTCGACGATGCCGTCGCGGATTTCCTGCGGCATCGCCATCACCATCGCCGTCTCGCAGTAACCCGGCGAGATCGAATTGACGGTCACGCCCTTGCGCGCGACTTCCCGCGCCAGCGCCATGGTGAAGCCGTGCATCCCGGCCTTGGCCGCCGAGTAGTTGGCCTGGCCGAATTGCCCGGTCTGGCCGTTGACCGAGCTGATGTTGACGATGCGGCCGAAACCGCGCGTGGCCATGCCCTCGACCGCGTGCCGGCACAGGTTGAACACGCCGCCGAGGTTGACCCCGAGCACCGCGTCCCACTGCACCGGCTCCATCTTGCGCAGGGTGGTATCGCGGGTGATGCCGGCGGCATTGACCAGGATGTCGAGCGCGCCGTGCGCCGCCTCGACCTCGCGTACCAGTGCGCCGCAGGCGGCGAAGTCGGTGACGTCGAGCGCGGCGAAATCGATGCCCAGGCCGCAGGTTTCATCGCGGAATGCATCGATGCGCCCGCCGTTGCCGTCGAGGTCGGCTGCGATGACCCTGCAACCGGCGCGGGCCAGGCCGATGCAGATCGCGGTGCCCAGGCCGCCGATGCCGCCGCTGACGACGGCCGTGCGCCGATCCGCCGGCGCCATCTATCGTGCGCCCTGCAGTGGCAGCGGCGGGCATGTCGCCGGCGATCGCAAGCTCAACTCCCGCGAGGCTTGGGGGTGTCCTTGTCGCGCGCGCGCGCATCCCCCGCGTTGCGGCCAATCCCGCCGACCAGGTTCTGCTGGAATTCCTTCCAGACCTCCAGGTTGCGTTCGGTGAGCTGGTTCATCATCGTCCACGGCGTCTGCCCGAGCATCCCGCCCATCTGCTGGCGGAACTGCTGCTGCTGTTCCATGAACATCTGCATCGAGCGTTCCAGGTAATTGCCCATGAAGCCCTGCAGCGAATCGCCGTAGAA
>JAKFDF010000142.1:0-5629 GCA_036676275.1 Lysobacter sp.
GACGCATATCCGCATCCGGCGCCCGACGCATATCCGCATCCGGCGCCCGACGCATATCCGCATCCGGCGCCCGACGCATATCCGCATCCGGCGCCCGACGCATATCCGCATCCGGCGCCCGACAATTTTGGCGACCGGTGACCGCTACCGCATCAATCGCCCAGGGTGAGCAGCGACGCGTTGCCGCCGGCGGCGGTGGTGTTGATGGTCACCGTCTTCTCGGTGGCGAAGCGCGGCAGGTAGTGCGGGCCGCCGGCCTTGGGGCCGGTGCCGGACAGGCCCTGGCCGCCGAACGGCTGCACCCCGACCACCGCGCCGATCTGGTTGCGGTTGACGTAGGCATTGCCGACCCGGGCGCGCGCGACGATCCGCTCGATGGTTTCGTCGATGCGCGAGTGGATGCCGAGCGTCAGCCCGTAGCCGGTGGCGTTGATCGCGTCGACCACCTGGTCCAGTTCGCCGGCCTTCCAGCGGATCACGTGCAGCGCGGGGCCGAAATTCTCGCGGTCCAGCTGCGCCAGCGAGCGCAGTTCCCAGGCGCTGGGCGCGAAGAAGGTGCCGTGCGCGGTGGCCTCGGGATCCAGCGTGGCGCGGGCGATCAACGTGGCTTCCGCCTGCATCCGCCCGGCGTGCGCGTCGAGCAGGCACAGCGCATCGCCGTCGATCACCGGGCCGACGTCGGTCGACAGCAGGCCGGGATCGCCGACCTTCAGCTCGGCCATCGCGCCGGCGAGCATGGCGATGGTCTTGTCGGCGATGTCGTCCTGCACGAACAGCACGCGCGCGGCCGAGCAGCGTTGGCCGGCGGAAGTGAACGCCGACGCCAGCGCATCCTTGACCAGCTGCTCGGGCAACGCCGAGGAATCGCCGATCAATGCGTTCTGGCCGCCGGTTTCGGCGATCAGCACGCCGATCGCGGCGTCGCGCGCGGCCAGCGCGCGGTTGATCGCGCGCGCGGTGTCGGTGGAACCGGTGAAGGCGACGCCGGCCACGCGCGGATCGCGGGTCAGCGCGGCGCCGACGGTGGCGCCGTCGCCGGGCAGGAACTGCAGCACCGCTTCCGGCACCCCGGCTTCATGCAGCAGGCGCACCGCGTAATAGCCGATCAGGTTGGTCTGCTCGGCCGGCTTGGCGATCACGCTGTTGCCGGCGGCCAGCGCCGCCGCGATCTGGCCGGCGAAGATCGCCAGCGGGAAGTTCCATGGCGAGATGCAGACGAACACGCCGCGGCCGCCGAGCTGCAGGGTGTTGGATTCGCCGGTCGGGCCGGGCAGCGGTTCCGGCGCGCCAAACAGCTTGCGCGCCTGGCCGGCGTAATAGCGCAGGAAATCGACCGCCTCGCGCACCTCGGCGACGCCGTCGGGGATGGTCTTGCCGGCCTCGCGCGTGCACAACGCGATGAACAGCGGCATGCGCTGCTCTAGCAGGTCCGCGGCGTGCTCCAGGATCGCGGCGCGCGAGGCGGCCGGGGTGGCGTCCCATCGCGGCTGCGCGGCGACCGCGTTCTGCAGCGCGCGCTCGACGGTGGCGGCGTCGGCGGCGCGCCACTGCCCGACCGTGACGCGGCGGTCGGCGGGATAGCTCACGGCGATGTCGGCGCCGGCGCTGGTGGCGCCCGGCACCAGCGGCGCGGCGCGCCAGTCGTCGCGGGCGGCGGCGTCGACCTGTGCGGCGAGCGCGCGCAGCTGGTCGTCATTGGCGAGGTTGATGCCCATGGAATTGTCTCGATCAGCGTGCTGTTGTGAAGCCGCCTGGCTGCGATACAGGTCGCGCGGCAGCGGGATGCGCGGATGCGGGATGCGGTCGAACGCGGCGACCACCTGGACCGGGTCGCGGACCAGGTCGTCCACGGCGACGGCGTCGTCGGTGATGCGGTTGACGAAGCTGGAATTGGCGCCGTTCTCCAGCAGCCGCCGCACCAGGTACGGCAGCAGGTCCTCGTGCGAGCCGACCGGCGCGTACACGCGGCAGGGCACGTCCAGCCGCTCGCGCGGAATGACTTCGGCGTACAGGTCGTCGCCCATCCCGTGCAGCTTCTGGAACTCGAACGGGCGGCCATTGGCCACGCGATGGACCGCGGCGATGGTCTGCGCATTGTGGGTCGCGAACATCGGGTAGATCGCATCGCCGGCATCGAGCATGCGCGCGGCGATGGCGAGGTAGCTGACGTCGGTGTTGGGCTTGCGGGTGAACACCGGGTAGCCCGGCAGGCCGTCGACCTGCGCGCGCTTGACCTCGCTGTCCCAGTAGGCGCCCTTGACCAGGCGCACCGGGATGCGGCGGCGGTGGCGGCGGGCGAGGTCGGCGAGGAAGTCGATCACGAACGGCGCGCGCTTCTGGTACGCCTGCACCGCCAGGCCGTAGCCTTCCCAGCCGTCCAGGGACGGATCGGCAAAGGCGGCGGCGATCACGTCCAGCGACAGTTCCAGCCGGTCGGCCTCCTCGGCGTCGATGGTGAAGCCGATGCCGTGCGACTTGGCCAGCCGTGCCAGTGCCAGCACCCGCGGGGTGAGTTCGGCCAGCACCCGCGCGCGCTTGGCGTGCTCGTAGCGCGGGTGCAGCGCCGACAGCTTGACCGAGATCGAGGGCGCGGCGAACACGTCGTCGAAACGGCCGCTGTTGCCGATCGCGGCGATCGCCCCGCGGTAGGCGTCGAGATAGCGTTGCGCGTCGGCCGCGGTCAATGCCGCCTCGCCGAGCATGTCGAAGGAGTAGCGGTAAAGCGCGTTGTCGCCCTTGCGCCCGCGCGCCAGCGCCTCGCCGATGCTGCGCCCCATCACGAACTGGTGGCCCATGATCTTCATCGCCTGGCGCACCGCCAGCCGGATCACAGGCTCGCCGACGCGGCCCACCAGCCTCTTGAAGGCGTTGTGCACGTCGCGCTTGGTGTCGTCGGCCAGGTCGACCAGGTGCCCGGTGAGCATCAGGCCCCAGGTCGAGGCATTGACCAGCACCGATTCGGACTGGCCGACATGCTTCTTCCAGTCGGCCTCGCCGAGCTTGTCGCGGATCAGCGCGTCGGCGGTGGCCGGGTCGGGGATCCGCAGCAGCGCCTCGGCCACGCACATCAGCAGCACGCCTTCCTCGCTGCCCAGGTCGTACTGGCGCATGAAGGCCTCGATCGCGCCCTGGTCCTGCGCCCGGGCGCGGACGCGGCGGACCAGGTCGGCGGCGGTGGCCTGGACCGCGGCGCGGTCGGCCTCGCCCCAGTCGGCGCGCGGCTGGCGCGCGGCGGCGAGCAGTTCGCGCACGTGTTCGCTTTCGTCGCGCAACCACGCGGCGGTGATCGCGGCGCGCGATGGCGACGGCTCGGGGGGCAGCTCCGGCCCGATCAGCGCCGGCTGCGTCGGCGCATGCGGCCGCGCGGCCGCGAGCGGCGGTGCGAGGGAAGGGTCTGGGGTCATCGGCCCGCTGCAAAGCGAGGAAAGTCGCCCATTTTAGCGGCCCCGCGCCCGGTTCCGCACCCCGGTCGGCTTGCCGCGACGCGGGGCGGGGGCTACCATTTCACGGTTCCCGCGACCGTATCGGCGCGGTTTGCGGCAAGCTCCACTGGCCACGGCACCCGGACGGCACTCCACGGTTCCGGCGAGCGGGCGCGGGCCGCCGCCGCAGCCGTTCCCGCGGGCGCCGCCGCCGCGACAACACCATTCACGCAATGTGGGGCTCGAACTGATGAAAGCCGGTCGACTGAAGCAAGGGCTGACCAAGCAATGGCTGGCGGGCATCGCCGCGATGGCGTTGCCGGTGCTGGCGTGGGCCCGGGCCGCGACCCCCGCCGTCGAGCCGGACGAGCCGGTGCGCTGGCAGCTCAACATGACCCCGGGCATCACCCACACCTCGCAGATGGCCTACGACGCGCACATGTTCGCGCTCTGGGTCTGCGTGGCGATCGGCGTGCTGGTGTTCGGCGCGATGGCCGTGGCGATGTTCAAGTTCCGCAAGTCCAAGGGCGCGGTCGCCGCCCAGTTCAGCCACAACACCACCGCCGAGGTGATCTGGACGATCGTCCCGATCATCATCCTGATCGTCATGGTCTGGCCGGCCACCGCCAAGCTGATCTCGCAGTACGACACCCGGGATTCGGCGATGACGGTCAAGGTCACCGGCTACCAGTGGCTGTGGAAGTACGAATACCTGGGCGAGGAGGTGGCCATCACCAGCCGCCTGGACCGCGCCAGCGAGGCCATGCGCCAGAGCGGCAGGCAGCCGTCGCTGCAGGAACTGCCGCACTACCTGCGCGACGTCGACAATCCGCTGGTGCTGCCGGTCGACACCAAGATCCGCTTCGTGATCACCGCCGACGACGTGATCCACGCCTGGTGGGTGCCGGCGCTGGGCTGGAAGCAGGACGCGATCCCCGGCATCGTCAACGAGGCCTGGACCGACATCAAGAAGCCGGGCATCTACCGCGGCCAGTGCGCGGAGCTGTGCGGCAAGGACCACGGCTTCATGCCGATCGTGGTCAAGGCGGTGAGCAAGGCGGAGTTCCGGGACTGGCTGGCCGCCGAGCGGGCGAAGAACGCACCGCCTGCCGTGGCCGCCCCGGCGCCGGCCGAAGCCGCTCCGGCCGAAGCCGCTCCGGCCGAGGCTGCTCCCGCCGAGGCTGCCCCGGCCGAGGCTGCCCCGGGCGAGGCCGCGCCCGCGGCGGAAACGGGCGGCGCCGCGCCAGCGGCACCCTGACCGGCGGTCGCGCGACGCAGCACACGTTATTCCGATACGCATCATTCTGAGGTAGGGCAATGGCCACGCATTACGAAGCCGCCGTCGATACCCACGGCCACACCACCGATGGCCACGACGACCACGCGCACGCGCAGGGGTTCGTCGACCGCTGGTTCTTCTCGACCAACCACAAGGACATCGGCACGCTCTACCTGCTGTTTTCCTTCGTCATGGTCATCATCGGCGCGGCGATCTCGGTCGGCATCCGCGCCGAGCTGGCGGTGCCGGGGCTGCAGTTCGTCAAGCCGGAGTTCTTCAACCAGCTGACCACCATGCACGCGCTGGTGATGATCTTCGGCGCGATCATGCCGGCGTTCGTGGGCCTGGCGAACTGGATGATCCCGTTGCAGGTCGGCGCGCCGGACATGGCGCTGCCGCGCATGAACAACTGGTCGTTCTGGATCCTGCCGTTCGCGTTCCTGCTGCTGCTGTCCACGTTCTTCGTGCCCGGCGGCGCGCCGGCCGGCGGCTGGACCATGTACCCGCCGCTGATGCTGCAGGGCGGCGCCAACGTCGCCATGACCATCTTCGCGGTGCACATGATGGGCATCAGCTCGATCATGGGCGCGATCAACATCATCGCCACGGTGCTCAACATGCGCGCGCCGGGCATGGACCTGATGAAGATGCCGCTGTTCACCTGGTCGTGGCTGATCACCGCCTTCCTGCTGCTGGCGGTGATGCCGGTGCTGGCCGGCGCGGTGACCATGCTGCTGACCGACAAGTTCTTCGCCACCAGCTTCTTCAACGCCGCCGGCGGCGGCGACCCGGTGATGTACCAGCACATCTTCTGGTTCTTCGGGCATCCCGAGGTCTACATCATGATCCTGCCGGCGTTCGGCATCGTCAGCGAGATCATCCCGACGTTCTCGCGCAAGCCGCTGTTCGGCTACCAGGCGATGGTGTA
>JAKFDF010000143.1:0-4167 GCA_036676275.1 Lysobacter sp.
AGATTTTCCATCGGCACGAAGGCGACCGTGGATGCGTTGCGGGCCAGCGCCGACGTGACTTCACTGATCCAGCGAGCCGCGGCGCTGTCCTCGATGTTCGGCAGGCCGTACCTGGCCGAGAACTCGGGATCCACCAGTGCGTCGGAACATGCAGCGCTGCTGCGCTGGAGTGCCTCGAAGCTGATGCGGGAGATCTCGCCATTTGCCCATGCATTGGCGTTGGTGACCATCTGCGGGATGTCGGTCTCCACTGCGTCCAGGGTTGCGGCAAGGCACTTCTGGTCATCCAAACGCCTGCCACGCACATCGGCCAGCGCGGCTTTTGCCGTGGCATTGGTGACATCCACTTCAACCCGCGGCAAGACGCTCTTGACTGCGAATTTTTCGATGGTGTCCGCCAATGCCGGATAGACGATGGGCTTGTCGGACAGGTGCGCCCGCTTCATGGCCGCTTCCAGCAACTCCCCGGCGGCGATGAGGGGGCGCTTGCGATCGACCCTGGAATCGTGTGGCAGGTATTTTGCCTTGGCCCGCACCCAGCGCGCATACAGATCCGGCGGCAGCACTTCCTCCAGGGTCTCGCCATCCGGATTCTTCTTGGCGCCAAGGTACTTGATGCCGAGCAATGCCTGCTGGAACCAGTTCGCCCGCACGTTGACACTGTAGATCGGCGCCCAGACCACCTCCTGGGACCTGGCCACCAGATCGCGTACCTGGGCAGCGTCCCACTCGATGCCGGAAGGCAGGGGCGAGAGAGTCCCCATGATCCACAGATCATGCTCGCCATCCTTGTAAACCTGCCACAGGCCTGGGCCGGTCACGCGACCGCTTACCACCACCGCATCGAGCAGCGTGGGTTCTGCCCCGGCCTGGGACGCGGATGAGGGCGGCGCAACCTGCTGCGCGAACGCAACCGCCGTCACGGCGGAGAGCAGCATGGCCACGGGCAAGCTTCCTTTTTTCATCGAGCCGTCCTGTTGTCTATTGAAGCGAGTCGGAAGTAGCCATCCACTGGCAAGCGATGGCGCGAAATGCGCGGCGGATCAGGTCAGGTCCAGGGCCAGGTCCGGGGCGCGAAACGGCGGTGCATTCTCCATGGCTTCGAGCATGCCTGGGAGCGCCTCCTTGTCGACAAGATGCATGGCACTGTTGGCGAAATGCCCACGCATGTGCTGCCACAGGTACGCTTCGTCCCGCATTACGGCTTCGAACTGCTGGAATACATCACGGGTTACAGCGTAGTCGCGGATCCGCGCCTGCCTTGCCGGCAGACCAGTACTGCCCGCGGGATGGTCCAGGCGCGTTCCGAAGTGAGTCATGAACGCCAAGCGGTTGCGATGCAGCTTCGACACCACAGGAAGAATCCAGCTGCCGGTCTTGCGGGCCAGGATTGCGGTCCCCAGCATCGTATTCATCAGCCGGCCAAGAAACGGCACCATCATCGTCGCCTCTTCATCCTGGAAGGCGTCGGGCATGATGACGACGATTTCGCCGTTCTTCAGCCCCTTGATCGCCTTCGCGAGGCCCTGCCGGTTGTCGTGCATGATGTCGACGCCGCTGGCCAAGGGCGAGAACAACACTTCATGCAGGCGGTCGAAGACTTCGTTTCCCTTGTGCGTTGCCGGTTGCCCGTAAAAGACGTTCACCGGCCGATGCTTGCCAAGCCACCCCGCCAGCGCAGTCATGCTGAGGATGTAGTGCGCATGATGCGGGATGGCGATGATGACCCCGGTCGGGCTGTCGATAATGGGTCGCGCCGCCGCATAATCGGTATGGTCCATGGCCCGGACCAGCGCGAGCGCACGTTCCCGGTCGAGCTTGCGGATCGCACGCGCCACCAGCAGTTTCTGCAAATACCAATGGTAATAAGCGCCAATCGGCGTCCTGCCGCCGGCTTGTCGCACCAGGCGGATGTCCGTCTCGGCCAGCGGCATTCCGAGCACGCGTTCGATATGCCTGGATCGGAGATCGAGGTATCTGGCTGGCGCGGTGGCTGCGACCAGGAGCCGGGCAAGTGTGCTCATGCGCGCACCATACCCTCGAGGGACTCTTCCAGGATGGCGATGCGATCCAGCAGCTTTTCCGCCTCTGCGCCCAGGGGCGAGCGCGCATAGGCGTTCGCGAAAGACGACTGGAGAAAGCGCACCTGGCGGCGGCCATTCTTGATGCGATGTTCGATGGTTCTTTCGACTTGGCGTCGCCGCTCCTGCCAAGCCTCCGCAAGATGCTCGCAGTCGCGGAGGTGGGCGACAAGCGCGCGCGCGATGTCGCTGGCCGGAGACGACGGCGGCAGCACCACCAGGCCGGACGCCGTCCACACGAGCAATCGGAACTTGTATTTGGTGTTGAGGATCGTCTCGATTGGAGACAGGAAGATCCTGCGGTCAGGCAGGTCGATCCGGATGGTCGCATCATGCATGCGGCAAAGCTGGTCGCAATAGCTGATGACCCGCCTGGGCGGTTCGGAATTGCGAAGCCGCGCCAGGACCGTCGTCGGCTTGTGGATGCCGGGACGCCCCACTTCGCCCACGCGCGTCCACAATGGAAGCTCCGGGTGTGACTGGGTTGCTTCCGTCGTTGGCAATACGAGCACGGTCGGCAGATCCGCGCTCGTGCAGGCATGCGTTGCTTCGGCAAGCCCCGTCAATGGGGAATACGCTCGATCCATGATCCTGCCTGGTTGGCCCTGGAGAAGGCCAACGGGAGGTTCCTCCCGTTGGCCCGTTGGTCCATCGGTTACTGAGGTGGCGTGGGGTAGTTGTTCGAGGAACAACAGTCCGAAGGTATCGCCGACAGCGACAAATGCTGGAACGAATCGCCCACCGAACCAAGTGCGTGTTGCGCGATCTCATTGAGCTTCAAACCGGCTTCGAGTGCGTTACCGAGGTCCATCATTGCCTTTTCTCCTTTTGCGCTGGCCGCGCCCAAATGGACGCGGATCCGGGATTCCCGGATTTCGTCGTTCGTGTCGCCATGCTTGGCGCGCACGAGCAGTCCTTTGCAGCTCGCACGCATGGGAATCCGCGTCGGCCCCCGCGTGTCCTGGCTACCGCTGCCACCTCGCCGACCTGGCCCCGGCGAGATGAAAGCAGATGTCGGTTTCCGGAAGTGCTCCTCGAGGCTTGGAAGCCGGTCGCCTCCCTACGATTCGCCCTGGATGGCCAACTTTCCCGTCGCCACTCCCTCCGGTCCGCGGACCAGGATTTAACGCGCGGGACGCCTGCGTGGGAATCCTCCTGCCCGTGAATCGCAGTAGCCGTTCCGCCGGGCGACAGCCGCAATGCGTTGTTTTCCGGGACGGTCCCGCCGGCCGGCCAGCGCAATTGCCCGATTGCGGAGACTATTGGTCACCCGGTGAAACCTGCTGTATCGTCGCGTCGCCGCGAGCGCGACACGCCCCTTGGGGGAAGGGCATGACACCAGCACAACGCATCCGGCTCGTACGCCGGCATGGCGGGCTGTCGCAGGCGGAACTGGCGCGCGCGGTCGGCATGCAACGCAGCGCGGTCGGCCACTGGGAAGCGGCAAATGCGAAAAGCCCGAATACCGTGCATTTGCGCGAGATCGCGGTCGCGACCGTCACCAGCTTCGAGTGGCTCGCCACCGGGCGCGGCACGATGGCGCTGTCCCACGAGCAGGTGCTCGATTCCATACCCGCCGCGGATGCCCTGCTGGTCGAGGACGCGATCGAGCAGCGCCTGGTCCTGGCCTTCCGCGACATCCCATGCTGTCGCGCGTGGCATTGGTGGAGATCGCGGAGCAACTCGCGGTGCAGCGGGTAGGCCGCGTGCGCCGCGTGCGCGCCAACAACACGTCGCCCTCCCTGCGCAGCCACGGACGCATATCGCGCAAGCAGCAGTACCAGCCCGGGGTCTTGCCGGACTGATCGTCCGACCGGCCGGATCGCCTGCGCGGTTACGGCTTCGCGACCGCGCCGCCCGGGCCCATCTTCTTCAACTCCGCCAGCGCCGCCGCGATCGGCGCGTCGCCGTCGAGCACGTCGCCGGCGTTGCTGCCGGCTTCGCCTTCGCCGTCGCCGCGCAAGTGGCCGGGCAGCAGCGCTTCGGCGTAGTCGGCCTTGCCGCCCGCGCCCTTGCCGGGGTGCAGCACCACGTCGGGCTCGATGCCGCGCGCCTGGATCGACTTGCCGCTGGGCGTGTAGTAGCG
>JAKFDF010000144.1:0-8563 GCA_036676275.1 Lysobacter sp.
CGGTGCATCTTCGGCGCCTTGCCGAACAGCACGTCCATCGGCAGGTCGATCGCGCAATCGGGGGATCGGTCATCCTGCCCGGCGTCCGAAGCCTTGCCGCAGACCGTTTCTACCGTCGCGCCGTAGCCGGCCACCAGGCGTTGTTCCGCGGTCGCGGTGCCGACCACCGCGAACGGGCAGCGCTCGCGCAGGCAGATCGCGGCGAATTCGGCGACGCGGTCCTGCGGCAGGCCGAGCACGTAGCGCTCCTGCGACTCGTTGCACCACAACTGCAAAGGCGACAGCGAGGGATCGTCGCTGGGCACGGCGCCGAGGTCGATCACGCCGCCGACGCCGGAATCGTGCAGCAGTTCCGGGATCGCGTTGGACAGCCCGCCGGCGCCGACATCGTGGATCGAGGCGATCGGGTTGCGTTCGCCGAGCGCGACGCAGCGGTCGATCACTTCCTGGCAGCGCCGCTCCATTTCCGGGTTGTCGCGCTGCACGCTGGCGAAATCCAGGTCCTCGGCGCTGTCGCCGGAGGCGACCGAGCTGGCGGCGCCGCCGCCCAGGCCGATCAGCATCGCCGGGCCGCCGAGCACGACCACCGCATCGCCGGGCGCCAGCGCGCGCTTGGCCACCAGCGGCCGGTCGATCGCGCCGAGGCCGCCGGCGAGCATGATCGGCTTGTCGTAGGCGCGCACCAGGCCGTCGGCCTCGTGCAGTTCGAAGCTGCGGAAGTAACCGGCCAGGTTGGGGCGCCCGAACTCGTTGTTGAACGCGGCGCCACCCAGCGGACCGTCGAGCATGATCTCCAGCGCCGGCGCCATCCGCGGGTTGAGCTCGCGCGCGGCCTCCCACGGCTGCGGCAGCGCGGGGATGCGCAGGTGCGAGACGCTGAAGCCGGTGAGCCCGGCCTTGGGCTTGCCGCCGCGGCCGGTCGCGCCCTCGTCGCGGATCTCGCCGCCGGCGCCGGTGGAGGCGCCGGGGAACGGTGCGATCGCGGTCGGATGGTTGTGGGTCTCGACCTTGATGCAGAAGGCGCTGTCGGCCTGCGCCTCGGCCCGGTACTCGTGCGTCTGCGGGTCGGGGCGGTAGCGGCGGGTCGCATAGCCGGCGACGACCGCGGCGTTGTCGCTGTACGCCGACAACGTGTGCTCCGGCGTGGTCGCGTGGGTGTGCTTGATCATGCCGAACAGCGACACCGGCCGGCCCGACGCCTGCTGTTCGCGGCCGTCGATGGTCCAGGAGGCGTTGAAGATCTTGTGCCGGCAATGTTCGGAGTTGGCCTGCGCGAACATCATCAGCTCGACATCGTGCGGATCGCGCCCGAGTTCGCCATAGCGTGCGCGCAGGTAGTCGATCTCGTCGTCGGCCAGGGCCAGCCCCAGGCGTGCGTTGGCGGCTTCCAGGTCGGCCAGCGGGATGCGCTCGAGCGTGCCGCGCGCCGGCGCCACGAACAGCGCCGCGCCGTCTTCGCGCGCGGCGAGCAGCGATTGCGTCATCGGGTCGTGCAGCAGGCGGGCGACCGCCGCCTGTTGCGCCGGATCCCGCGGCCAGCCGGCCAGGTCGATGCGGCTGCCGCGCTCGACCCGCTGCACCGGCAGCCGCGCGCCGTGCAACAGCTCGGTGGCCTTGCTCGCCCAGGGCGAGATCGTTCCCAGGCGGGGCAGCACGAAGCGCGAGACCGCGTCCGGCGGCAGCGGCTGCCGGCGCTCGCCGGCCTGGAGGATGCGCTGCAGTGCCGCCGCATCGACGACCGCGTCGGCCTCCGGCTCGACCCAGTAGGTGAACCAGGCGCCAAGGATGCGCAGCTCGGGGGCGACGGCCTGCAGTCGGGCTTGCAGCCGCTCGCGGCGGAACGGCGACAGGGCCGGCAGGCCCTCAAGGACGATCATGTCCGGCGGAACCGTGGGAAACGGCCCGCCATTGTAACGGAGCCGGTGGCCCGCCGGCCCCGGTGGCCGCGACCGCCTCAGATGCCGCCGGTGGCGGCGCTGACCGCGGGCCGGGTGCCGTCGGCGGCGAGCCTGTCGAGCTCGGCGCGCAGCTTGTCCGGCGGCACGTAGCCACCCAACTGGGTGCCGTCGGCCGCGAGGATCATCGGGGTGCCGGTCAGGCCCATGCGCTGGCCGAGGTTGTACTGCATCGTCACCGGGTTGTTGCAGTTGCGATACGGCACCGGGCGGTCGTTCTTGGCGTCGGTCAGCGCCTTCTTCTGGTCGGGCGCGCACCACACCGCGACCATTTCCTTGAAGTCGTCGCTGCCCAGGCCCATGCGCGGGAAGGCGACGTACTGCACCGCGATCCCCTGCCTGTTGTAGTCGGCGATCTCGCTGTGCATCTTGCGGCAGTAGGCGCACTCGACGTCGGTGAACACCGTGACCGTGTATTTCGGGTTGGCGGGCGCGAACACGATGCGGTCGCCGACCGGCATGCTGCGCATCAGCTTGACCCGCATCTTCGCCATCGCCGCCTCGCCGAGGTCCTTCTTCGCGGCGATGTCGTACAGCGTGCCCTGCATCAGGTACTTGCCGTCGTCGCTGACATAGACCACCTGGCCGCCGACGATCGCCTGCTGGAAGCCGGCCAGCGGCGCCGGATCGATCTGGTCGATCTGCACGCCGGGATTGATCTTGCGCAGTGCATCGCGGACATGCGCGGCCGGGCTGCCGGGGACAATCGTGGCCAGCGCGAGATCGGCCTTGCTGGACGCGGCGCCGGGCTTGGCGGCGACCGACGGCGCGGCGCTTGCGCCGTCCTGGGCGCAGGCGGACAGGCTGATGGCGCCGAGCAGGATGAACAGGCTGGTCTTCATGGGGGTCCTGGTGCTTTGCACGAACGGCGTTCGACCGCGCGCGGACAATTGAGGTTCCGCGATTGTCGCACGCATGCCGGCGCGCGGCCGGCCGTTGATCGGGCCCGACCCGCCGCGCAGGCCGTTGTGGGAGCGGCTTCAGCCGCGAGCTTTTCCGGCGGGTGGGCTGCAGGGAGCAAGAGCTCGCGGCTGAAGCCGCTCCCACATCCATGCCCGGAAGCGCCCCGCGTGCAGTCCATCTCACCCGCGCGGGTGGTGCTTCTCGTGCAGGCGCTTGAGTTGCTCGCGCGCTACCAGCGTATAGATCTGCGTGGTCGACAGTGACGCGTGTCCCAGCAGCATCTGCAATGCGCGCAGGTCGGCGCCGTGGTTGAGCAGGTGGGTGGCGAAGCTGTGGCGCAGGCCGTGCGGGCTGACCTTGCCGGGATCGATGCCGACCGCGCCCGCATGGCGCTTGACCAGTTGCCAGAACTGCTGCCGGGTGGGCGCGGCGCCGCTGGCGTTGACGAACAGCGGCGCCAGCGCGCGCCTGGCGGCCAGCTGCGGGCGCGCTTCGTCGAGATAGCGCTGCAGCCAGTGCTGCGCCTCCTCGCCCAGCGGCACCAGCCGGTCCTTGCCGCCCTTGCCGCTCACCCGCAGCACGCCCTGGCGCAGGTTGACCGCGGTTGCCGGCAGGTTGACCAGTTCGCTGACGCGCAGGCCGGCGGCGTACATCAGCTCCAGCATCGCGCGGTCGCGCAGGCCTGCGGGCGTGCCGATGTCGGGTGCGGCGAGCAATGCGTCGACCTGGCTTTCGGCCAGCGCCTTGGGCAGCGAACGCGGCAGCGAGGGCGGCTCCAGCAACGCCGTCGGATCGTCCCTGCGCGCGCCGCGGCGCAAGGCGTGCGCGAAGAACGCGCGCAGCGCCGACAGCAATCGCGCGTTGCTGCGCGGCGAATAGCCGTCGCGGGTGCGCCACGCGAGGTAGTCGAACAGCGCGCCGCGATCGGCCGCGGGCAGGCCGCCGCCGGCGCCATCGCGCCAGCGCGCGAAGCCCTCCAGGTCGCGGCGGTAGCTGGCCAGCGTCTGCCGCGACAATCCGGATTCGGCCCAGGTGGCGTCCAGGAACGCCTCGATCGCGATCGCGTCGGCTTCGCGCAGCGGCGGCAACGCGATGGCGCGCAGGCGGCGTTCGGCGGGCGTGGCGGAGGGCATGCGGCGAGCTTAGCGTTTCACGGGCGGCGAACGCAGCGCGCGCGCCGGTATGCTGGCGCGATGGACGACATGCCGATACGCAAACCCGCCGCGCTGCTGGGCTGGCGGCTGCTGGCGCTGGCTTACGACCTGTTCCCGGCGCTGGCGCTGTGGATGCTGGCGGCGGCGGCCTTCACCTTCGGTTTCCACGAAGCCGGGCACGCGGCGCGCGAGAACATCGCGCCGTTCAGCGCCCTGCAGCTCACGCTGTGGCTGGCGTGCTGGCTGCTGACCGGCGCCTACGCGGTGCTGAGCTGGCATCGCGGCGGACAGACGCTGGGGATGCGGCCCTGGCGGCTGCGGGTGGTGGGCGTCGATGGCGGCGACGCGCCGTGGCGGGCACTGCTCGGGCGCTATGCCATTGGCACGTTGTCGCTGTTGCTCGCCGGCGCCGGGTTCTGGTGGGCATGGCTCGATCGCGACCGGTTGACGTGGCACGACCGGGCCAGCCGAACAAGATTGTTGCGCATGCCGAAGAAGGCGCCCGGCAGCGCGCTGGAATGACGTCGCGTCCGAAGCTCTCTGTGGCGAAACGGACTTCGGGGGAGTGTGCTACGTCCGCGGGATAGCCCGAGGCGCCGGGTACGGATGCCCTTGGATGCGACGCCCCCGGCGCCGGCCTTCGGCCGACGCCTCCTCCTTGATTTCGCACCCAAGGGCACCCGCACCCGGCGTTGCGAGTTGCGCAGTGGCTCACAAGCGCAACGCGCAGCCTGCTTTTCGGCAGGTCTGCGATCCGACGTCCCGGCGCGGCCGGCAGCCCTTCGGGGCGAAATCAAGGAGGAGGCATCCGCCGACAGGCGGATGCCGGGGGACATTCGCCTCGAAGGGCTGCCGGTCGCACCGGGGCCCGTCAGGTCGCCGCGAGGCAGGCGCAATCAGGCACGAGCCTTCCCGGAATCGAGCGAAGAACCGGTTTTGTTTCTGGGATCAAAACCCGATGGGTGGCTCGCCGACGCGCGCCAGCGCACCGGCTCAGCCGCTGCGGCGCCGGAACAGCACCGCCGAAACCCCCAGCATCAATACCGGCGGCAACAGGTAGGCGACGCGGAAATCGAACTTGAAGACGCCGGCCATGCGCACAAACTGGGTCTGCAGGATCCAGAACCCGAGCGCGAACACGATGCCGATGAACAGGCGCTTGCCGATGCCGCCACTGCGCAGCGTGCCGAACGCGAACGGTATCGCCGCCAGGCACAAGGCCAGCACGTTGAAGGGATAGAACCAGCGGCCCCAATAGGGCTCCTCGTATTCGCTGGCGTCCAGGCCGTTGCGCTGGCGGTACTGGATGCTGCTGCGCAGCGCCGCCGACGTCAGTCCCGATGGCCGCGCCACGCTGGCGGCGAGCGCGGTGTCGTCGAGCCTGGATTCCCAGCGCTCCTCCATCGACTCGGTCTGGGTCACCGACTTGGGCTCGAACCAGGTGCGCTTGACGTTGTGCATCAGCCAGCCGCCCGGGCGATGTTCGGCGGTGGCGGCGCGCGCGATCGACTCCAGGCGGCCGTCGTCGTCGAATTCGTACAGGTGCACGTCCTGCAATTCCAGCCAGCGCTCGCCGTCCTTGCCGCGCTCCAGGCCACCGCCGGCGTTGAGGAAGGTATTGCCCTCGCGAGCCCACAGCCCGGAGTACTTGGCCACGATCAAGTCCGGCGACTTTGCCGAGGCCTTGAGCGCGTCGGCACGGCGCTGGCCCCACGGCGCCAGGGTCTCGCCGTTGAGGACCATCAGCGCGGTCAGCACCGCCAGGCTCATCGCCACCGCCAGCCCGAGCCGCCGCCGCGACAGGCCCAGCGCGCGCAGCGCGGTCAGTTCGGAGCTCGCCGCCAGTTGCCCCAACCCCATCAGCGACCCGATCACCGCCGCGGTCGGGAACAGGAAATAGGCGCGCTTGGGCACGGTGTAGGCCACGTAGGCCAAGGCGGTGGAAAAGCTGTAGCTGCCCTTGCCGATGTCGTCGATCTCGGACATCAGCCCGCCGACCACGCAGTCCAGGCCCACCAGTACGGCCCAGGTCAGCAGCACCGTGCCGGACAGCACGCGGCCGACGTACAGGTCGTGGAGCTTGGGGAAGGGCCTCATCGCCACGACCTCGCCCGGCGCACGCGGCCGTCGTCCAGATACATCCATGCCGCCAGCGCCAGCAGCGGCAGCACCAGCCACCACAGCCCCGCCGCCAGCGGCAGCTTGCCGCTGCCCAGCCAGTCGGTGCCGAGCATGGTCAGGTTCATGCCGATGAGATAGGCGAGGAAGCCGATCAGGATGCGGCCGTAACGCGCCTGCCGCGGCGAGCTGCGCGCCAGCGGCACCGCCAGCAGCGCGAAGGCCAGCGCCAGCAGCGGCGGCGCGATCCGGTAATGCAGCTGCGCGGTGGCTTCGCGTCGCGGATCCCGCAGCAGCGCCAGGGTGGTCATCGCCTGCGGATCCTTGCCGTCGGCTTCGCTGCGGCCGTTGTCCGGCAACAGCAGGTCGTTGCTGCCGTAGCGCATCAGGCGGAAGTCGCGCCCGGTCTCGCGCGGACCTTCGACCCGGAATCCATCCTCCAGCCGCAGGTAGCGCTGGCTGCCCTCGATGCTCATCGCGCCGCTCCTGGCGGTGGTCACGTCGAGCCGGTCCCCCGCCTGCTTGTAGACGAAGATCCGGCTCATGCGGGTGCCATCGTCCGACATCGAGCCGACATAGACCACGCCGCCGCCACCGGGCAACTCGGTGAAACGCCCGGGCTCGAGCCCTGCGATCAGCAGGCTGCGGTTGCCTTCGGCGATCAATGCCGCCGAGGTCGCCTTGGCCCACGGGCCCAGCCACAGCGAGACCAGCGCGATCACCGCCACCACCGGCAACACCAGCAGCAGCAATGGCTTGAGCAGCCGCCGCGGGCCGACCCCGATCGAGGTCAGGATCGGCATTTCGGCGTCGCGGTAGAGCCGCCCGACCGCCAGCAGCAGGCCCAGCATCAACCCCAGCGGCAGGACCAGCGGCAGGTAGCGGATCGTCTGCAGGCCCAGCTGCGACAGCATCATCCCCGCCGGAACCCGGCCACTGGCGATCTGGGCCAGCACGTTGGCGAACAGCCCGCCGAGGCTGACCATCATCAGCACCACCAGCGCCGCGAAGGTGGCCTGGGCGAATTCGCGCAGCAGGTAGCGGTCAAGCTGTTGCATCGGGCTCCGGCATCGGCATCGGGCGGGGGTTGCTTTAGACTTCCGGGTTCGTTCCGCGGCCACGCCTGCATCACGTCGGCCCGATGGTGCGCCCGCGTGGCGGCAAGCCGCCGTGCCCGCGCGGGTGCGGGCCGCGGACGATTGTACGGAAAACCCTTCGCCCCACTCCCGGAATCTGTTGCATGACCCTCGAATTCAGCCTGAACCACGACGCCCCCGCCACCGTCACCAGCGACTGCATCGTGGTAGGCGCCTACGCGGACGCCACCCTCACGCCGTCCGCGCAGGCGCTCGATGCCGCCAGCGGCGGCCGGCTCGGGGCATTGCTGGCGCGGGGCGACCTCAGCGGCAAGACCGGCAAGACCGCGCTGTTGCACGACCTGCCCGGCGTAGCCGCACCGCGGGTGCTGGTGGTCGGCCTCGGCGAGCCTGGCAAGTACGGGGTGCCGCAGTACCTCAAGGCGGTCGGCGATGCCGCGCGCGCGCTCAAGACCGGCCCGGTGGCCTCGGCGCTGTTCACGCTGTCGGAAACCGCCGTCCCCGGCCGCGATGCCGCCTGGAACATCCGCCAGGCCGCGATCGCCGCCGACCACGCCTGCTACCGCTACACCGCCACCCTCGGCGCCAAGAACAAGAAGCGCGGCGAAACCGGGCTGAAGTCGCTCGCGATCACCGGCACCGACGACGCCGCGCTGGCGCAGGGCCAGGCGATCGCGGCCGGCGTCGCCTTCGCGCGCGAGCTGGGCAACCTGCCGCCCAACGTCTGCAATCCGGCCTACGTCGCCCGCCAGGGCCGCGAGTTCGCCGAACGCATCGGCGGCAAGGTGTCCTGCGAAGTGCTCGACCACAAGCAGATGCAGGCCCTGGGCATGGGCTCGCTGCTGGCGGTGTCGCAGGGTTCGGCCAACGAGCCGCAGCTGGTGGTGATGAAGTACGACGGCGCGGGGCAAGGCGGCAAGCCCTACGTGCTGGTGGGCAAGGGCATCACCTTCGACACCGGCGGCATCAACCTCAAGACCCAGGGCGGGATCGAGGAGATGAAGTACGACATGTGTGGCGCCGCCACCGTGCTCGGCACGTTCGTCGCCGCGGTCGGCATGCAGTTGCCGGTCAACCTGGTATGCATCGCGGCGGCGGTCGAGAACATGCCCGACGGCAACAGCTACCGCCCCTCGGACGTGCTCACCAGCATGTCCGGCAAGACCATCGAGGTCGGCAATACCGACGCCGAAGGCCGCCTGGTCCTGTGCGACGCGCTGACCTACGCGCAGCGCTTCGAGCCGGCCGCCCTGCTCGACGTGGCCACCCTGACCGGGGCCTGCGTGGTCGCGCTGGGCAAGTACGCCACCGGCCTGATGGGCAAGCACGACGACCT
>JAKFDF010000145.1:0-1601 GCA_036676275.1 Lysobacter sp.
CACGTGCTGGAGTCCTCCGGCGACCTGCGCGGGGTGCAGGAACTGCTCGGCCACGCCGACATCGCCACCACCCAGATCTACACCCACCTGGACTTCCAGCACCTGGCCAAGGTCTACGACGCCGCGCATCCGCGCGCCCGCCGCAAGCCCGGGGGCGAGCGCTGACCACGCGGCCGCGGCAGCACGATGGCGGCGCCCGCGCCGGTCGCTGCACGGGCGCCGCCGCGTGACCGACGCGCGTACCGCCGCCACCAACCAGATCCCGCGCCAGGGCGTGCTGCGGGCGCTGTCGCGCGAGCACCATCAGGCGCTGGTGCTGGGGCGCGACTGCAGGCGCGCGACCGACGCCGAGGTCGCCGCGCTGCGCGCACGCATCGCGGCCCATCAGCGCGAGGTGCTGGCGGCTCATTTCGCGCTCGAGGAAGCCCTGCTGCGGCGGCACGCGGCCGCGGTGCCGGCACCGTTGCGGGCGCGCACGCGCGCCGACCACGCCTGGCTGCGCGCCCGGGCGCAGGCGTTGCCGCCCACGGCCGCCGCCGTCGCCGAGTACGGCCAGCGGCTGACCGACCACGTCCGCTTCGAGGAGCGCGTGCTGTGGCCGGTCCTGCAGCGGCTGCCGGCCGCCGACCTCGACCCGGCGGGTTCCGAGCCGACTTGAGACGCCGCGCGGCGGCCCCCACATCGGCCAGGCCCCCGAGGAGTCGCCGATGGATCCGAGCCAGCAGCCCAACGTGTTCCACGCCACCACCATCGTCTCGGTGCGCCGCGACGGCCGCGTGGTGGTCGCCGGCGACGGCCAGGTGACGCTCGGCAACACGGTGATGAAGGCCAACGCGCGCAAGGTCCGCCGGCTCGGCCGCGACGGCCAGGTGCTGGCGGGCTTCGCCGGCGCCGCGGCCGACGCCTTCACCCTGTTCGAATTGTTCGAGGCCAAGCTCGAGAAGCACGGCCAGCTGACCCGCGCCGCGGTCGAGCTGGCCAAGGACTGGCGCACCGAGCGCCGCTTCGGAAAGCTCGAGGCGCTGCTGGCGGTGGCCGACCGCGAGACCTCGCTGATCATCTCCGGCACCGGCGACGTGATCGAGCCGGAGGACGGCCTGGTCGCGATCGGTTCCGGCGGCCCGTTCGCGTTGTCGGCGGCGCGCGCGCTGCTGGCGCACACGCAGCTCGACGCCCGCGCGGTTGCGGTCGAAGCGCTCAACATTGCCGGCGACATCTGCATCTACACCAACCGCAACATCGTGCTCGAAGAGCTCTGACCCCTGCATTTCCCTGTAGGAGCGGCTTATAGCCGCGAGCTTTTCCGATAGATCCCGTAGACGGCCAGGGCTCGCGGCTAATAAGCCGCTCCTACGAAGAGCAAGCGAAAATCCCATGCAGAAACTCGAAAACACCTCCGCCAGCATGACCCCGCGCGAGATCGTGCAGGAGCTGGACAAGCACATCGTCGGCCAGCAGGCCGCCAAGCGCGCCGTGGCGATCGCGCTGCGCAACCGCTGGCGGCGGATGCAGCTGGCGCCGGAGCTGCGCGACGAGGTGATGCCGAAGAACATCCTGATGATCGGCCCCACCGGCGTCGGCAAGACCGAGATCGCGCGGCG
>JAKFDF010000146.1:0-1617 GCA_036676275.1 Lysobacter sp.
CTTGCGCATCGCCATGACCTTGCCGAGGTTGACCTCGTTGAACGAGGTCAGCATCGCGATCGAGTTCTTCGACTGCATCAGGCGCTCGGCGATGCGCGCGCGCATGCGGGTCATCGGCACGCGTTCCTCCGGGCGCGGGCCGCCGCTGGCGCCCGCGGTCCTGCCGCTGGCGTAATTGACGATGTCTTCCTTGGTCACCGCGCCCTTGCGGCCGGTGCCCTCGACCTGGGCGGCGTCGACGCCCGCCTTCTCGGCGCTGAAGCGCGCGCCCGGCGGCAGCTGCTCGTTCGCGGCGGCAGGCCTGGCCGCTTCGGGCCTGGCCGGAGCCGCCGGTTCGGGCTTGGCCGGCGCGGCGGCCTTGGCCCCGGCCCCTTCGGCCTTGCCCGCGGCGGGCTTCGGTGCTTCCGCCTTCGCCGCCGGCGCCGCGCCTTCCTCGATGATCGCCAGCACCTGCTGGCTGGTCACCGTGGCGCCGGCCTCGAAGCGGATCTCCTTCAGCACGCCGTCGACCGGCGAGGGCACTTCCAGCACGACCTTGTCGGTTTCCAGGTCGACCAGGTTCTCGTCGCGGGCGACCGCGTCGCCGGCCTTCTTGTTCCAGGTGGCGATGGTGGCGTCGGAAACGGATTCCGGAAGAACCGGGACTTTGACTTCAATGGCCATGGCATGTGTTCCTGAAGGTCATTCCAAACGGAGCGAGGAATCTGGTTTTCGATCCGGGCAGCAGATTCCTCGCTGCGCCCGGAATGACAACGCATCTATTCGGCGACGTGGTCGCCGTCGGGCGGATTGACGAGGGCGTCGGCGACCAGCTGCGCCTGTTCGGCGGCGTGTTCGGCCAGGTGGCCCACGGCGGGCGAGGGCGAGCGTGCGCGGCCGGCGTAGTCCAGCACCTGGCCGGGTTGCAGGCAGGCGCGCAGGTGGTGCTGGATCTGGTACCACGCGCCCTGGTTCTGCGGCTCTTCCTGGCACCACACCACTTCCCTGGCGCCATGGCGCTTGAGTTCGGCCGCCAGCTGCGCGCGCGGGAACGGGTACAGCTGCTCCACCCGTACCAGCGCGACATCCTTGATCCCCTGCTTGTGCGCTTCCTCGAGCAGGTCGTAGTAGACCTTGCCGGCGCATGCCACCACCCGGCGCACCTTCTTCGCGCTCGCGGTGGTGTCCGGAATCAGTTCCTGGAACGAACCCTTGGCCAGTTCGTCGAGGGTCGAGACGGCCAGCTTGTGGCGCAGCAGCGACTTGGGCGTCATCACCACCAGCGGCTTGCGGGTGGCCATGCGCATCTGCCGCCGGATCATGTGGAAGTCCTGCGCCGGGGTGGTCGGCGCGCACACGATCATGTTGTCGAGCGCGCACAGCTGCAGGAACCGTTCCAGGCGCGCCGAGCTGTGCTCGGGACCCTGGCCTTCGTAACCGTGCGGCAGGTACAGCACCAGCCCGCACAGGCGGTTCCACTTGGCCTCGCCCGAGGACAGGAACTGGTCGATGACGACCTGGGCGCCGTTGGCGAAGTCGCCGAACTGCGCTTCCCAGATGTCCAGGGTCATCGGGTCGGCGGTGGCGTAGCCGTACTCGAAGCCCATCACCGCTTCCTCGCTGAGCAGCGAGTCGATG
>JAKFDF010000147.1:0-9165 GCA_036676275.1 Lysobacter sp.
CAGGTGCTGGAGTATTCGACCGACAACGACAGCGCCAGGCGCAGGTGGCCGCCCTGCAGCGTCGCCTCGATCGCCACCGGGTAGCGCTTCCAGCCGCTGTGCGCGCTGGCCAGGGCCATCCGTTGCAGCAGGTGGTCGTAGCGCAGCACCAGCCTGGCGGCGGTCGACAGACCCTGCTGCGAATCGACGAATCCCTGCAGCACGCGGCGCAGCCCGGCGGGGGTGATGGTCTCGCTGGCGAAGGCTTCCTGCAGGCGCAGGTACAACCGCGACATGTGGATTCCGCGCGCCTGCGCATCGTGCAGGTCGACCGCGACATCGACCGAGGCGGCGACCTGCATCGCCGCGCCGTCGGCGCCGGCGATCCGCACCGGCAACGCGATCCGCTCCATCCCGACCCAGTCCAGCGGCCGCGCCAGCACGGCGGCGTCGTGGGCGACGTCGGGCAGCGGCGATGGCGATGTCGGCGAGGTGGACACGGGGCGCGGGCTTGGAACAGGTGGGCGGCCATTGTAACGACTGGCCCGCGGGCGGCCGTCATCGGCATGCAACGCAGCGTATCGGCCGCCGTGCATTCGTAGGAGCGGCTTATAGCCGCGAGCTCTTTGCCAGGACCACCGTGCTCACCGGAAAAGCTCGCGGCTACAAGCCGCTCCTACAGTCGAGCCGGCGCGGTCGAGCCGGAAAGGCGCTCAGCCGCGGGCGGCCCGCCACGCGGTCGCGAGCGCCCGCCACGGCGGCAGCGGCTGCGCCATCGGCACGCCGGCGGCGTGGCGGCGCAGGCGCTCGCGCAGCAGCGCGGCGTGGATGCGGCCGGCCCGCGCGCCGTGGTGCGGGGGCGGCCAGCGTTGCAGCAGTTCCCGCGCCCAGGCGCGCGCGGCGTCCTGCGCGGTGGCCGCGACGCCCAGGCGCGCACGGACCTGCAGTGGCACCGCGGCCTCGTCCAGCAACAGGCGTTCGGCGAGCAGGGCGACGATCGCGCCGGTCGCGGGCGCGGGCGTGTCGCTGTCGTACAGGGTCGCGGCGATTCCGGCCACGCCTTCGGCGAACGGTTCCAGCACCGCGATCGCCTCGTCGATGCCGGCCGCGGGTTCGCGGCTGGCCTGCAACGCCGGCAGGCAGGCGGCGAGCAGCGTCCACGGCACCGCCAGCGGTTGCAGCACGATGCCGAGCGGGTGCCGGCGGCGGCCCTGCGCCCAGCCCTGCAGCTCCTCGGCCCACCAGCCGAGCTTGGCCTCGCCCGGGCGCGGGTCCTCGCCCCGCCAGGCCGCGTCGGTCAGTTCCTGGCGCAATGCGAACCAGGCCAGCGCGCGCTCGCGTTCGGGCCGCGGCACGAAGGTTTCGGCCACGCGCCATTCCGGCCAGCGGGAACGCCATTTGTCGATGAAGCCGGCGAGTTCCTCGCGGCTGCCCATGGCCTGCCCACCGACGGCACTCATCGCGGCCATGTCGCCGGATCGAGCAGCTCGCGCGGAGTTTCCGCCAGCGCGTCGCCCTGCCAGGTGGCCGGGTCGTCGTCCCCGGGGCGATAGCCCCACAGCGCCACCACCGCCGGCATGCCGGCCGCGCGCGCGGCGATGATGTCGCGCTCGTCGTCGCCGACGTACGCGCAGTCGCGCGGCGCCACGCCCAGCGCCTGCGCGGCATGCAGCAACGGCAGCGGATCGGGCTTGCGCGCCGGCAGCGTGTCGCCGCCGACCAGCACCGCGCAGCGCGCTTCCCAGCCCAGCAACGGCAGCAGCGCGCGCGCCAGCGATTCTGGCTTGTTGGTGACGATGCCCCAGCGGCTGCCGGAAGCCTCGATCGCGGACAACAAGGCCTCGACGCCATCGAATGGCGCGCCGTGGCGCGCCAGCTGCTCGCGGTAGATCGCCAGGAACGGCGGCACCAGCGCCTCGCGCTCGGCCTCGCCGAGCTGCGGGAACGCCGCGGCCAGCATCGCCCGCGCGCCGCGCGACACGTGCGGTCGCAAGGCCGCCGCCGGCATCGCGCCCTCGTCGCGTTGCGCGCGCAGCACATCGATGGTGGCGACGAAGTCCGGTGCGCTGTCGAGCAGGGTGCCGTCGAGGTCGAACAGCACCAGCGCCGGGAAACCGGCCGCGGTCATGCCGGCCCTTCGGCCCGGCCCGGGACCGGCCCTTCGACTTCGCCCGGGACGGGCTTGGATGCGCAAGCCAGATAGTTCACGTCGGTGCGCGAGCCGATCCTGGCCGCGTTGCGCCACGGCTCGTAGATCAGGCCACTGACATCCTCCAGCTGCAATCCGCTGGCACGCAGCCACGCGGCCAGCTCGGAAGGCTTGATGAAGTCGCGGTACTGGTGGGTGCCGGTCGGCAGCAGCCGCGCGATGTATTCGGCGCCGACGATCGCCAGCGCGAACGCGGCCGGGGTGCGGTTGAGGGTGGACACGAACAGCCGCCCGCCGGGCTTGAGCAGGGCCGCGCAGGCCGCGAGCACCGAGCCCGGATCGGGCACGTGCTCGAGCATCTCCATGCAGGTGATGGCGTCGAAGCTGGCCGGCTGCTGCGCCGCCAGCGCCTCGACCGAGCTGAGGCGGTAGTCGACCTCGACCCCGGATTCGAGCTTGTGCAGCCTTGCGATCCTGAGCAGGTCCGGCGCGAGGTCGATCGCGGTGACCCGCGCGCCCTCGCCCGCCAGCGCTTCGCTGAGCAGGCCGCCGCCGCAACCCACGTCGAGCACCGCGGCATCGCGCAACGGCACGCGCGCGGCGACGTAACCCAGCCGCGCCGGGTTGAGCGCGTGCAGCGCCTTCTGCGGGCCATCCGGATCCCACCAGCGGTGCGCGAGCTCGTTGAACTTGTCGAGTTCGGCCTGGGAAAAGTTGTCGTCGCGCGCGGTGTTCATCGTGTGATCTCGATCGCGGCGATCCGCGCCTGCCACTGGCGCGCGTTGGCGACCAGTGCCGCGGCGTCCATGTCCACCAGCGCGCGCTCGCGCAGTTTCGGCTTGCCGGCGATCCAGGCATCGGTCACCTGCTGGCGGCCGGTGGCATAGACCAGTTGCGACACCACGTGGTGCAGGGGCTGGGTCTCGACCTGCGCCAGGTCGATGCAGGCCAGGTCGGCCTGCTTGCCCGGCTCGATCGAGCCGACCAGATGGTCGAGGCCGAGCGCTTTCGCGCCGCCGAGCGTGGCGGCGCGAAACGCGGTCGCGGCATCGAGCGCGGAGGCGTCGCCGGCGATCGCCTTGGCCAGCAGCGCGGCGGTACGTGTTTCGCCGAACATGTCGAGGTCGTTGTTGCTGGCCACGCCGTCGGTGCCGATGGCGAGGTTGACCCCGGCGCGCTGCAGGTCGGCGGCGCGGCAGAAGCCCGAGGCCAGCTTGAGGTTGGATTCCGGGCAATGCACCACGCTGACGCCGCGTTGCGCGCAGAGCGCGATTTCGGCATCGATCAGTTGCGTCATGTGCACCGCGATCAGGCGGTCGTTGACCAGGCCGAGCCGGTCCAGCCGCGCCAGCGGGCGCTGGCCATGGTCCTGCTGCGACTGGGCGACCTCGTGCGCGGTCTCGTGCACGTGGCAGTGGACCGGGATGTCGAGCTGGTCGGACAGCATCCGGATGCGCTCGAAGCTGGCGTCGGATACCGTGTACGGCGCGTGCGGCGCGAACGCCATCGCCACCAGCGGGTCGCCGCGCCACTGGTCGTGGACCTCGGTGGCGCGGTCGAAATACTCGTCGTCGCTGCGCGCCCAGGCCGAGGGGAAGTCGATGATCGGCAGCCCGATCCGCGCGCGGAAGCCGTGGCGCTTGTAGGTCGCGGCCTGCACGTCGGGGAAGAAGTAGTTCTCGTTGCAGCAGGTGGTGCCGCCGCGCAGCATCTCGGCGATCGCCAGGGTGATGCCGTCGGCGACGAAGTCCGGCGCGATCAGCTGCGCTTCCAGCGGCCAGATGTGGCCCCGCAGCCACTCCATCAGCGGCAGGTCGTCGGCGACCCCGCGCAGCAGCGTCATCGGGTTGTGGACGTGGGCATTGACCAGCCCCGGCACCAGCACGCACTCGGGGCGCGACACGACCTGCGCCGCATTGAAGCGCGCGCGCGCCCCGGCGATCGGCAGCAGCGCGACGATGGCGCCATCGCGGACCGCGACGGCATGCTGTTCCAGTACCGCGCCGTGCGGCTCGACCGGGACCACCCAACCTGCCTCGATCAGCAGGTCGCAGGCTTCCGTGCCGCTGGCTTCCGTCGGGCCGGGCGTCATCGCGTTACTTGACGCGCGAGACGTACTCGCCGGAACGGGTATCGACCTTGATCACCTCGTCCTGGGCGACGAACAGCGGCACCCGCACCACCGCGCCGGTTTCCAGCGTCGCCGGCTTGCCGCCGGTACCGGCGGTATCACCCTTCACGCCGGGATCGGTCTCGACGATCTTCAGTTCGACGAAGTTCGGCGGGGTGACCATGATCGGGGAACCGTTGAACAACGTCACCACGCACTCCTCCTCGCCCTTGAGCCACTTCTCGGCGCCGCCCATGCCGGCCTTGTCGGCCTGGAACTGCTCGAAGGACTCCTGGTTCATGAAGTGCCAATGCTCGCCGTCGGCATACAGGAACTGCATGTCGGTATCGACCACGTCGGCCGCCTCGAGCGAGTCGGTCGCCTTCATGGTGACTTCCTGCACCCGGCCCGAGCGGATCTGGCGGTACTTGACCCGCGTGAACGCCTGGCCCTTGCCCGGCTTGACGTATTCGGTGTCGGTGATGATCGCCGGCTCGTTGTTGACCAGGATCTTCTGTCCGTTCTTGACGTCGTTCATGCCCAGCGTGGCCATGGGAACTCCTGCAGGGCCGCCCCGCGAGGCGGCTAGAATGATGGGGATCGGGGTCCGGAAGCGCCTGGGCATCCCCGGAAAATGAAGCCGACATGATACCCGCTGCCTCCCCCGCCCTGCAGCATCCCGACGCCACCCATGCCCCAGCCGACTGGCGGCGGCTGTGGCGCGAGGCCGTGCGCGATCCGCGCGAACTGCTGGCCCTGCTCGGGCTGGAAGCGCTGGCCCCGGCGCTCTCCGATGCCGCCGCGGCGCAGTTCGCGTTGCGGGTGCCGCGCGGCTTCGTCGCGCGCATGCGCCACGGCGACCCGCACGACCCGCTGCTGCGCCAGGTGCTGCCGGTACTGGACGAGGAGCGCGTGGTCCCCGGCTTCAGCCTGGACGCGGTCGGCGACGGCGCGGCCAGGGCCGGTGCCGGGGTGATCCGCAAGTACCGCGGCCGCGCGCTGCTGGTGGCGACCGGCAGCTGCGCGATCAACTGCCGCTACTGCTTCCGCCGCCACTTTCCCTACGCCGGGGAAACCGCCGCCGCCGGGGGCTGGCAGGACGCGGTCGCGCTGATCGCCGCGGACCCGGGCATCGAGGAGGTCATCCTCTCCGGCGGCGACCCGTTGTCGCTGGCCACGCCCAAGCTGGCCGAGCTCACCGACGCCCTCGCCGGCGTGCCGCACATCCGCCGGCTGCGCATCCACAGCCGCCTGCCGGTGGTGCTGCCCGAGCGCGTGGACGCCGCGCTGCTGGCCTGGCTGGACGCGCTGCCGTGGCCGCTGGCGTTCGTGATCCACGCCAACCACGGCAACGAGTTCGACCCGGCGGTCGACGCCGCGCTGGCGCGGTTGCGCGGCACCGGCGTGACCCTGCTCAACCAGGCGGTGCTGCTGCGCGGGGTCAACGATTCGGTCGAGGCGCTGGCGCGGTTGAGCGAACGCAGCTTCCAGGCCGGCGCCCTGCCCTACTACCTGCACCAGCTCGACCGGGTCGCCGGCAGCGCGCACTTCGAGGTCGACGACGAGCGCGCCCGCGCGCTGCACGCGGCGCTTGCGGCGCGGTTGTCGGGCTACCTGGTGCCGCGACTGGTGCGCGAGGTCGCCGGCGATCCCGGCAAACGCGCGCTGTAGGTCGCGATTCCGGCCCGCGCGATTGGACGCGCTGCCGGGCATCGTGTAGAAATCGGCGATACGGAGACCCGAATGGCGAATGGAACCGACACCGCGCTGCGCCTGATGATCGTCGACGACAGCGTCGAGGACGCCGAGGCCATCGTCAGTGCGCTGCGCAATGCCGGCATCGCGGTGCGTCCGCTGCGCCCGGAATCCGCCGATGAACTCAAAACCATGCTTGCCGCCCAGCCCATCGACCTGGTGCTGGCCGCGCAGCACTCCAACGGCGTGCCGCTGGACGAGGTGCTGCAGCTGGTCAAGGCCAGCGGCAAGGACCTGCCGGTGGTAGCGGTCGCCGACCGGGTCGACGACGCGAGCCTGAGCCAGGCGCTGGGCGCCGGCGTGCGCGGCATCGCCCTGCGCCACAAGCCGCAGCAGCTGCTGCGCGCGGTGCGCGCCGAGTGGGCCGACCTGGAGGCGCGGCGCTCGCTGCGCCGGCTCGAGGCCCAGGTGCGCGAGACCGAACGCCGCTGCGACGCGTTGATCGAGTCATCGCGCGACCCGATCGCCTACGTGCACGAGGGCATGCACATCCGCGCCAATTCGGCGTACCTGGAGATGTTCGGCTACGACTCCTTCGACGACATCGAGGGCATGTCGCTGCTGGACCTGGTCGCCCCGCAGCACGTGGACGGCTTCAAGACCCTGCTCAAGGGGCTGAGCAAGGGCGAACCGCCGCCACCGCGCTACGAACTGCTGGCGCGCGACATCGAAGGCAACACTTTTCCCGCGGTGATGGAATTCACCTCCGCGCTGTACGAGGGCGAACCCTGCCTGCAGGTCGTGTTCCGGCGCCAGGAAATGGATCCGGAGCTGGCGCGCGAGGTCGAGGAACTGCGCCAGCGCGACCAGGTCACCGGCCTGCTCAACCGCCCGACCTTCCTGCATGCGCTGGAAGGCGCGGTCGCCGGCGCGGCGCAGAACCAGGGCCAGCAGGGCCTGTTGCTGCTCGAGCCCGACCACTACCAGCGCCTGCTGCACGAGATCGGCCTGGACTCGGCCGACGCGCTGCTCGAGGCGATCGCCGGCCGCCTGCGCGGCGTGCTTGGCGGCGCGCTGGAAGACGGCAGCGCGCTGGCGGCCCGCTTCGGCGAGCACAGCCTGGCGGTGCTGGTCCGCGGCGACCATGTCGCCACCACCACCCTGGCCGAGCGCCTCCGCGAGGCCTTCGCCTCGCACGTGTTCGAGATCGGGCAGCGTTCGGCATCGATCACCGCCAGCATCGGCGGCGTGCAGATCGGCGAGAAGATCGCCAGCGTCACCCAGGTACTGGCCAAGGCCAACCAGGGCGTGCAGTCCTCGATCGGCGTCGGCGGCAACCGCGCCGAGATCTTCGACCCCAGCGCGGTCGACCGCGCCGAGGAAGAGCGCATCCAGGCCTGGGTCACCCGCCTGCGCGACGCGCTCGACAACGACCGTTTCGTCTTCCACTACCAGCCGGTGATCAGCCTGCAGGGCGAGCCCGGGGCGATGTACGAGGCCTACATCCGCCTGGATGCCGGCGCCGGCGAGACGGTGCCGCCGATGAGCTTCCTGCAGATCGCCGAGGAGCACGGCCTGCTGTGGGAAATCGACCGCTGGGTGGTCGAGCACGCCATCACCGTGGCCGCCGCGCAGCAGCGCGCGGGGCAACCGGTGACGCTGCTGGTCAAGGTGACCCAGGCCTCGCTGGCCGACGACAGCCTCTCCAGGTACGTCGGGGAGCGCCTCGCCGCGGCCGGCATCGGCGGCGAGCACCTCGTGCTGCAGTTGCCCGAAGCCAAGGTGTTCACGCACCTGCGCGCGGCGCAGGAATTCGCCGCCGCGGTGGCCAGGCACGGCTGCCGCGTCGGCCTGGAGCAGTTCGGCGCGGGGCTGGATTCGTTCCAGTTGCTGTCGCATTTCGACCCGGCGTTCCTCAAGCTCGACCGCAGCTTCACCGAGGACCTGCCGAAGAACGCCGACAACCAGCAGCGCATCCGCGAGATCGCCGGGAAGGCGCGCGGCCTGGGCATCCGCAGCATCGCCGAATTCGTCCAGGACGCGGCCAGCATGGCGATCCTGTTCTCCAGCGGGGTCGATTACGTCGAAGGCTACTTCCTCGCCCCGGCCGGGCCGGAAATGAATTACGAGTTCGAGTAGCGCATCCGTGTAGGAGCGGCTTCAGCTGCGAGCTTTTCCGGCTTGCCCGAAGAAGACACCAGGGACACACGGTCTCCTGATCGAGGGGCTGCGCCAAGTCCGCGGGATGGCCGGGGCGCCGGGTGCGGGTTGCGGGTTGCGCAGTGGCGCACACGCGCAAAGCAGGGCTTGGCTTTTTCGGCAAGCCCGCGATCCGAGCCGCGGTGCGGCCGGCCGCCCTGCGGGGCGAAATCAAGGAGGAGGCCTCCGCCGCAGGCGGAGGCCGGGGGACATTCGCCCCGCAGGGCGGCCGGCCGCACCGGGGCCCGTCAGGTCGCGCCGAGGCAGGCGATCAAGCAGTCGCGCAGGAACCCGCCCCGGAATCAGGCCAAGAACCACAAAAAAGCCCGCCTGGAGGCGGGCTTTTCGATCATCGCAAGGGCGCTGTCAGGCAATCACGCCCTGGCGCACCGCCCCGCCGCCCAGCGGCGCGTTGCGCAACGCGGCGATGCGCTCGTCCAGCGGCGGATGGCTCATCAGCAGCCGGCGCAGGCCGCCGCCGTTGCCGCCGCTGATGCCGAACGCGGCGACCTGCTTGGGCAGCGTGCTCTGGCCATGGTTCTGCGCCAGCCGCTCCAGCGCGGCGATCATCTTGTTGCGGCCCGCCAGGGTCGCGCCGCCGGCATCGGCGCGGAACTCGCGATGGCGCGAGAACCACATCGCGATCATGCTCGCGAACAGGCCGAACACCATGTCCAGCGCGAACACGATCACGTAATAACCGATGCCCGGGCCGTCGCGGCCGCCGCTGAGGTAGCCATCGATCACCCGGCCGACCACGCGCGCCAGCACGATCACGAAAGTGTTGAGCACGCCCTGCAGCAGCGCCATCGTCACCATGTCGCCATTGGCGACGTGGCTGACCTCGTGGCCGAGCACGGCCTCGGCCTCGTCGCGCTCCATCGCCCGCAGCAGGCCGGTGGACACCGCCACCAGCGCCTTGTTGCGGTTGGCGCCGGTGGCGAAGGCGTTGATCTCGGGCGCGTCGTAGATCGCGACCTCGGGCATGCCGATGCCGGCCTGCTGCGCCTGCCGGCGCACCGTCGCCAGCAGC
>JAKFDF010000148.1:0-1671 GCA_036676275.1 Lysobacter sp.
TCCATCTGCTGCGCCCGCGCCCCGCGGCCAGCGCGGTGCTGGCCCGGTAAGCGCTTTCAGTATTTCGAAGAACGACTCCATGAGCAGCTATGACGTGGTGATCATCGGCGGCGGGCCGGGTGGCTACAACGCCGCCATTCGCGCCGGGCAACTGGGCCTCAAGGTGGCTTGTGTCGAGGGCCGCGAGACCCTCGGCGGTACCTGCCTGAATGTCGGCTGCATGCCGTCGAAGGCCCTGCTGCATGCCTCTGAGCTGTACGCGGCGGCGCTGGGCGGGGAGTTGGCCAGCCTCGGCATCGAGGGCACGCCGACCCTCAACCTGGCGCAGATGATGAAGCAGAAGGACGCCAGCGTGAACGCCCTGACCAAGGGTATCGAGTTCCTCTTCCGCAAGCACAAGGTCGAGTGGCTCAAGGGCTGGGGCCGCCTGAACGGGCCGGGGCGGGTAACGGTGACACATGCCGACGGCAGCCAGAGCGAGCTGCAGGCCAAGGACATCGTCATCGCCACCGGCTCCGAGCCCACGCCCCTGCCGGGGGTGAGCATCGACAACCGGCGCATCCTCGACTCCACTGGCGCGCTGGCGCTGGCCGAGGTGCCCAGGCGCCTGGTGGTGATCGGCGCCGGGGTGATCGGCCTGGAGTTGGGCTCGGTCTGGCGCCGCCTGGGCAGCCAGGTGACGGTGGTGGAATACCTCGAGCGCATCTGCCCGGGCCTCGACGAGGAAACCGCCAAGACCCTGCAACGCACCCTGGGCAAGCAGGGCATGCAATTCAGACTCGGCACCAAGGTCACGGCGGCTACCTCCAGCACCTCGGGCGTCGCGCTCAGCCTGGAGCCGGCGGCCGGTGGCGCCGCCGAGCAGCTGCAGGCCGACCATGTGCTGGTGGCCATCGGCCGCCGGCCTTACACCGCCGGCCTCGGCCTGGAGACCGTCGGCCTCGCCGCAGACCAGCGCGGCATGCTGGCGAACCGGCAGCAGCGCAGCGGGGTGCCGGGCATCTGGGTGATCGGCGATGTCACCGCCGGGCCGATGCTCGCGCACAAGGCCGAGGACGAGGCCATCGCCTGCATCGAGCGCATCGCCGGGCATGCCGCCGAGGTCAACTACGGGGCGATCCCCAGCGTCATCTACACCAGGCCGGAAGTGGCGACGGTCGGCCAGAGCGAGGAGCAGCTCAAGGCGCAGGGGCGTGCCTACAAGGTCGGCAAGTTCCCCTTCAGCGCCAACAGCCGGGCGAAGATCAACCACGAGGCCGAAGGCTTCGTCAAAGTGCTGGCCGACGAGCGCAGCGACCAGATCCTCGGCGTGCACATCGTCGGCCCCGGTGCCAGCGAGCTGATCGGCGAATACTGCGTGGCCCTGGAGTTCAGCGCCTCGGCCGAAGACATCGCGCTGATCTGCCACCCGCACCCGACCCGATCGGAGGCCCTGCGCCAGGCGGCGATGAACGTGCATGGCTGGGCCATGCAGGCCTGAGAACGGAGTCTGCTCCCAGGTGGTCAGGAAACTACCAGTCGCTTGCCCATCGAGAAGCGACCCTTCGACTATCGTCGATGGCCGGCAATGGCCATCGACGGCGAGCGCTCGGGACGGATACTGGTGCGTGCGGCGCGTGCGATGGTCGCCAGGTCGTTGGGTGAAACCACCGGCCTGCCGTCGGCCGTGGC
>JAKFDF010000149.1:0-19142 GCA_036676275.1 Lysobacter sp.
CCGATCCGCGAGCAGTACGAATCCCAGGGTAGCCCCTGGTACGCCACCGCGCGGCTGTGGGACGACGGCATCATCGATCCGGCCGATACCCGGCGCGTGCTCGGGCTCGGGATTTCGGCGTCGCTGAACGCGCCGATCGAAAGCGGGCCCGGTCGCGACGGCACGCGCTTCGGCGTGTTCCGCATGTAGCGGCGCGGCCGTCCCGCCGGGCATGCGAATCGCGGCGCGGCGTCACATTACCCCCGCCATGCAGCCGTGCTAGTCTCGATAGTCCAGGGGGATCATCCGCACACGCTCGCAGAGGACTCATCGCAATGGCGATTTTCAACCCGCAAAGCACGGCCAAAAAGGATGCGGCCCCGTTCACTCCCGACCCGCCGCCCTTCCGTGAAACGCCGGCCGCCACGAGCGCTTCCCCGGGCGCGATCCCGGATTCGGCCCCGCGCCGCGAGTCCGTGCCGGCCAAGGAGTCGCTGATCGCCGCCGACCTGACCATCGAAGGCAAGATCGAAGGCTCCGGCCACGTCCGCATCGCCGGCAAGTTCAAGGGCGACGTCAACGTGCAGGGCGACGTGACCATCGAGCCGGGCGCCAAGGTCACCGGCGGCGTGCGCGCCAAGCGCGTGGTCATCGCCGGCGAACTGGAAGGCAACATCGAGGGCGCCGCCCATGTCGAACTGCAACAGGGCGGCGTGCTGATCGGCGACGTCAAGTCCGGCTCGCTGACCGTCGCCGCCGGTTCGCGGATGCGCGGCCAGGCCGACTTCGGCTGGGAAGACAAGGCCTCCAAGCCGAACGGCAACGGGGAAAGCAGCACCCTGTCATGAGCAGCGCGCGCGCGGGCACCGCGGGCAGCACCCGCGTCTGCCCGCATTGCAAGACCACGATCCTCGACAGCGCGGCGGTGTGCCCGTCGTGCAAGCACCACCTGCGCTTCGAGCCGGCATCCGGGCGGGCACTGGAATCGTCCTCGGCGCTGCGCGTCGAGGGCACGATCCGCCATCCGCCGGACGGCGAGCCGTGGGAATACTCGGTGGTGCTGACGATCCGCAACGACCGCGGCGAGGAAGTCGCGCGCCAGGTGGTCGGGGTCGGCGCGTTGCGCGGCAACGAGCAGCGCACCTTCACCCTGGACGTCGAGATGTTCACGCCCGCCGGCGCCAAGCTGCCCGGCATCGGCAGCCGGCACTAGCCGACAGCGGGCCGGCAGCAGCGCCCCTGCCATCGCCGGCATGGGCGCGATCTCCGCGAAAGCGGCGCCCGCGCATTCGATTCGTTGCGAAGGGGCCGCGCCCAGCGGGCGCTGGCGCCCGCAAACGGTTCCGGTCTACGGCTCGGTGCGCGCGACGGGGCGGCTGCGGCCGGCGCGCATGTTGAGCGCGAACCCGGCGATCGCCACCGCCAGCACGCCCAGCTGGGCCAGCATCGACTGGATCGACGGATACACGCCCAGCAGCGGGATCCGCGGCGCGCGCAGGGTGTCCACCGACAGCCACCCGGCTTCCTGCAACGCCGCCACGCCCTTGCCCGCGAGCACCACCGCGAGCACCGTGATCAGCACCGAGCTCCAGGTGAAGAACTTGCCGATCGGCAGCCTGCGGCTGTAGCGCAGCATCAGGGTCGCGATCATCGCCAGGGTCGCCGCGCCGGCCAGCAGGCCGAGCAGCAACGCGCCGTTGTGGCCCTGGTTCCACAACGCGATGTAGAACAGGATGGTTTCGAACACCTCGCGGTAGACCGCGATGAACGCAAGCCCGAACAGCAGCCACGCCGAGCGTCCGGTCAGGGCGGCCGACAGCCGGCTCTGCAGGTAATGCTGCCAGTGCCCGGCGACGCTTTTCTGGTGCATCCAGATGCCCACGCTCAGCAGCACCGCGGCCGCGAACAGTGCGCTCAGCCCCTCGGTCAGCTCGCGGCTGGCGCCGCTGATGTCGACGAAATAGGTCGCCGCGAACCAGGTGCCGATGCCGGCCAGCAGCGCCCCGATCCAGCCCGCGTGGACATAGGCCAGCGCATCGCGGCGCTCGGCCTTGCGCAGGAAGGCGATCATCGCGATCAGGATCAACAGCGCCTCCAGGCCTTCGCGCACCAGGATCGTGTAGCTGCCGAAAAACGCCACGCTGGCGTCGCCGCTGGTCTGCTGCATCGCCGCGGCCGAGGCGTCCAGCAATCCGTGCAGGGTCTGCGCCTGCGCGGCCACGTCGGCCGGCGGCGCACCCGCGGCCAGGCGCGAGCGATACTCGCCCATTGCCGCCTCGACCTGCGCCAGCAACTTGCCATCGCGGCCGGCGAGGGTCGGCTCGACCATCTCGAAGCCATCCAGGTAGGCCGACAACGCCAGCGTGCGCGCGGCGGCGGCGTCGCCACGGCGGTAGGCGGCGACGCTTTCGTCCAGTTTCGCGTGCGCGATCGCGATGCCGCTGCCGCCGCCCGCGTCGCTGCTGCCGGCGACGGCCGCGACCGCCCGCGGGGATCCGGCGAGCTCCTGCGGATGGCTGCGCAGGTAGGCCATCAGCTCGCGCGCGACGGCCGCGTTGCTGGCCGCTGCCAGGTCGGCTTCGGTCAGCCGTGCCAGGGCGTCCAGGTCCGGTACCTGCGCGCTGGGCGGCGCGCCGGTCGTCCACAACGCCCGCCCGGCCGCCCGCTCCCGGTCGTCGTACGACAGCCCGGCGACATGGAACGCCAGCGCCCAGCGATCGACTTCCGGCAAGCCGGCGAAACTGGCCATGGCGGTGCCGCCGACGCCCTGGGTGATGGCCTGGTACAGGCCGAACACGCTGCGCTCGCGGGCACGCGCGGCATCGGTGAACGCGATCGCGGGCGGGTCCAGGCTCGCCGACAACGGGCCGTCGGCGTTGCCCTGCACGCCGTGGCAGCCCGCGCACTGGCCCTGGTACAGGGTCGCGCCGCGGGCCAGGTCCGGCACCTGTCGCGGGCCGGTTTCGATGCCGTACCCGACCACCACCTGGTCGGCCAGTCCACGCGCCAGCTTCGCCACCTCGGCCGCATCGGCCTTGCGCGCCACCGCCTGCACCAGCGCCTGGGCGCCGTCGACCAGCTGCGCATGGCCGGGACCGGCCGGCAAGGTGGCGATGCTGCGCTGCGCGGTGGCGGCGAATTCGACCATCTCGGCGTACTCGCCGGCGTTGACGATTTTCCCGCCGGCGACCGCCCCGGCGTAGTCGACCGCGACGTAATCCAGCAACTGCCACAGTTGCCGGGCGTCGGTGTCGGCCTGGGGAGGCGCGGCCATGCACAGGCCGGCCACGGCCAGCAGCAAGGTGGTCAACAGCAGGCGCAGATGGCTCATGGGCAGGGCGGCCGGTTCGGACGGGGACGCCAGGGCGCCACCATTGGATGGGAATGGTTCTCATTCTATACCCGCAACCGGGGCCATGGGGGGCGCTTCCGCGGCAGCGGCTATCATCCGGAAGTTTCCCCATCGACACGGAACCGATGAGCGACTCCCTGACCCTGCACCGCGACGGCGCGGTGGCGCGGCTGCGCCTGGACCGGCCGCAACTGCACAACGCCTTCGACGCGGCCCTGATCGCCGCCCTCACCGATGCGCTGGCGCTGCTCGGCGCCGATCCGCAGGTCCGGGTGGTGGTCCTGGAGGGCGCGGGCGCGTCGTTTTCGGCGGGCGCCGACCTCAACTGGATGCGCGGCATGGCCGCCGCCAGCGAGGCCGACAACCGCGACGACGCGCTCGCCCTCGCCCGCCTGCTGCGCACGCTCGATGCCGTGCCCAAGCCGACGATCGCGCGCGTGCATGGGGCCGCGTTCGGCGGCGGCGTCGGCCTGGTCGCGGCCTGCGACATCGCCATTGGCGCGACCGAGGCGAAGTTCGGACTGACCGAAAGCAGGCTCGGCCTGCTGCCGGCGGTGATCTCCCCGTACGTGATCGCGGCGATCGGCGCGCGCCAGGCGCGGCGCTGGTTCGCGACCGCCGAGACCTTCGATGCCGGGGAAGCCCGACGCATCGGCCTGCTGCACGAGGTCGTCGACGCCACCGCGCTCGACGCCGCGGTGCAACGCCAGATCGACCTGCTGCTGAAGGCCGGGCCGCTCGCCGCCGCATCGGCCAAGGCGCTGGTGCGCGAGGTCGTGGCGGGCACCGACGCGGCCGCGGTCGACGCCGCCAACGCCGCCCTGATCGCGCGCCTGCGGGTCTCGCCCGAAGGCCAGGAAGGCATCGGCGCCTTCCTGGAAAAGCGCAAGCCCGCCTGGACGCAGCACTGATGCCCGGCACGACATTGTTCGACAAGATCCTGGTCGCCAATCGCGGCGAGATCGCCTGCCGGGTGATCCGCACCGCGCGGCGGCTCGGCATCCGCACGGTCGCGGTGTATTCGGAAGCCGACGCCGACGCACAGCACGTGCGCCAGGCCGACGAGGCCTGGCCGATCGGCGGCCCGCGGCCGCAGGAGTCGTACCTGCGCGGCGATGCGATCATCGAAGTCGCCCTGCAGTCGGGCGCGCAGGCGATCCATCCCGGCTACGGCTTCCTCAGCGAGAACGCCGACTTCGCCGATGCGGTTGCCGCCGCAGGCCTGGTCTTCATCGGCCCGAGTGCCGCCTCGATGCGCCGGATGGGCAGCAAGGCCGGCGCCAAGGAACTGATGCAGGCCGCCGGCGTGCCGGTGGTGCCAGGCTACACCGGCGAGGACCAGTCGCCGCAACTGCTCGCGCGCGAGGCCGCGCGCATCGGCTTCCCGTTGATGATCAAGGCCGCGCACGGCGGCGGCGGCAAGGGCATGCGCGTGGTGCATGCGCCGGAGGACTTCCTGCCGAACCTGGAGAGTTGCCAGCGCGAAGCCGCCGGCGCCTTCGACCGCGACCGGGTGCTGCTGGAACGCTACGTGCGGTCGCCGCGCCACATCGAGATCCAGGTATTCGGCGACCACCACGGCAACATCATCCACCTCAACGAGCGCGAATGCTCGGCGCAACGCCGCTACCAGAAGGTGCTGGAGGAATCGCCGTCGCCGTTCCTGACGCCGGAACTGCGCGCGGCGATGGGCGCGGCCGCGGTGCAGGCGGCGCGCGCGATCGACTATGCCAATGCCGGCACGGTGGAATTCATCGTCGCGCCGGACGCTGATGGAAAGCCGGGCGAATTCTTCTTCATGGAGATCAACACCCGGCTGCAGGTCGAGCATCCGGTGACCGAGATGGTGACAGGCCTGGACCTGGTCGAATGGCAGTTGCGCGTGGCCGCCGGCGAACCGCTGCCGCTGGCGCAGGACGAAGTACCGCAACGCGGGCATGCGATCGAGGTGCGGCTGTACGCCGAGGATCCCGAAGCCGGCTTCCTGCCCGGTTCCGGCAAGCTCGAACGGCTGCGGTTGCCGGCGCCGTCGGCGCACGTGCGGATCGATTCCGGCGTCGTGGAGGGCGACACCGTCAGCATCTTCTACGACCCGATGATCGCCAAGCTGGTCGTCCACGACGGCGATCGCGCCGGCGCGCTGGCGCGGCTGCGCGAGGCGCTGGCGCAATCGGACATCGTCGGGCCGAAGTCCAACATCGCCTTCCTCGAACGGCTGGTGCGGCACCCGGCGATCGTCGACGCCAGCATCGACACCGGCTACCTGGACCGCCACCTCGACGAGTTCGTCGATGCCGACGACGACCGCGTCGATCCGCTGCAGCTGCTCGCCGCCGCGACCGCGCAGTTGCTGCTGCAGGAACGCGAGCAGGCGACGCGGGCCGCCGCATCCAGCGACCCGACGTCGCCCTGGGCGCTGGCGGACGGCTGGCGCCTGGGCCATGCTGGCAAGCGCCACGTCGCCTTCCTGCATCGCGGCCAGCGGCTGCTGCTGGCCGCGCACGGCAGCGGCGGCGAATACCGGATCGAGATCGACGGGCACCACCGCGCGGTCTCCGGCGCGCGACTGGCCGATGGCGTGCTCGGCGGCCGGTTCGACGGCCTGGCGCACCGGTTCCTGGTGCGGGCCGAGCCACGGCGGCTGCTGCTGCACGACGGCGTGCGCCGCCTGCAGCTGGAACCGGTGGCGGTGTATCTTCGCGAAGGCGACACCCAGGCCGCGCAGGACCATCGCTTGCGGGCGCCGATGCCCGGTCGCGTGGTGGTGGTCCGGGCGGGCCCCGGCGAGAGCGTCGTGGCGGGGCAGGAATTGCTGGTGATCGAGGCGATGAAGATGGAACTGGCGCTCAAGGCGCCGCGCGACGGCGTGGTCGCGTCGATCGGCGCGGCGGCCGGCGACTTCGTCGAGGCCGATGCCGTGCTGTTGACGCTGGAGCACTGACATGGGCATGCCCGCGACCACCCTGCCCGGCCGCGTGCGCATCGTGGAAGTCGGCGCGCGCGACGGCCTGCAGAATGAAAAGACGATCGTGCCGACCGCGGCCAAGATCGAGTTGATCGATCGCCTGTCCGCGACCGGCCTGCAGAGCATCGAGGCGACCAGCTTCGTCAGCCCGAAGTGGATCCCGCAGCTGGCCGATGCCGCCGAGGTCTTCGCCGGCATCACCCGCCTGCCCGGCGTGCACTACCCGGTGCTGGTGCCCAACCTGCAGGGTTACGAGCGCGCACGCGCCGTGGGCGCCGACGAGATCGCGATCTTCACCGCCGCCTCGGAAGCCTTCAACCAGCGCAACACCAACGCCACCATCGACCAGTCGCTGGTGCGCTTCGCGCCGGTGATGGAGCGCGCGCGCGCCGACGGCGTGCGCGTGCGCGGCTACGTCTCCACCGTGCTCGGCTGTCCCTACCAGGGCGCGGTGCCGCTGGCCGACGTGGTGCGGGTGGCGCGTGCGTTGCACGGGATGGGCTGCTACGAGGTGTCGCTCGGCGACACCATCGGCATCGGCACCCCGGGCAAGGCGCGGGCGATGCTGCGCGCGGTCGCGGCGGAAGTGCCGATGCCCGCGCTCGCGGTGCACTTCCACGACACCTACGGCCAGGCGCTGTCCAACATCCTCGCCTGCCTGGAGGAAGGCGTGGCGGTGGTCGACTCCTCGGTCTCCGGCACCGGCGGCTGCCCGTACGCGAAGGGCGCCAGCGGCAACGTCGCCAGCGAGGACGTGGTCTACATGCTGCACGGCCTGGGCATCGACACCGGCATCGACCTCGGCCGCCTGGTCGAAGCCGGTCGCTGGCTCGCCGCCCTGCTCGGCCGCGACAGCGGCAGCAAGGTCACCCGGGCGCTCGCCGCCGGCGCGTGAACCGCGCGGGCGGCGGTACCGCGCCCGGGCCGGGACGCGACAGCGGCGACCATCGCCTGCCTGGTTCGCCCCGGCACCGGAAACCCCGCTGGCATGACCGGCACCCCGGGCACGCAAGGTGCCGGCGCCCGGACGCCTCGAGCGAGCCGCGGAGAGTTGCGCACGAGCCGGCGTGATGCCGCCGGCCGTGGCCGAACCATGCCGTTATTTGCGTCACATCCAGCACTTTGGGAGCGTTGCCCGAAGCGCGCCGCGCACCCGGACCCCATCGACGCGGGACGAAACTGCGCAACCAGGAGAATCCCCATGTCCATTGCATCCCGGCATGCCCGGCTGTTCCTGCCGCCATCGGCAACCGCTGTCTTCATTGCCGCCGCCATCGCCGCGACGACCGCATCGCCCCTGGCCCGTGCGGGCAATGTCGCCGCGACGCCGGGAGCCCCGGTCCTCGACAATCAACTGCTCGCCGTGGCCGTGCCCGACGAATGCTTCAACGGCATCGGCGTCGACTACCCGCCGATGAACCCCGACGGGACGTGTCCGGAAGGCATCCCCAAGATCAACGAGTCGCGCATCTGGGGCCTCACCCAGGAAAGCGGCAAGCTGTGGTTCGGAACCCTGGCCAATTCCCAATGCGTGGTGACCGGCCAGGTGAAGGGCGATGATCCCTCCCCCATCCTCAACAACCTGTACGTCTGCGAATTCGGGCAGAGCGAGGGCGCGCGCACGCATCCCGACGTTCCCGCCGCCCTGGGCGACTGGCGGCCACCCGCCATCTATTCGTACGAGATGGCAACCGGCACGCTGGTCAAGCAGGACATCCAGGACCGCCGGATCAACCAGACGCTGGGCTTCCGCGGCGCCGGCTCGATCGACAACATCGCCTTCCTCGGCGGGCAGAGCACCTTCCGCACGACCAGCGCCATCAACATCTTCGCCTTCAAGGCGGATACGGGCGACTACCTGGGTTCGTGTTCGCGCACGGACTACAACTACATCCGTGGTTGGGGCCTGGTGGACGGCGTCCTGTACGTAGGCGTGGGTTCCAGGACCCACGGCGCGGTGCTGCGCTGGGACGGCAGCATGGCAAGCTTTCCCGGCGACTTCTGCAGTGCGTTCAGCGAGGTCGCCTCGCTCCCGGCCGCGGTCGCCAACCTGACCCTGTATACCGGCGGCGACGGGCGCGATCGACTCGCCGCGACCACGGTCGCGCTCAAGGATCCCGTGGTGGCCGGCGCTCCCGGCATCGGCACATGGGTCAGCTCGCCGATCCCTCCCGGTGGCTTCACCCCGGACAATCCCGGGACATGGAGGCAGGTCTGGGGGCCTGCCCAGTACGATCCGGACAAGATCACGGGGCGCTTCGGCTATTCGGGCGGCGCGATCGCCCAATACGAAGGCTGGCTGTACTGGGGCACGATCCACCTCGGCGGCAATGCGGCGATGGGCGTCCACCAGAAGTGCACGGCGTCCTACTGCTTCGGCACGGCGGCCAACGATGCCGAGCTGGAGGCGCTGAAGGACGGCGTTTACCGCAGCACCTCGCTCTGGCGCGGCCGCAACCTGGAGGATCCGGGCACGCGGGAAATCCAGCTGCTGTACGGCGAAGCGGAATTGCCCGCATGTTGCGTCGAGGCGAAGACCTTCGCGATGGCGCCCACCGGCTGGACGCCGCTGTACGGCCGGTCCGGTTTCGGCAATCCGAACAACGAATACACCTGGCGCATGGCGGTATTCGGCGGGCACCTGTACATCGGCACCTACGACACCTCGGCACTCCAGGGCGCATGGATGGAGGCGGGTGCCGACCTGTGGCGTTTCGACTCCCCGGATTCGCCCGCGGTCAACCAGGACCACACCGGGCTCGGCAACCGGTTGAATTCCGGCATCCGTGCCCTGGAGGCCCTGGATGACGGCAGCGGCCTGATCGTGGGAACATCGAATGGGTTCAACCTGTCGCCCAATGGCGGCTGGGAGCTGATCTTGCTCAAGGAGAACACGCCGCAGTGAATTCCCGCGGCGGCGGCCAAGCCGGCATCCACGTGCCACGCGATGCGATGCGCCGCGTGGCACGCGGCCGGCTGGCCGAAACCCGAACCGCTCGCTGGCTCGCCGCCGCGTGAGCATGGACGCCCCGGCGCCGGTACGGCCTTCCGGCGACGAAACCGTCGCCCCACCGGTCGTCGGCCCGCCGGAAATCGCCGCCACGCTGGCCGCGCTGAAGCGCGCCGCGGAAAACCCGACGCTGCCGCACGGCCTGCAATCGCTGCTGCGCCAGGCGCACGACAACCTGCAGGCTGCCGTCGCCGCCAGTGCCGCCGAACGCAGCCGCTACCGCGCGCTGTTCGACGCCGTGCCCGACCCGGTCAGCGTGATCGCCTGGGACGGGACCGTGCTGGACCTCAACAAGGCCGGCATCGCCGCCTACCGGCGTCCGCCGGAACAGATCATCGGCCAGCCGATCCACGTGCTGAACCCGGACCTGCCGCGCGACCACATGGGCCCGGTCTGGGACGCCCTCGGCCGCGGCGGCACCTACGTCATCGAAGTCACCAACATGCGCGGCGACGGCACCCGCTTCCCGGTGGAGGTGCATTCGGCAAACTTCGAGTACGACGGTCGCCCTTGCGTGGTGGCGGTGGCGCGCGACCTCAGTGGCCGGGTCGAGGCCGAACTGCGCTACCGCGAGCTGATGGAAGTGGTCGACAAGGGCATCCTGGTGCGCGACGCGCAGGGCCGCATCATCTACGCCAACGCCGCCGCCATCCGCATGTTCGATGTCGAAGCCGGCTTCAGCCTGGACGAGGAACTTCGCCCGGGGCGCTGGCGCGTGGTCGACGAGGACGGGAACGAGCTGCAGGAAACGGACCTGCCCGCGTTCCGCGCGCTGCGCACCGGGCGCATGGAAGACAGCACGGTACTGGGCTTCTACAACGAGCGCCTGCGCCAGCTGACCTGGCTGGCGGTCACCTCGGTACCGCAGTTCGCCCCCGGCGCCGACAAGCCGCACCAGGTGTTGTCGCTGTTCACCGGCGTCACCGAACTCAAGCGCGACAGCGCGCTGTTCGACCGCGTGCAGTCGCTGGCGCACATCGGCGGCTGGCAATGGGACGCCGGCCGCGGCCTGCTTTATCTCAGCGACGAAGCCCGGCGCATCCTCGGCTTCGACACGGCGTCGACGACGATGGCCCAGGTGCAGGCCACGCTCGGCGAACCGGACCGCAGCCGCCTGGACGCCGCGCTCAAGCGGGTACTCGCGGGCGACGGCGGTTTCGACCTGGAACTGCAGGGGCGGCGCGGGGACGGCCACATGTTCAGCGTGCGCGTGATCGGCGAATCCGAAGGCGGGCAACCGCTGTCGCTGCACGTCACCGGCACCTTGCAGGACATCACCGAGCGCAAGCAGGCCGAGGAAACGCTGCGGGTGCAGGCGCGCACCGATCCGCTGACCGGATTGCTCAACCGCGACGCCGTGCTCGGCGAACTGCAGCAGCGGCTGGCGGACGCGGCGATGGCGCGGATCGCGGTGCTGTACATCGACCTGGACCGGTTCAAGGTGGTCAACGACGTGCTCGGCCATGGCGCGGGCGACGAACTGCTGGTCTCCGCGGCGCGGCGGATCACCCACGCCGTCGGTACCGAGGGCCTTATCGCGCGCTTCGGCGGCGACGAATTCCTCGTCGTCTGCAACGTCGGCGACGACCCGGCGCGCCCGGAACGGATCGCCGGCGCGATCCTCGACGCCTTCGGCGACAGCTTCCGCTTCGACAACGAGGAATTCAACATCACCGCGAGCGTCGGCATCGCCCATGCCCCCGGCGACGGCGACAGCCCGCAGGTGCTGATCCAGAACGCCGACGCCGCGATGTACGACACCAAGCGCCGCGTGCGCAACGGCTGGCAGGCATTCACGCCGGCGCTGGCGGAATCGCAGCAGGAACGCCTGCGGGTCGAGACCCACCTGCGTCGCGCCGCCGACAACAACGAATTCCACCTGGTCTACCAGCCGCAGGTGGACCTGCACGGGGGCGGCATCGTCGCCGCCGAGGCGCTGATCCGCTGGCGCAACCAGCAACTGGGCGAAATGCGGCCGGACCGCTTCATCACCCATGCCGAAACCACCGGCGACATCATCCGCATCGGCAACTGGGTGCTGCGCGAAGCCTGCCGCCAGGTGCGCGAATGGCGCGATGCCGGGCTCGGCGTGGTGCGGGTCGCGGTCAACGTTTCCTATCGCCAGTTCATCGGCGAGGACCTCGCCGGCAACGTGCGCGCCTTGCTGCGCGAATTCGACCTTCCTGGCTCGGCGCTGGAACTCGAATTCACCGAGCGCGTGCTGATCGAGGACGCGCCCGACACCCTGCGCACCTTCGCCGAATTGCGTGCGCTGGGCGTCATGCTGACCATCGACGATTTCGGCGAGGGCTACAGCGCGCTCAACTACCTTCGTCGACTGCCGATCCACGGGCTCAAGCTGAGCCAGCTGTTCGTCGAAGGCGTCCCCGGCAACAAGTCCGACGTCGCGGTCTGCCAGGCGGTGTCCGGGATCGCCCGCAGCCTCGGCCTCGGGCTGGTGGCCGAGGGCGTGGAAACCGAAGCCCAGCGCCGGTTCCTGCTGCAGCTCGGGGTGCCGGTCGGCCAGGGCTTCCTGTTCGCGCCCGGGCTGCCGCCGGAAGAATTCGCGAGCCGGCTCGAGCATGCCGGCAGCGTGGCGGCGTCATGACCACGGGCGACTGGTCGATCCGGCCGATCCGCGCCGAAGACGACGCCACCGTCGCCGCGATCATCCGCGCGGTGATGCCGGAGTTCGGCGCGGTAGGGGACGGCTTCGCTATCAACGACCCCGAAGTCGACTGGATGAGTCGCGCCTACGCCACCCCGCGCAGCGCGTATTTCGTGGTCGAGCGCGACGGCATCGTGCTCGGCGGCGGCGGCGTGGCGCCGCTGGAAGGCGGCCCCGGCGATACCTGCGAACTGCGCAAGATGTACTTCCTGCCGGCCGCGCGCGGGCAAGGCGCAGGCAGCGCGATGATGGCGCGCTGCCTCGAGGCCGCCAGCGGCTTCGGCTTCGCCCGTTGCTACCTGGAAACCCTGTGCGGCATGGACGCGGCAATGAAGCTGTACGAGCGCAACGGTTTCCGCCGCATCGACGCGCCGCTGGGCGCCACCGGCCATGGCGGCTGCGACATCTTCTACCTGCGCGACCTCTGACTCCTCGCCCGCTTGCTGCGCTGCCCTCGCCCCGCTTGCGGGTGAGAAGCCCCGCATTCCCCTCGCCCCGCTTGCTGCGTTGCCCTCGCCCCGCTTGCGGGGAGAGGGACCGCTTCGCGCAGCGAAGCAGGGTGAGGGGTGCCGCTTCGCGGGCGCGGATGGCACGCCGCAACGTCAACCGCCGCCGCCCCGCCGGCCCCTCATCCGCGCTTCGGGCACCTTCTCCCCGCACGCGGGGAGAAGGAACGCAGAAAAGCGGCCCCTCATCCGCCCTGCAGGCACCTTCTCCCCGCTTGCGGGGAGAAGGAACAGCATCCTTCCCCCCGCCGCGGCGGGGAGAAGGACGGTGCATCGCTTAAAATCGCCGCTTTCCGCCCCCAGGACTTCCCCATGCAGCTTTCCGCCACCCGCGCCGTCATCACCGGCGGCGTCTCCGGCCTCGGCCTGGCCGTGGCCCGGCACCTGGTCGCCAACGGCGGCAAGGCCGCCCTGTTCGACGTCAACGACGACAAGGGCGCGGCCGCCGTCGCCGAACTCGGCGCCGGCAACGCGCGCTATTTCCGCACCGACGTCACCGACGAGGCAGGCGTGGTCGCCAACGTCGCCGCCGCCAGGGAATTCCTCGGCGGGCTCAACGCCGCGATCAACTGCGCCGGCATCCTCGGCGCCGGCCGCGTGCTGGGCAAGGACGGCGCGATGCCGTTGAAGAATTTCGCCGGCACGGTGATGGTCAACCTGGTCGGCAGCTTCAACGTCGCCAAGGCCGCCGCGGAACTGATGCAGCACAACGAGGCCGGCGCCGACGGCGAGCGTGGCGTGATCGTCAACACCGCTTCGGTCGCCGCCTACGAGGGCCAGATCGGCCAGGCGGCGTATTCGGCGTCGAAGGGCGGCGTGGTCGGCATGACCCTGCCGATGGCGCGCGAGCTGGCGCGCTTCGGCATCCGCGTCATGACCGTCGCGCCCGGCATCTTCTGGACGCCGATGGTGGACGGCATGCCCGAGGCGGTGCAGCAGTCGCTGGCGGCGTCGATCCCGTTCCCGTCGCGGCTGGGCAAGCCGGAGGAGTTCGCCGACCTGGTCGCCTGCATCCTCGGCAACAGCTACCTCAACGGCGAGACCATCCGCCTGGACGGCGCCACCCGCCTCGCCCCGAAATAATTCCCCCCTTACTGTAGGAGCGGCTTGCAGCCGCGAGCTTTTCCTGCGGGAACGGAACGGCAAGAGCTCGCGGCTGCAAGCCGCTCCTACGAAAAGCACGAGACGAGACAGATGAAGGCTTACGACATCAAGAAAGGCAACGTGGTCGAACACAACGGCACCGTGTACCAGGTGCGCGACATCGAGCGCAGCTCGCCGCAGGGTCGCGGCGGCAACGTCAAGTTCCGCTTCACCCTGTACAGCGTGCCCGGCGGCGGCAAGTTCGACCTCAGCCTGGGCGGCGATGACGAACTCAAGGAAGTCGAGCTCTCGCGGCGGCAGGCGACGTACTCGTACCGGGACGGCGACGCCTTCGTGTTCCTCGACGACGAGGACTACACCCCGTACACGCTCGATGCCGACGTGGTCGGCGACGCCGCGGGCTACATAGTCGACGACCTGTCCGGTTGCTACGTGCAGGTCATCGACGACCAGCCGGTCGCCCTGCAACTGCCGCAAAGCGTGGCGATGGAAGTGATCGAGACCCCGCCGGAACTCAAGGGCGGCACCGCGACCAAGCGCCCGAAGCCGGCGAAGCTCTCGACCGGGATCGAGATCCAGGTGCCCGAGTACATCGCCAGCGGCGAGAAGGTCTGGGTCAACACCACCACCGGCGAGTTCGGCGGCCGCGCCGACTGAGGCACTGGATCCGCAGGAGCGCCTTACAGGCGCGAGCTCTTTCCAGGTCGTCCGTGGCATTTGGCCCGATCGGGTAAAAGCTCGCGCCTGTAAGGCGCTCCTACAGTCCCGCGTGTTCGTCGACCGCGATCGGACGCGCCAGCCATTTGCCCGCCATCCGCCGCACCGACGGATCGGCGCCGGCCTCGGCGGCAAGCTCGGCGATGCTGCGCCAGGCGAGGTCGTGGGACTCCTCGCTGACCACGAACGCCTCGTCGCTGCCGGCATGCACCACGTAGCGCACGTCGTAGTGCCAGTGCGCGGGCACGCCCTTGTGCCCGGGGATCCAGTGGCGGTCGAGGTCGAAGATGCCGTCGTCGATCGACAGCCCCGGCAAGCCGGATTCCTCCTGCGCTTCCTTGAGCGCGGCGCGCCGCAGGTCGCGGTCGCCGTCGGCATGGCCGCCGAGCTGCAGCCACAGGCCGAGCTTGCGGTGGTGGGTCAGCAGCACGCGCGCGCCATCGGCGGCGACCAGCCACGCCGAGGCGGTGAAATGCCCCGCCAGGCGTTCGCGCACGAACGGGTCCGCGGCGTCGCCCAGCAACGCGAGGAAGCCGTCGACGGTCCCGGCCTCGCCGGGCCAGCGCCGCCGGTATGCCTGCAACGCCGCGGCCAGCGGCGCGCTGTCGTCCATGTCGCGTTCGTCCACGCCGCTGCCGCCTCCGGGTTGCCGATGGCGGGGATTATCGCCGCCCACCCCGTTCATGTGCCGCACGGCGCTTGTGCGCATCCCGGCCGACCGGTAAGGTCGGCGACTTGCAGTTTCAGCACGGGTCGTCCGTGCCCATCCGCAACGTTTTGGGGAGAACACGATGCTTTTTTGGCGCGTCAAGCCGCTCGACAAGATCCTGGAGACCGCCGGAAAGAAGGCGCTGACCCGGCAACTGGGTGCCTTCCAGCTGACCATGCTGGGCATCGGCGCGGTCATCGGCACCGGCATCTTCGTGCTGACCGCCGAGGCCGGGCAGAAGGCCGGCCCGGCGATGATGATCGCCTTCGTCATCGCCGCGGTGGTCTGTGCGCTGGCGGCGCTGGCCTATGCCGAACTCGCCTCGATGGTGCCGGTCGCCGGCTCGGCCTACACCTACACCTACGGCGTGCTCGGCGAGGGCCTGGCCTGGATCGTGGGCTGGGCGCTGGTGCTCGAATACGCCGTTGCCGCGGGCGCGGTCTCGGTCGGGTGGTCCGGCTACATGAACGGCCTGCTGCTGCACAGCAACCTGTTCGGGCTGGTGGAACCGGGCGCGCTGGCATTGCCGATGGCCTTGCGTACCGGCCCCTATGACGGCGGCGTCTTCAACGTCCTCGCCTGCGGGATCGCGCTGGTGGTGACCTGGCTGCTGGTGATCGGCACCTCCAAGTCGGCCAAGGTCAACGCGGTGCTGGTCTCGATCAAGGTCGCCGCGCTGATCGCGTTCATCGCGATCTCGCTGCCGGCGGTGCAGAGCGAGAATTTCGAGCCGTTCTTCCCGACCGGCTGGGGCAGCCCGATGGGCGGCATCGGCGTGCTCGGCGCCGCGGCCTCGATCTTCTTCGCCTACGTCGGCTTCGACGCGGTCTCCACCGCCTCGGAGGAAACCAAGAACCCCAACCGCAACATCCCGATCGGCCTGATCGGCTCGCTGCTGATCTGCACCATCTTCTACCTGTTGGTGGGCTACGGCGCCGTGGGCGCCGCCGGCTCGGCACCGATGGTCGGCGCCAACGGCGCGATCCTGCAGCCGGGCACGCCGGAGATGGCGGCGGCCTGCCTCAGCCACACCGATTCGCTGGTCTGCAGCAAGGAACCGCTGGCGCACGTGATGCGCATGATCGGCTTCGGCAAGGTCGGCAACATGATCGGCCTGGCCGCGGCGCTGGCGCTGCCGTCGGTGGTGCTGATGATGATCTACGGCCAGACCCGCATCTTCTTCACGATGTCGCGCGACGGCCTGCTGCCGGAAGTGCTGTCCAAGGTGCACCCGAAGTACCACACCCCGCACGTGATCACGATCATCACCGGCGTGTTCGTGGCGCTGTTCGGCGCGATGTTCCCGGTCGGCATCCTCGCCGACATCTCCAATTCGGGCACCCTGTTCGCCTTCATCATGGTCGCGATCGGAGTGATGATCCTGCGCAAGCAGCAGCCGAACCGCCACCGCCCGTTCCGCACCCCCTTCGTGTGGGTGGTGTGCCCGCTGGCGGTCGCCGGCTGCCTGCTGCTGTTCTTCAACCTGTCGCTGTACACGATCAGCCTGTTCTTCGGCTGGGCGATCATCGGGTTGATCGTCTACCGGCTCTATGGCTACGGCCACAGCGACCTGGGCCGGGGCATCAGGGAAGCCGAGGGCGGGCCGGTGCTGCCGCCGGAGCCTCCGTTCCACGAAGGCCCGCAGGCCTAGGCCCGGCAACCGCCCGCGCGCGGGCTTGAACCGGAACGGCGCGGATTTCCGCGCCGTTTTCGGTTTCCGCTGCGCGCGCGGTGGCGCCGCGCCCACGATCGCGGCGCGGTCCGGGAAAGCGCGGCGGCCGCTCCGGCCCATCCGCCCGGCCGCGCTACACTTCGGCCATGAGCGATCCGATGCCCTACGACAGGCAACAGCTGCGCCATCTCGCCGGCGAGATCATCACCAACGTGCGCGAGTTGTCGCACGCCGGATGGACGCCCGCGACCAGCAGCAATTTCTCGCGCCGGCTCGACGGCCGCCATGCCGCGATCACCGTCTCCGGCCGCGACAAGGGCCGGCTGACCGAGGACGACATCATGGTCGTCGACTTCGACGGCAACCCCGTCGGCAACGACCACCGCCCCTCGGCCGAGACCCTCCTGCACACCCAGCTGTACCGGCGTTTCCCCGGGATCGGCTGCGTGCTGCACACCCATTCGCAGGTGCAGACCATCGCCTCGCGGCTGTACGCCGGCGCCGGCCGCGTGCACCTGGAAGGCTACGAGCTGCTCAAGGCCTTCGCCGGCAACACCACCCACGAAGCCGCGATCGACGTGCCGGTGCTGGCCAACACCCAGGACATGCCGACCCTGGCGGCGCAGGTCGATGCCCTGCTCGACGCGCAATCCATGTGGGGCTACCTGATCGACGGCCACGGCCTCTACGCCTGGGGCGGCGACATGGCCGAGGCACGCCGCCACCTGGAGGCGTTCGAGTTCCTGCTCGGCTGCGAACTGGAACTGAGGAAACTGGGATGCCCGCAATGAGCCGGCTGCGCATTTTCGCCGAGGAGCACCCCGACGAGGCGCTGCTCTCCACCTCCGACCGCGCCGCCATGGCGCGCGAACTGGCCAGGATCGGCGTCACCTTCGAGCAATGGCAGGCCACCCGGGCCATCGCACCCGGCGCGCCGCCGGAGGAGGTGCTGGCCGCCTATCGCACCGACATCGACCGCCTGGTCGCGCAGCGCGGCTTCCGCAGCGTCGACGTGGTCAGCATCGCGCCGGACAACCCGCAGCGCGAGGCGATGCGCGCCAAGTTCCTCGACGAGCACTTCCACAAGGAAGACGAGGTCCGCTTCTTCGTCGCCGGCTCGGGGCTGTTCACCCTGCACGTCGACGGCAGGGTCTACGAAATCCTGTGCACGCAGGGCGACCTGATCGCGGTACCCGACTCCACCAGGCACTGGTTCGACATGGGCCCGGAGCCGAGCTTCATCGCCATCCGCTTCTTCACCGAGCCCGACGGCTGGGTCGGCCACTTCACCGGCACCGACATCGCGGGGAAATTCCCGCGCTACGAGCCCGGGCAGGCCGACGGATGAAGCCCCTCGCCCCCGGCGGCATCGAAGGGTGAGCCCGCGCGCTTGCGCGGCCCTGCCGCGCGCGCGGGCGAACGCCCGGCCATGGATGGCCGGGCCGGATTCCGGGATGCGATGATGCAGCGCCTTGGACGGCACGGTGCAGACACGGGAGCGACGATGAAAGCCACCATCCTCACCGACATCGAAGGAACCACGAGTTCCATCTCCTTCGTCAAAAACGTGCTGTTCCCGTACGCCCGCCGGGAACTGCCGCGCTTCGTGCGCGAGCACGGCCACGAGCCCGAAGTCCGCCGCTGGCTCGACCAGGTCGCGGTCGAGAATGGCGCCGTCTGCAGCGACGACGTCATCGTGGAAACCCTGCAGGGCTGGATCGACCAGGACCGCAAGCACACCGCGTTGAAGGCGCTGCAGGGCCTGCTGTGGCGCGAGGGCTACGAGCGCGGCGACTACCGCGGCCATGTCTATCCCGACGCCGCCGGGTCGTTGCGCCGCTGGCATGCTGACGGCCACCGCCTGGCAGTATTCTCGTCGGGTTCGGTCGCCGCGCAGAAGCTGCTGTTCGGCCATTCCGACGCCGGGGATCTCGCGTCGCTGTTCTCCGCCTTCTTCGACACCGAGGCAGGCAACAAGCGCGACGCCGACAGCTACCGCCTGATCGCCGACCAGCTCGATCGCAGTCCGGGCGGCATCGTGTTCCTGTCCGACGTGGTCGCGGAACTCGACGCGGCGCGCGACGCCGGCATGCGCACCGTGCTGCTGGACCGGCGCGAGGATTATCCGCAGCCGCGCGAAGGCGATGCCACCCACGGCCACTCCCGCATCGAATCCTTCGACGCGGTCGACCCGTTGCTGTAGCAACACCTGCTGCCGCAGCGCCCCGCCCCGCGATCGCCATGGCGTGCAATTCGCGGGCCGCGCGCAGCGGTCGCAGGCAGGCGCATCGGCGAGGCCGGCCAATGCCCGCCGCGGCGTCAGGCCTGGTGGCGCGACGCGAGCACGGCCTGCACGTCGTCCAGCCCGAGACCGCGCGCGCGCAACAGCACCAGCAGGTGGTAGACCAGGTCGGCGGCCTCGCCACACAGCGCGGCATCGTCCTGGGCGACCCCGGCCAG
>JAKFDF010000150.1:0-3629 GCA_036676275.1 Lysobacter sp.
GGCTCCGTGGCGGGTCGATGGCGGGAGCTCGCGTGGCCGCGCCAGGCTACCGGATTGGACAGGCCGTCGGCCGATGGCTCAGGAACGGGCGAGGGCGTAGATCGTCAGGTGCACGCTGCCGTCGGCGTTGTCGGACTTCTGCAGGGACGCATTGGGCAGGCGTGACCCGGCGCCGGTCAGGTACAGGGTCGACCAGTCGTCCGCGGCCGTGGCATTCGGGAAATCGGCATCGATGCGGCAGGTGGTACTGCGGCAGTCGATGTTCAAGTTCGACGGTTCCGAGTGCGTGGCGCGGATCTGGTCCGACAGCGAGTATTCCATCAGTGCCTGGCGGGTGGCGTTTGCCCAGCGGGAATCGATGGGCTCGCTTTCGTAGCGGCCGGCAAGCTTCTTGCGTCCAACGGCGACGATGCGGTCGATGTTCGCCTTCCTCTGGGTCCGCTGCGCTTCCCTGCGGGCCCGCGCTTGCGCCGGGTTCAGCGGCGGGGGCGGCAGGGCTGGCCGTGGCGCGGTGCGCACCGCGATCACGGAAGACGTGGCGGCGGCATCCGGCGCGTCGATTGCGTTCGCGGTCGTTGGAGTGCCCGAACGCGAACGCCACCAGGTGGCGCCGACGACGAGGGTTGCGACCAGAAGGAGCGCGAGCCAGGGGCGCATTCGGCTTCTCATGTGGCGCCGGGGCAACATGCGGTCCTGCCCCGGCAGTGGCGGCGGCTCAGTTGCCGACGCCGTTGTCCATGGTCTGTTGGATGTAGGTGTCGTTGATGACCGCGCCGGGCGGCAGGGTGCAGTTGATGCCGACGAGGGAATCCCCGAGATCGGTGGCCGGCTGGTCCGGATTGTCGGCTGCCGACCAGTCGAGCGAATAATCGGCGGTGGTGGCATGCGCGGGAACCACCACGGATTTGCTGACCACATAGGCCGAGCTGGAACCCATGTAACCGGTCAACAGGGAGCAGTTGATGGTGATCGCCGCAGCCGAAGTGTTGGAAAAATAGACGTAGATGGACGTCGGGGGCGTCTGGCCGGCAGCGCCGTTGGTCACGGAACCGAAATTGCAGGCGACGTTCATCGGCACCGTTCCGACGTTTTCCGAACCCACCACCCGGTTGCGAATGGTGTTGGCGGGTCCCGGGGTGAAGGCCTGGCAGTAGTTCACGGCGTTCGAGCTGTATTCATAGGTCGCCAACGCCGCGGATGCATCGCCGGCCGATAGTGCCAGGGATGTTGCCAGAGCGAGGATGCCCAGTTTGGTTCCGTCTTTCATGTGGTTTTCCCCATGGATGAATAGTGAAGTCTTTCCCGTTCAGGAGAACGCGTTATCGACGGTGGCGCGGCCACACCTTGCGACAGGGCATGCGTTGGTGTCGCCCACGAGTTCAGCTGCGGCGCAGGCGCGCGTACAGCGCCAGGTGCACGGGCAGCAACAATGCGATCCACGGCTGGTTGACCTGCGAGAACAGCAGCACCCATTTCAGCAGCAATGCGCAGACCGCGCCGAGCGTCGTCGCGGCCAGCATGCCGTGGAACAGGCGCCCGCCGTCGCGGCCGCGGGCGATGCGCCATGCGCCCGGCAGCAACAGCAGGCACAGCGGGTTGAACAGCAGCAGGTTTTCGTTGCCCCAGCCGGCGTGGTGTTCGGTACCCATCCAGATGTAGAGCATCAGCGCGCCCAGCAGGCCGCACGACAGCCAGAACGGCAGGGCGATGCCCGCGAGCAGGCGCGGACGGCGGGCGCCGGAAAGCAGCACGGCCGCCGCGATCGCCATCCCCGCCAGCAGCCACGGCCACCACGGGCGCGGCGTTTCCGCAGGCTGCGGCGCGATCCGGTGCGGCAGCAGCACCTGTTCGCCGGCCACCAGCGGGCGGCCGTCGGGCAGCCGGGTCTGCTCGAGGCTGTCGGCCAGGCGCATCGGCACGAATGCTTCCTCCCAGCGCGACAGCTGGCGGTCGGCACGGCGCGACAGGCCGATGTCGAAGCCCAGCCACATCCACGGCGCCGGCGAGGCCAGCCGCACGGCCTCGCTGCGATAGGTGTTGCCGCGCGAACGGCCGGCGATCATGTGGTGCAGCCAGCCATCGAGCGCGTCGTCCAGCGCATCGCGCACCTTGGTCGCGCAATTGGAGGTGAAGTAGTCGTAGCGGTAGCGCGCGTTCTCGGGCCGCGCGGCTTCGGCGAGCGCATCGGACAGCCGCGTCGCCTGCGCCGGCGTCAGGTTGAGCCACTGCATCGACACGCCGCGGCCTTCGGCGCGATAGGTCGCCAGGTCCTGCTGCAGCGGCAGCGCCACCAGCATGTATTGCATGCGGCCGCGCACGAAGTTGCCGAGGAAACCCGGTTCGGAAGGATCGAAGAAGCCGAAGTTGTAGGAGGTGGCCGCGCCGGTGGCCGGATCCACGACCACGATCGCATCGTGGCCGAAGCGCTCCCAGAAGATCACGCCGGGCTGCATCGTCATCACGCCGATGCGTGGCACCGGGGAGGGTGCGGCGGATGCGGCGGCTGGCGCGGGTATCGAAGCCGGTGGCGGCGCAACAGTCGCGGCAGCACCTGCAGCGGCTTGTGCGAATGCCGCCAACGGCAACGCCAAGGCCAGCAACAACAACAGCGCGCAGGCGACGACACCGCAGCCTTCCTTCGCCCCGCGCAGCGGGCCGAAGGTGCCCGCAGGGCGGATGAGGGGCGCTCCCGGCCTACTCCCCATGCACGCTCACGTGCAGTGCATGCAGCCGCCGCGCATCGGCGCGCGCCACGCGGAAGCCGAAGCGTCCCAGCGTCAGCTCCTCGCCGGCCTCGGGCAGGTGCCCGATCGCGGCCGTGACCAGCCCGCCGATGGTGTCGTACTCGTCGTCGTCGAAATCCGCGCCGAAGCGTTCGTTGAAATCGTCGATCGGGGTCAGCGCGTCGACCACGTACTGGCCGTCGGCCTGCGCCGCGATCAGCGCGTTGGGGTCCTCGGCGTCGTCGTGCTCGTCGTCGATCTCGCCGACGATCTGCTCGAGCACGTCCTCGATCGTCACCAGCCCGGCGACGCCGCCGTACTCGTCGATCACGATCGCCATGTGGTTGCGCGACTGCCGGAATTCGCGCAGCAGCACGTTGAGCTTCTTCGATTCCGGGATCAGCACCGCGGGCCGCAGCAACTCGCGCACGTTGCCGTGGTCGACGTCGTGGTCGGCGACCACCCCGCGCAGCAGGTCCTTGGCCAGCAGGATGCCGAGGATCTCGTCGCGGTCCTCGCCGTGCACCGGGAACCGCGAATGCCCGGATTCGACCACCTGCTGCATCAGCGCCAGGAACGGTTCCTGCGCCGACAGCGCCACCATCTGCGCGCGCGGGATCATGACGTCGCCGACGCTGAGGTCGGAGACCGCGATCGCGCCCTCCATCATCCGCAGGGTATCGGCCGCGATCAGGCCATCGGCCTGGGTATCGCGCAGCAATTCGACCAGGTCCTCGCGGGTGGTCGGTTCGCCGGACAGCATCGCGCCGATGCGATCCAGCCAGGAGCGTCGTTCAGGGCGGCCCTTCTCGGCCGTGGCCGGTGCGGGGGGGCTACTACTGTCGTCCTCGGACATTGCATTCATGCAGGCGCCCGGCGGGCGACGGGGGAAGTCTAGCGCGGGCG
>JAKFDF010000151.1:0-1851 GCA_036676275.1 Lysobacter sp.
GAGTCGCGACCAACAGCGCCTGCAGGCGGCGCTGGACGATTTGCCGGCCGAGCAGCGCGAGGTCTTCCTGCTGCGCGCCCATGGCGATCTGCAGCTGCACGAGATCGCCGAATTGACCCGCACTCCGGCGGAAACGGTGAAGAGCCGCTTGCGCTATGCGTTGCGGAAGTTACGTCGGCTGCTGGCTGACCCCGCCGCCGAAGAGGTATCCGCATGAAAGAGCAGCAACCTATGTCCGCCGCCGATGAGCAGCGCCTGCTGCAGCATTTTCGTGAGCACCAGGGCGAGGAACCCTCGGCTGCACTGGATGCGCGGATTCTCGCGGCGGCCGCCGCGCAGGCACGTCAGCAGGGTCAACGAGCGCACGGCTGGGGGCGGCTGCATGCCTGGCTGTTCGGCGGCGCCGCACGGGTGCGCTGGAGCGTGGCCCTGGGCAGCGTCGCGCTGCTGGGTTTGGGCCTGGGCTTGAGCCTGAGAACCTTGGAACAGGCGCCGGCCGGCTATGACAGCCCGCTGCCTGCGGCGCCGGCGCTGCAGCGCTACGCCGCGCCGGCGCCGGAGAAGAAGGCCATGGCCGTGAGCGAGCCGGTGGCCGGGGAGATGGCCGATAGCACGGCAGAATTGTCCGAGGCGGCCGCGGCGCCGCAGGTCAGCGGCAGCTCGACGGCGCGCGCCAAGACCGAGGTCGCGGCGCCGTTGCCGGAGGCGTTGCGGCACATTCTGCAACTGCGCCGCAGCGGCCGAGAGGCGGCGGCGGCCGAGCGGCTCGACAAGTTGCAGCAGCGCTACCCGCAATTGGATATCGAGGCTCAATTGAAGCTGTTGCAGATGGCGGATGAGGCGCCACACTGAAAGAATGCCGGGCTTGTCGGGCATTCTCCGGCAAGCCAGCACCTGTCCGTCTTGTGTAGATCGATCATGACTCTGATGCGCTACTTGCCCTTGCTGTTGTTGATCCCCCTTCTGAGTGCGTGCGAGCCCAAGGTGGAGCCGGCCAAGGTCGCAGCGGAAAAGCCCGATAGCTCGGCCGCGGTGGCACCGCCGCCGGTCGCCGCGCCGCCGCCCGCGGTCCTGGCGCCCGCCGCCGTCGCCAAGGCCGCTCCAGCCAGGCCCACGCCCCCCGCAGCGGCCGCCGGTGCGCGGCCGAAGGCGGCACAAGCCGAGGGGGGCGAAGCGGATCAGGGGCAAGCGAGAACCAAGCTGGATCTCAGTTTGCCGCCCGAGTTGGCCGAGCAGTTGCGGGCCGAGGACAGCGGCGCGGAGACGGCGCTCGCGCCCTTGCTGCCGCCGTTGTTCGAGCAGAAGCGGCCGGTGCTCAACCCGTTCCAGCTCAGCGGCCGGCTGCTCACCAACGACGGCGATGAGGATTACTGGAACTCGGTGGACGGCGCCGAGGTGCAGTTCGAGTTCAAACGCTAGGGGCGCGTCAACCATGATCTGCCGGTTCAACGCCAGGCTCCCACTGAAAGCGACAGATTATTCGTGTCGCGATACCAGTGTGCTGTCCCAGAATTACTGTTTCGGTGACTCCGGCTCGTAGGGTGCGCCGCGCGCACCAGGCACCCGCTTGCCCGTGGTGCGCACGGCGCACCCTACACAGGTCAGCCGCAGCTGCTTGAGCAATGGATTATTACCAGACAGCACACTAGAAGCGGTACTGCTGCGTCTGAATCGCCTGGTACAGTGCTTCATCCAGCGGCCGGAAGCTTGCTGCGCCGGGCAGCCGGGCGAACAGCGGTTCGCGTACCGCCTGTGGCGCGTAGGCGGCCTGCTTGAGCTCGGTTTTCTTGTACTTGAAGGTGCCGGTGGTTTCCACCTCGCCGAGCAGGCGGATGAACAGCGGCGCCGCGT
>JAKFDF010000152.1:0-1618 GCA_036676275.1 Lysobacter sp.
CAGTTGCTGATGAAGGGCGAAGCGCCGGCAGGGATTTCCGTGGCCGACCTGGCGGTGGCAATCATCGATGAGCTGGAGCGCCCGCAACATATCCGCCAGCGTTTTACCGTCGGCTATTGAGCCAAAGTCCGCAGCGATTTGAATCCATGAGCAGCGTTGGCGGTCGCAGGCGCGGCCGGGCGACGTTCGGCTTTAGCCGCGAGGTTTGTCGATGATTCGGTTTGTTTCGCGGATCAATCCGCTCCTGCAGCAGCGGTCTTACCCATTCCCTGGAGAACCCATGACCCTAACCGCCACCAGCCATGTACCTACCGCCACCCCGGGGCGCTATATCGGCCGCCTGTGCAAGCACTTCGCCCACAAGATCCCGGTGAGTTTCGATGAGCAGCAGGGCCGTATCGAGTTCGCCTTCGGCCTGGCGCTGCTGGATGCCGAGCGCGATGGCCTGCGCCTGACCGTGCAGAGCGCGGACCACGCGCAACTGGAAAAGCTCAAGCAGGTGGTCGCCAGCCACTTCGAGCGCTTCGCCTGGCAGGAGGCGCTGAGCCTCGACTGGCACTGAACAGCAGCTGGCGGCGGCCTCGCTATGGTGCTCGATATTTTCACGACCGCTGAGGAACTTGAAGCGCAATCCGGACAGCACACTTTGAAAGTGCAATTCGCATTGGCGTGCTCGGCGCAAGGGTCGACAATCGACTCATCATTCTGCGGAGCCGCGCCATGCTCGACACCGATCTTTGCTGGCAAGCCGTCTGCGCACGCGATGCCGCGCGCGATAACCAGTTCGTCTTCGCCGTGCGTTCCACCGGCATCTATTGCCGGCCGAGCTGTCCGGCGCGAAGGCCACGGCGCGACAACGTCAGCTTTCATGCCACCGCGGCGAGCGCCGAAGCGGCGGGGTTTCGCCCGTGCAAACGCTGCTTGCCGCAGGGCGCCAGCCCGGCCGAACAACTCGATCAACTGGTCGCCGCCGCCTGCCGCCTGCTGGTCGAACCGGACAAAACGCCCAGCCTCGCCCAGCTCGCCGCACGCATCGGCCTGTCGCCCTCGCACCTAGCCCGCGCATTCAAGGCGCGCACCGGGCTGACGCCGAAGGCCTGGGCCAATGCCCAGCGCCGCGCACACCTGGAGGCCGGCCTGGCGCAGGCCGGTTCGGTGCTGGATGCCGCGCTAGCCGCCGGCTACTCCGACACCAGAGCACTGTATCAACACCACGATGGCTTGAGCCCGGCGCAACGCCGGCGCCAGGCCGCCGGAGAAACCCTGCGCTACGCCATCGCCGCCTGTCCGCTCGGCCAGCTGCTGCTGGCCAGCAGCGCCAAGGGCGTCTGCGCCCTGCTGTTCGGCGACAGCCCCGAGGAGGTGGAAAGCGAGTTGCGCCAGCGCTTCGCCGCCGCCCGGCTGCAACGCGACGATGCCGGCCTGGGCGACTGGCTGCGCCAGGTCATCGGCCAAATCGAGGAACCGCAACGCGCCACGCAGTTGCCCCTGGACCTGCGCGGCACGGTGTTTCAGCACCAGGTGTGGCGCGCCCTGCAGCAAATCCCGGCGGGGCAGACGCGGCGCTATGGCGAACTGGCCGCCAGCATCGGCAGCCACCCGCGCGCGGTGGCGCGGG
>JAKFDF010000153.1:0-2388 GCA_036676275.1 Lysobacter sp.
GCGCCGGTTGGCCGACTGCATCTTCAGGCCCAGCTCGTAGGTCCAGACGAACTCGGGATCGAATTCGGGGTTGTCGGACTCGGCCTGGGTATTGGAGCGGCCGTTGAAGCCGCCGGACTTGAAGCCCTTGTTGGCCGACACGTAGGCGGTGACGTTGTCGCTGAAGGCCTTCTTCAGGCTGAGCGACGGCGTGGTCGCGGTCCAGGTCTTGTGCGCGCCGTCGATCACCGCCTGCGGGTCCTGGTTGAGCGCCGAGAACGGGAGGAAGCCCAGGAACAGCGAGGTCGAATCCCAGAAGATGCTGGTGGTACGCGAGTATTCCTTCTTCTCGCGGGTGTGGCGCACGCCGGCGGTGAGCGTCCAGGTCGGGGCGAGCTCCCAGTCCACGTTCGCGAACACGGCGCTGCTGGTGGTCTGCAGGTCGTCGTCGATGGTGCGCAGGAAGTCCACGGCGACGCCGCCGTTGGTGAACAGGCTGTCGGCGTAGGCTTCCTGGTGCGACGGCACCTTCTCGTTGAGGTAGTAGGCGCCGAAGATCGCCTTGACGTTGCTGCCGTTGTCGTACTGCAGCTGCAGCTCCTGGCTCCACTGCTTCTGGTTGAATGCGACGTACACGTCGCCGAGCTCGTACTCGGAGGCGTCGATGTCGATGTACGACGCGCTGTCGAGCTTGCGCCAGGCGCTGATGCTCTTCAGCAGCCAGGCGTCGTTGAGGGTCCACGCCATGTTGAGCGAGGCGCCCTTGTGGGTCATGTCCTGGCCCTTGTCGGGCGAGAACGAAGTGCGGGTCTCGAAGTTGTAATCGGCCGACGGCGCCGGGGTGAAGTGCCCGCCGGTGACGAAGTCGGTGATCAGGAACGGGGCGGTCGGATGGCCCAGGGCCAGCGCCGCGTCCTGGTGGGTGTAGTCGAGCGAGAACGTGGCGTCGAAGCTGTCGCTGGGACGGAACGCCAGCTTGGCGCGCACCGAGCGGGTGTCGTCGTCGTTGTAGTGCTTGCCGGTGGCCGGGTCGCGCACGTGGCCGTCGTTGCTGGTCCAGGCGGCGGCGATGCTGCCGGCCATCGTCTCGCTGAAGCGGTCGCCATGGTAGAAGCGGCCCTCGACGCGGCCGAAGTTGCCGACCGTGGCCTCGACCGAACCGCCGGAATAGTCGAACGGATCCTTGGTGGTGACCTTGATCGCGCCGCCGGTGGAGTTCTTGCCGTACAGCGTGCCCTGCGGGCCGCGCAGCACTTCCACCTGGGCGACGTCGAACAGCGACAGCATGGCGCCGTTGATGCGCGAGTAGTAGACGTCGTCGACGTACATGCCCACGCCGGGGTCGAAGGTCTGCAGCGCATCGGGCTGGCCGATGCCGCGGATGAAGACGTTGACGCTGTTGGACGAACCGCGGCCCTGCACGATGTTCATGTTGGGCACGGCGCCCTGCAGGCCGGAGATGTCGCTGGCCTGCAGGTCCTTGAGCTGCTCCTCGCCGAATGCGCTGACCGCGACCGGCACCTCCAGGATGAACTCCTCGCGGCGCCGCGCGGTCACGGTGACCGCGCCCAGCGTGGTGGCCTCGGTGTCCTCCTTCGCCTGCTGCGCGGGCGTGGCCGCGTCGGCCTGCGGAGTCGCGGCCGGGGTGGCGTCCTGCGCCAGGGCCAGCGGCGACCCCAGCGCCGAGGACACCAGCACGCAACCGATGGCCAGGCTCAAATGCTTGCGTTTCATCACTTCACTCCCCTTGGATTCGGCAAGCGCGGCATGCGCCGCAGGTTGCCGGCAAGGCTATGGCCGGCCGCGCGCGGGCGGCATCGTACCTTCGGACAATGGGCCGCCGTGGCCGGGTTGCCGACACTCCGGGACCGGGGAACGTCATGTCCGCAGCGCGGGCGAGGATCGAGGGATGGCCTTTCTGATCGTGCTGGGCGCGCTGTGCTTCCTGATGTACGTGGCCTACCGCGGCCACAGCGTGATCCTGTTCGCGCCGGTCGCGGCGCTGGGCGCGGTGCTGCTGACCGACCCGTCCCTGGTCGCGCCGATGTTCACCGGCCTGTTCATGGACAAGATGGTCGGCTTCCTGAAACTGTATTTCCCGGTGTTCCTGCTCGGCGCGGTGTTCGGCAAGGTGATCGAGCTGTCGGGCTTCTCCAAGTCGATAGTGGCCGCCACCATCCGGGTGGTCGGCGCGCAGCGCGCGATCCTGTCGATCGTGCTGGTGTGCGCACTGCTGACCTACGGCGGGGTGTCGCTGTTCGTGGTGGTGTTCGCGGTGTACCCGTTCGCCGCCGAACTTTTCCGCCAGGCCGGCATCCCGAAGCGCCTGATCCCGGGCACGATCGCGCTGGGCGCGTTCACCTTCACCATGGACGCGCTGCCCGGCACGCCGCAGATCCAGAACATCAT
>JAKFDF010000154.1:0-1587 GCA_036676275.1 Lysobacter sp.
GTACGTGTCGCCGAAGATTTCGCGCGCGCTGGGCAGCGCGGTGGTGACCACCGGGCAACCGCACCCCAGCGCTTCGACCATGACCAGCCCCAGCCCTTCGCGATCGCCATCGCCTGCCGCGACGAACGGCGCGACCAGCACCGCGGCGCGCCGGTACAGCGCGGGCAGCTGCGATTGCCCGATGGCGCCGAGGAAGCGCACGCGCTCCTGCAATCCCAGGCGCGCGACCTGCTCGCGGCGCTCGCGCGCTTCCGGCCCGAAACCGGCGATGCTCAGGAAGGCCTGCGGATGCGCGGCCAGTACCGTCGGCAGCGCATCGATCAGGTGGCGCAGGCCCTTCTTCTCGACCAGGCGGCCGACGAACAGCAGCTCGTGGTCGTTGCGCGGCTGGGCCGGATCGGGGGTGAATCGATCCGCCAGGTCGACGCCCATCGACAATACCCGCACCTTGCCGCCGTCGACGCCGATGCGGTCCAGCTCGTCTCGCATCGCCGCGCTGACCACCGTGGCCGCCGCCGCGCGGCGCATGACAAAACGCTTCAGCGCCTGCAGCGGGCGCGCGCGCAACGCGAACAGGTCGGCGCCATGCGACGTCACCAGGAAGGGCGTGTGGCGCGCCATGCCCGCCAGCGCCGCCGCCAGCCCTTGCGGCAGCAGCCAGTGGGCGTGGATGGCGGCCGGCCGCAGGCGGCGTTGCGCCCGCCACGCCTGCCAGCACAGTCCAAGCACGAACCCCGGCACCAGCAGCCATTTCCATGGTTGCCGCTTGAGGTTGGTGACGATGCCGCCGTCGTTGACCAGGGTTTCCAGGCGCGCCGGGGCATAGCGGTAACGCAGCACGCGCACGCCGTCCATGGTTTCGCGGGCTGCGGCGCCGGGCGCATGCGGGCAGACGACGGTGACGTCGAAATCGCGCGCCAGCCGTGCCGAGAGGTGGTGCACGAAGCCCGGCTCGGGGTCGCCCGGCCAGCGCGGGTAGGTCGAGGCCAGCACCAGCAGCGGCGGCTTGCGGCCCCCCGCGCCGCTCATTCCTGCTTGCGCTCCGCGCGCGCGGCCAGGTAGGTCAGGCCGGTGATCTGTTCGGACACCAGCCCGATCAGGAACACGATCACCGCGGCGCTGAGCAGCAGCGCGCTCATGTTGGTGAAACGGTGCTCGGTGGCGAAGGTGTAGCCGTAGTAGCCCAGGCCCAGCACCAGGAAACCGAACGCGGTCGGCGCGAACAGCTTCAGCGGCGAGTACAGCGTCGCGATGCGGAAGATGATCAGCAGGAAGCGCAGGCCGTCGCGGATCGGGCGGATGTGGCTCTTGCCCAGCCTTGCGGCGACCGGCACCGGCACGTAGGCCACCGGGTAGGCGCTGCGGAAGAATGCCATGGTGCTGGTGGTGGGATAGCTGAAGCCGTTGGGCAGCAGGTGCAGGAACTCGCGGAACCGGTCGGCGCGCACGGCGCGGAAGCCGGACGTGAGGTCGGCGACCTTGTGCCCGGTCATCCAGCTGGCGAGCTTGTTGTAGAAGGCGTTGGCGGCGCCGCGGCCGGCGTTGGCCTGGCCCTGGGCGTTGCGGGCGCCGACGACCATGTCGAAG
>JAKFDF010000155.1:0-5096 GCA_036676275.1 Lysobacter sp.
GCCGCGATGGCGGCCGACCGCGTCGATCTCGTCGATGAAGATGATGCACGGCGCGTGCTTCTTGGCCTGCTCGAACATGTCGCGCACGCGCGAGGCGCCGACGCCGACGAACATCTCGACGAAGTCGGAACCGGAGATCGAGAAGAACGGCACCTTGGCCTCGCCGGCGATGGCTTTCGCCAGCAGCGTCTTGCCGGTGCCCGGCGGGCCGACCATCAGCACGCCGCGCGGGATCTTGCCGCCGAGTTTCTGGAAGCGGCCCGGGTCGCGCAGGAACTCGACCAGCTCGGACACTTCCTCCTTGGCCTCGTCGCAACCGGCGACGTCGGCGAAGGTGATCTTGGTCTGGTCCTCGTTGAGCAGCTTGGCGCGGGAACGCCCGAACGACATCGCGCCCTTGCCGCCGCCCTGCTGCATCTGGCGCATGAAATACACCCAGATGCCGATGAACAGCAGCCACGGCAACACGTTGATCAGGATCATGCCCAGCGACAGGCCGCTGGACGGCGGCGTCTGCACCGTGGTGACGTCGTGGTTGAGCAGGTCGTTGACCAGGTCCTTGTCGCCGGGCGCGTAGGTGGTGAACTTGCTGCCGTCCTTGCGCTCGCCGGCGATGGTGGTGCGGTCCTCGGCGATGTTGACCTTGGCGACGCGGTCGCCCTGCACTTCCTGCACGAACTGGTCGTAGGTCAGCGCCTGGGTGGTCGCGCTCTTCGGGCTGAAGCTCTGGAACACCACCATCAGCACGACGGCGACGACTACCCACAGCATCAGATTCTTGGCCAGGTCGTTCATGGGGTTCCGGGGGGTCCTGTCTTGGGGCTAAGCGGGTTTGGGCTGCGCAAGCTTGCCCTGCGCCAGGGCATAGACTTCCGGCGAGCGCTTGCGCGACGCCGCCGGCTTTCGGATCGCCACTTTGGCATAGCGCCGTCGCAGCTCACGCACGTACTGATCGAACCCGGTGCCCTGGAAGAGCTTGATCAGGAACGTGCCGTCGGGGCGCAGGTGGCGGTCGGCGAACTCCATCGCCAGCTCCGCCAGGTGCATCATCCGCGGCTGGTCGACCGCATCCATACCGCTTTTATTGGGGGCCATGTCGGACAGAACAAGGTCGACCGGTTTACCGTCCAGCATCGCTTCCAGCTGCGATAGGACCGCATCCTCCCTGAAATCCCCATGAAGGAACTCGACGCCGGCCAGGGTCGGCATCTCCAGGATGTCCAGGGCGATGACCCGGCCGGAGTCCGCCCGCCCGCCTTCTCCCAGCGCCTGCCGCACCCATTGCGACCAGCCCCCGGGCGCCGCGCCGAGGTCGACCACGACCATGCCGGGCTTCAGCAGGCGGTCGCGTTCGACCAGTTCCTCCAGCTTGTAGGCCGCGCGCGAGCGCAATCCTTCCGCCTGCGCCTTCTTCACGTAGGGATCGGAGAAATGCTCCTTCAGCCAGCGCTGGCTGGACTTGCTGCGGGTGGCCATGCGGCTGCGCGGAACGCCGGGCGGTGCGGGCCGCCATGATACCCTGAGCGCCGTATTTCCCCTCTTTTGCGTGCCCCGATGTCCATGACCCTGACCGCCGCCCAGACCCGTTTCCTGCGCGGCCAGGCGCACGACCTGAAAGCCCTGCTGCAGGTCGGCGGCAAGGGCGTCAGCGAGGCGCTGGTGGCCGAGGTCGACGGCGCCCTGGAGCACCACGAGCTGATCAAGGTGAAGGTCGCCGGCAGCGAGCGCGAGGCCCGCGACGCGATGATCGCCGAACTGGCGCGCCGCGCCGGCGCGGCCCTGGTGCAGCGCATCGGCCACACCGCGATCCTGTACCGGCCGTCGAAGGATCATCGCCGGATCGTGCTGCCGCGCAGCTGACGGCATCACGACAGCGGAACCGCCTTCCATGCAGCTCACCCTGGAACGCCCGGATTACCCGTTCTTCCTGCGCCGCGCCGACGGCGATTCGGCGTGGGTCAACGACCGCACCCTGCAGCGCAGCTTCATCATCGCGCCCGACACCCTGGTCGAGGACTGGCCGGCAACGGACATCGCCACGCTCCTGCCGGCCGACCTGGAACCGTTGCTGGCGCTGCAGCCGGAGCTGGTGGTGCTCGGCAGCGGCGCGATCCAGGCCTTCCCGCCACCGGCGACGCTCGCCGCCTGCCTGCAACGCGGCATCGGCCTGGAATCGATGACCAACGCCGCCGCCGCGCGCACCTACAGCGTGCTCGCCGGCGAAGGCCGGCGGGTGGTGGCGGGTTTCGTGTTCCCCGCCCGGTCCCGGTAGGAGCGGCTTCAGCCGCGGCCCGACCCGTTGCACTCCGCCCGTCACGGCATCGCGAAGCCGGCTAACGCTTCGGAAGGTAGGACAACGGATCCACCGGTTTTCCGTTGTAGCGGGCGAACTGGCGCGGCCTGCAGTCCGCAGGACTGCGCGCCAGTGAGCGCCCGGCGCGCTGCGCCGGGCCGGGGATCCGCCCGTCACGGCATCGCGAAGCCGGCTAACGCCTCGGAAGGTAGGACAACGGGTCCACCGGTTTTCCGTTGTAGCGGGCGAGCGGGCGCGGCTTGCAGTCCGCAGGACTGCGCGCCCGTGAGCGCCCGGCGCGCTGCGCCGGGCCGGGGATCCGCCCGTCACGGCATCGCGAAGCCGGCTAACGCTTCGGAAGGTAGGACAACGGGTCCACCGGTTTTCCGTTGTAGCGGATCTCGAAGTGCAGCATGTCGCGGGGCGCGCCGCTGTGGCCGAGTTCGGCGATCTGCTGCCCGGCCTTGACCACCTGGCCTTCGTTGACCAGTCGCGCGCGGTTGTGGCCGTAGGCGGACAGCCACTGCTCGTTGTGCTTGACGATGATCAGTTCGCCGTAGCCGACCAGGCCGGAACCCGAATACACCACCACGCCGTCGGCGGCCGCGCGCACCGGCGCACCGGCGCTGCCGCCGATGTCGATGCCCTGCTGCGTCGGTTCGCCCGCGGCATAGCGCGTGAGCAGCGTGCCGTCGACGGGCCAGCGCCATGGGAACGGGCTCGAAGGCGGCGCCGCAACCGGCGTCGCCGGGGGGCGTGGCGTACCCGCGGACTGGCGCGGCACAACGGCGCCGCTGGATCCGGAGTGGCGTGAACCGCCGCCGGGATACAGCCGCAGCCGCTGCCCGGGGTAGATCGTGTACGGCGGCGCGATGCCGTTCCATGCCGCCAGGTCGCGCGCGGCGATGCCGTTGTCGGTCGCGATGCGGTAAAGCGTCTGGCCCCGCTGCACCGTGGTGGTGACGCCGTACCTGGGCTTGGACACCTGCACCGGCCCGCGCTCGCCGCCCGACCTGCGCACCACCTGGCTGCTGCCGCAGGCCGCGAGCAACGCAGCCGACACCAGCAATGCCCCGACCCTCACCAGCACGCGTTCCGTCGACCTCATCCCGTTTGCGACCTCCATACCAGGTAACCGATGCCCGCCAGCAGCAGCGCCGTCGCGATCCACCCCAATGGCTCGATCCAGCGATGCAGCGCCGCTTCCGCGCGCGCGCCGCCGAGGCGGATCGCCGCGGCGATCAGGTACACGCGCTTGCCGCGCCCGACCGCCATGCTGGCCATGAATGGCAGCAGCGGGACCCCGACGATACCCGATGCCCAGGTGAAGAACTTCAGCGGGATCGGCGTGAATCCGGCCAGGACCAGGATCCAGAACGTCTTCCATGGTGAATCGGCGGCGATCCCGCGCAGGTATTCGACCTGCTCGTCGATCCGCTCGATCCAGCCCATCGAGGCCAGCATCGGCTTGATCAGTTCGTAGGCGTAGTGGCCCAGCGCGTAGCCCAGCACCGCACCGGCCAGCGAACCCAGCAGGCTCCAGGTCGCGAAGCGGAACGCCCGCTGCGGCTGCGACAGCGCCATCGGCGCCAGCATCACTTCCGGCGGCACCGGGAAGAACACCGCTTCGGCGAAGCTGAGGCCGGCCAGCAGCGCGGGTGCGCGCGGATTGCGCGCCCAGACCAGCGCGCGCTCGTAGATCGGGCCGAACAACTTCATCGATGGCCCTTGTCGGCCCGCCCGGCGGGCGCGGGCGCATGCCGGGCGGCGTTGCTGGAGGCGAATCCGCGCCCGCGAGGCGCCCCGGCGTCGGACCGGGCTTGCGCGGGCATCAATCCAGCATCCCGGAAAGCAGCGGCACGAACACCACCGCGCCCAGGTTGTCCTGGGTGACCGCGCCGTCGGCATCCTTGCGCAACCGCAGCAGCGATTGCCCGGTGCCGCCGCCGACCGGCGCCACCAGCGTGCCGCCCGGCGCCAGCTGCGCGGTCAGCGCCTCGACCAGCGCCGGCGCCGCCGCTGTGACCACGATCGCGTCGAACGGCGCGCACTCCGGCCAGCCGATCCGGCCGTCGTCGTGCTTGCTGCGCACGTTGAGGCCGAGCGTGCGGAACCGCTTGCGCGCGGTGCGCAACAACTCGCCGATGCGCTCGACCGTGTACACCTCCAGCCCGAGCGCGGCCAGGATCGCGCCCTGGTAGCCCGAGCCGGTGCCCACTTCCAGCACCTTCTTCGGATGCGCGCCGTCGGCGAACAACGCCTCGGTCATCTTCGCCACCACCCACGGCTGCGAAATGGTCTGGCCATGGCCGATCGGCAGCGCGGTGTCCTCGTAGGCACGCGTGGCCAGTGCTTCGTCCATGAACATGTGCCGCGGCACGGTGCGGATCGCGTTGAGCACGCGCTCGTCGTGGATGCCGTTGCTGCGCAGGCGCTCGATCAGGCGGTCGCGCACGCGCTGGCTGGTCATGCCCAGGCCGACCGCCTCGGGTTGCAGGCGCAGGCGCGCGGTCATGCCACCGGCTCCCGGCCGCCATGCCCCTGGTCGGCAGGCACCGGCGCGCCATCCTCCAGCGATGCCGCCAGGCCGCCCACCCAGCTGGCGACCTGTTCCAGCGCCTGGTAACGGGTCAGGTCGACGTGGATCGGCGTGATCGAAATGTGCCCGGTATGCACGGCGTGGAAATCCGTGCCCGGGCCGGCATCGTGCGCGGCGCCGGCGGCGCCGATCCACCACCAGGTGCGTCCGCGCGGATCGGCCTGCTGCACGCAGGGTTCGGCGCGGTGGCGGTTGCCCAGGCGC
>JAKFDF010000156.1:0-5710 GCA_036676275.1 Lysobacter sp.
GTTCTCGGCCAGGTACGGCCTGCCGAACATCGAGGACAGCGCCGCGGCTCGCTGGATCAGTGAAGTCACGTCGGCGCTGGCCCGCAACGCATCCACGGTCGCCTTCGTGCCGATGGAAAATCTGGTTGGTCCGGACAATTACCTGGACCAGCTGCGCGCACGTGGATACACGGTCAGCAGCCCCTGACGGAAATCGGCCCCAACGCCGCCAACGCCGAAGCCTTGACGGCAAGGCCGACTACGCGAGGCGCTGCTGCCCGGCCACCTGCAGGGCGAAGCCGGCAGCAACGCCGGCGACGTGCTCGACGGCGACGCGCCGATCGCGGCGGCGCTGGCGGAGTTGAAGAAGACGGACGCCGGCGGCGTGGTACCGAAGCCGCAACTTCGCAGGCGATGCGCCCGGTCCGGCGGTCAGTCCGGCAACACCCCGGGCTGGTACTGCTGCTTTCGCGATATCCGCCCGTGGCTGCGCAGCGATGGCGACGCGGTGTTGGCGCGCACGCGGCGGATGCGCCCGATTCGCCGCACCGCCAGTTCTTCGGCGATTTCGACCAGCGCCGCGCGCGATGCCATCGGGATGTCGCGGAACGCCCGCACAAGGCGCAGTTCGATCGCTTCCTCGACCAGCAGCGCATCGGCGGCGGGAATCGAATCGAGCATCTGGTCGTGGCCCAGCGCCATCATCCCGCGGCCCGTGGCCAGCCATTCGAAGCTGGTCACGGTCGCGACCGCGATCGCGCGCAAGTGCGTGGCGTTCGGGCTCTTGGCGTTGGCGGCTTCCCAATGGCTGACCGCGCTGCGCTGCACGCCGACCGCGTGCGCGAGCCCGGCTTGCGACAGCCCGGCGTGCCGGCGCGCGAGCCGGATGCGTTGTTCTGGTGTCATGCCCTTCCCCAAGGGTCGTGCCGCGTCCTGGCGACGCGGCGACGATACAACAGCTTTCAACGATGACCAAATAGCCGCCGCAACCGCGCTAGTGCGCTGCGGGCCGGCGCCTGCACGCGCGATGGTGGAGATTAGCCCGATCGCATCGGCGTCCCGGAAGCCTGCCGAACGCCGAGAAGAGCGCCGCGACTGGCGGGATGACCGAAGCAACGACCACGCTTGTGGAATCTGGTCGGCCCGAAGGGCGGCCTCCGACCAAGCGATGCAAGCGGTTACACGGTCAACCGCCCTGTTGGTTGCTGGTTCGCGTGGAACCGGAAGTTTCAGCCGTTGGCGTTTGGCTCGAACGCTGCCCAGGCTGAGGTTCCAGTCGTCGCAGTTGTTGCCTCGCGGCCATCGCTGGACTTCCAGCACATTTCACCGGGTGACCGATAGTGGCTGCAATCGGGCAATTGCGCTGGCAGGGCTTCGCCGTCGGCATGGAAAACAATGCCCTGCGATGTCCACGTGGCGGAACAGCTACCAGCCGTCACCGGCAGGTGGATTCCCTTCCTGGGCTGGTCCGTTACACCTTGTCATGACCGCGGGTGCGGGCAAGGGACGAAGCCATGGGAAGGTTGGGGACAGGGATGGTCGTGGTCGTGTTGTACGCGTGCCTCGGTGCTCGGGCGGCGCATGCCGATGTCACATCGAGGGACGAGTACACCCAGCGCCTGAAGATTTCGCAGACGATCGATCCGCACGGTCCCACGCCGTTCGGCGAGCAGCTCAATCCCTACACGGGCGACCTGACTTTCAGCCAGAAGGACGTGATGCTGGAAGGCAATGGTCCCACGATCCACCTGGTCCGCAACCATGTATCCAGGCAGGTCGGAGAGAGCATTACGCAACCGTACTCAATGGGGGACTGGACGCTTTCGATTCCACGCATCGAGACATTGACCGATGCCGACTGGCATGTGACGGCTGGAATCGACCCGGGTCGCAACTGGTTCGTAGCAACCACCGACCCCGGCAACAAGTACAAGCGCTGCACGTACTTCGACCGGCCGGCCTACCAGGGCACGCTCGACGATCCGAGCCGGGGCTGGAATGGAATGACGCTGGTCACCGAGGATGGCGCCGCGCAGACCGTGCTCAAGCGCAACGCCGCCTTGAACCCGTCGCACCCGAGCATCGCGGAGGCGAGCAGCTTCCCGGCCGTGACACAGCAATTCTGGCAGGTCGGTTGCCTGGCGCAGACCAGCAATGGCGAAGAAGGAGAGGCGTTCCTGGTGGTGTCGCCGGACGGCACGAAGTACTGGCTGGACCATCTTTCCGGAGCGCGCGCGATCCCCATCAGCGAGCAGGATCCCGCCGGGAGCGGCGAGGTGCTGCGCCAGGGACGGATGCTGGCATGGATGTACGCCACCCGGATCGAGGACCGTTTCGGAAACTGGGTTCAATACCACTACGACGGCGACGAACTGGACTACATCGATGCCAGCGACGGGCGCCATGTCCAGATCACCTGGGCACACCCGGCCGGCGCCGCGCTCATCAGCGACATCCAGGTGCAGCCCGGGGCGACGCCGGTCCGCAAGTGGCATTACAGCTACGTCACTTCGACCAGTTCGTCCGGCATCGTCAGTGCGGAACTGACGGACGTCGCGCTCCCGGACCAGAGCCACTGGACCTTCCAGCTGGCCAAGAACATTGGTGCGCCAATCGGCGATTCCATGCTGGATCATTGCGGGGTCGTGCGCGACGAAGGCGACCTGGGCAGCTCGACGCCGACGTCCAGCACGTCGACGATCACGCATCCAAGCGGCCTGGTAGGGACATTCACCGTGCGTTCGACCTGGCACGGACGCAGCTACGTCGCGGGCGGATGCACGGACGATCTCAACCATGTGTCGCGCGAGGACAACCCCCCGCTGTTCGGCACGATGTCGCTGGTGTCCAAGCGCTTCTCCGGGCCGGGCCTCGCGGCGCAGGCCTGGACCTACGCATACTCCCCCGCGGTCGGCAGCACCACGCAGGATCCGTGCGCGTCGCAAGGGACCTGCCAAAGCAGCAGCTGGGTCGATGTGGTCGATCCGGAAAAGAACCGCACCCGCCATATCTACGACACGCGCTGGGGCGCCACGGAAGGCAAGGAGATCGGGACCGACTACTTCCAGGGGACCACGCTGCTGCGTGGCGTCTCAATGGAATACGCCGGTCCCGGCCAGGGTCCGTATCCCTCCAGCCTCGGCAGTTCGATGATGGACTGGCGGACCAACAAGGCGAAGCAGGAAACGCTCACGCCCGCCGAAGATGTCCGGATTTCGCAGCAGCATGAGACGTTTGCCAGGACGGTCACCGCGTTCGACCGATTCGCCCGCCCGCTGTGGGTCGATCGCGACAGCAGCCTGAGCATCCTGCGCTCCGAGGGGACGGTGTACCACGACAACCTTGGCGACTGGGTGCTGGGGCAGGTCGCCTCGACCACGGTCAACGGCATCCAGAGCGCGCGCACCGATTACGACGCGCGCGACCTGCCGTGGAGGAGCTGGGCTTTCGGCAAGCTGCAGCAGACGATGACGTATCACGCCAACGGCGAACTGGAAACGGTCACGGACGGGCGCGGCCAGACCACCACGCTGGGCGAGTGGCAGCGCGGCATTCCCACGCAGATCCGGTTCCCGTCCACGCCCGAAGCTCCGGCGGGCGCCCCGATGTCGGCCGAGGTTGACCACTTCGGCGACATCACCGCGGTCACCGACGAAACGGGGGCTACTACCCGGTACCAATACGACCCGATGGGCCGGTTGACGCGGATCATCTATCCGACGGATGACCAGCGCAGCTGGCACGACACAACCATGGGTTTCGTGCGGATCGGCGCCATCGAATACGGCATTCCCGCCGGACACTGGCGGCGCACGGTGGCCAATGGCTACCGGCGCACGATCACCTATTACGATGCCCTGTGGCGCCCGGTGCTGACGCGGGAGTACGACACCAGCGACGTGTCCCACACCGACCGTTACCTGGCCATGTCCTACGCTCCGGCCGGGCAACGGGATTTCGATGCGTACGCGATCGCCACGGCACCGAAGATGGAGGGCGGCTTCTGGATCGACGCTGGAGTCCAGGGATTGCTGCCGACCGAGCCGGACTATCCGCCCGATCCAGATGGCGGCGATACCGGCGGCGACACCGGCGGTGGCACGGGCGGTGGTACGGGCGGCGATACGGGAGGCGATACGGGAGGCGATACGGGAGGCGATACGGGAGGCGATACGGGAGGCGGCACGGGAGGTGGCACGGGCGGCACCGGAGGATCCAAGCCCACGGCATCAACCCTGCCTGGCGTACATACCAGCTACGACGCGCTGGGTCGGGTCACCACAGTCAAGCAGGATTCCGAGCTCGGTACGCTGGTGACCACCACTGCGTACCTGGACGGGTTCCAGACCCGCACCACCAGTCCGCGCAACATCGCCATCACGATCACGCAATACCAGGCGTGGGACCAACCCACGACCGAGTCTCCGCTGACGATCGTGGCGCCGGAAGGCGCGGTGACCCGGATTGCCCGAGACATCTTCGGCAAGCCGCAATGGATCAATCGCAGCGCGTCCGACGGCAGCGTCAGCCAGACCCGCAGTTACTTCTACGATGCCTATCAGCGGCTGTGCAAGGTGACGGAACCGGAGACCGGGGCCGCCCTGATGGGCTATGACGCCGCCGGCAACCAGGCCTGGAGCGCCAGTGGCCAACCGGCTTCCACGCCGTGCGATACGGATGCCGTGCCACCCCCGGCGCTGCTGGCGGCCGCGGTGCTGCGTGGTTACGACGCCCGCAACCGGATCACCACGCTGCGTTTCCCCGACGGGCTGGGCGACCAGGACTGGACCTGGACAGCCGACAACCTGCCGGCCGCGATCGTCACCTGGAACGGCCCGGGCCACACCCAGCCGGTGACCAACGCCTATGCCTACAACCGGCGCCGGCTGCTCAACGGCGAAGCCAGCACGCATGCCGACGGCAGCGTCTGGTCGGTGGGCTACGGTTACGATGCCAGCGCCCACCTCGCCAGCCAGACCTATCCGGACGGCCGCCTGGTTCAGTACGAGCCCAATGCACTCGGGCAGGCGACCGGCGTCACCGGAAGCGTGTGGGGCGCGACCTATTATCCCAACGGCGCCCTGAAAGCATTCAACTACGCCAACGGCGAGCACCACGCCATGACCCAGAACCTGCGCGGCCTGCCCGAGCGCAGCCGCGATACCTACGTGGCCAGCGACGGCAGCACGGTCGCCTTGCTGGATGACGCCTACGACTACGACGGCAACGGCAATGTCGCCGCGATCACCGACGGCGCCACCGGCCGCAATCAGCGCGGCAACCGCGACATGATCTACGACGGACTGGACCGGCTTACCGACGTGGCTTCGCCGATGTACGGCAGCGCCGGCGCCCACTACGGCTACGACGCGCTGGACAACCTCACCCATGTCGTCGCCCCGGGACGCAATCACTACTACTGCTACGACGGCAGCAACCGCCTGGCCAACGTCAAGACCGGCAGCTGCAGCGGCGCCACGGTGACCGGGCTGGGCTACGACCCGCAGGGCAACCTGGCCAACAAGGACGGCACGCAATACGCCTTCGACCACGGCAACCGCCTGCGCACGGTGGCCTACAACGCCGCGACGGTGGAGGCCTACCAGTACGACGGCCATGGCCGCCGGGTGCTGGCGACCAGCCCGGCCGGGACGATTGCCTCGATGTACAGCCAGGCCGGCCAACTGCTGTACCAGGACAGCGATCGCGATGGCCAGACCCACAGCTACCT
>JAKFDF010000157.1:0-1544 GCA_036676275.1 Lysobacter sp.
GGGCGCCGTTGGCGAAGTCGCCGAACTGCGCTTCCCAGATGTCCAGGGTCATCGGGTCGGCGGTGGCGTAGCCGTACTCGAAGCCCATCACCGCTTCCTCGCTGAGCAGCGAGTCGATGATGGCGACGTCTTCCGGGCTTCCCGAGGGCATGCCACTGGCCAGTTCGCGCAGCGGCAGGTAGTACTCGTCGGCGACCTGGTCGTGGAGGATGGCGTGGCGGTGGAAGAACGTGCCACGGCCCGAATCCTGGCCGACCAGGCGCAGCTTGTAGCCGTCCTTCAACAGGGTGGCGTAGGCGAGGTTCTCGGCGAAGCCCCAGTCGGCCGGATGCTCGCCGGCGGCCATCTTGTTGCGATCGTCGTAGATCTTGGCCACGCGCGGGTGCAGCTTGATCCGTTCGGGGATCGCGTTGATCGCGGCCGCGAGCGCGTCGAGCTGCTTGCGCGGGACCCGGGTGTCGACCGGGTCCGACAGCTTGCCCGACAGGAACGGGGACCAGTCGATCGCCAGCGCGTCCGGGCCGGTGTCGGCGATGTCGGTGGTCACGACGCCGGCATCGAGCTTGTCGCGGTAGCTGTCCATCATCGCCTTGACCGCGGCTGCGTCGAGCACGCCCTCGGCGACCAGCTTGTCCCCGTAGAGCTCGCGCGTGGTCTTGTGCGCGCGGATCTTCTGGTACATCAGCGGCTGGGTCGCCGCGGGCTCGTCGGCTTCGTTGTGGCCGTGGCGGCGGTAGCAGACCAGGTCGATGACCACGTCCTTGCCGAAGCGCTGGCGGAAGTCGAACGCGAGCTCGGCGCAGAACGCCACCGCCTCGGGGTCGTCGCCGTTCACGTGCAGGATCGGCGCGCCCACCATCTTGGCCACGTCGGTGCAGTACAGCGTGGAGCGTGCGTCGTCGGCGGCGCTGGTGGTGAAGCCGACCTGGTTGTTGACCACGACGTGGACGGTGCCGCCGACGCGGAACCCGCGCGCCTGCGACATCTGCAGCAGTTCCATCACCACGCCCTGGCCGGCGAACGCGGCGTCGCCGTGGATCAGCACCGGCAATACCTGCTTGCGCTCGCGGTCGCCGCGGCGCTGCTGGCGCGAGCGCACGCTGCCGACCACCACCGGATCGACGATCTCCAGGTGCGATGGGTTGAACGCCAGCGCCAGGTGCATCGGGCCGCCGGGGGTGGCGATGTTGGCGCTGAAACCCATGTGGTACTTGACGTCGCCGGTATGGGCGCGGTCGGCCGGCGGATGGTCGAACTTGCCCTCGAACTCGTCGAACAGCTTGCGCGGGGGCTTGCCGAGCGTGTTGACCAGCACGTTGAGGCGGCCGCGGTGGGCCATGCCGATCACGGTGTCCTTGACGCCGTCGCCGCCGGCGCGGCGCAGCACGCAGTCCAGCAGCGGCACCAGGCTGTCGCCGCCCTCCAGCGAGAAACGCTTCTGGCCGACGTACTTGGTGTGCAGGTAGCGTTCCAGGCCCTCGGCCGCGGTCAGGCGCTCGAGGATCCGCAGCTTCGATTCCTTCGACTGGCCGTACCTGCCGGCC
>JAKFDF010000158.1:0-2005 GCA_036676275.1 Lysobacter sp.
CCACGGCGTCTGCCCGAGCATCCCGCCCATCTGCTGGCGGAACTGCTGCTGCTGTTCCATGAACATCTGCATCGAGCGTTCCAGGTAATTGCCCATGAAGCCCTGCAGCGAATCGCCGTAGAAACGGATGATCTGGCTGAGCAGTTGCGTGGACAGCATCGGCTCGCCGTCCTGTTCGTGCTCGGCGATGATCTGCAGCAGCACCTGCCGGGTCAGGTCGTCGCCGCTCTTGGCGTCGCGGACCTCGAAGTCCTCGCCCTCGACGATCAGCTGGCGCACATCCTCGATGGTGATGTAGCTGGAGATCTCGGTGTCGTAGAGGCGACGGTTGGGATATTTCTTGATGACGCGAACGGCCATGCGCTGCAACCCCCGGGTGAGGCCCCGAGCATGGCGCAGCGCAGCACGGGTTGCAACCGGGGGCGTCGAGTGCCGCAAGTCATGGGCGCGTTGAGCCGACCGATGCGTCCCGGCCGCGTGCGGTACCGCATCGCCTCCCCGGCTACACCACGTTCGGCATCCGGGCCTCGTCCGGCAACTCGCGCACGAGGTGCCGGGCATCCATGAACACGCGGACTACCAGCCCATGTATTGGCCGCCGTTGGCCGAGAGGTTGGCGCCGGTGATCCAGCTGGCTTCGTCGGGGATGAAGAAGGCGACCGCGTAGGCGATTTCCTCCGGCAAGCCCAGTCGCCCGGTCGGGATCTGCGCCACGATCTTGTTGCGCACTTCCTCCGGCACCGCCATCACCATGTCGGTGCCGATGTAGCCCGGCGAGACCGTGTTGACGGTGATGCCGAACTTCGCGTTTTCCTGCGCCAGCGAAATGGTGAAGCCGTGCATGCCGGCTTTGGCCGCGGCGTAGTTGGCCTGGCCGTACTGGCCTTTCTGGCCGTTGATCGAGGCGATCTGGATCACGCGCCCCCACTTGCGCGCGCGCATGCCCTCGATCACCGGACGGGTCATGTTGTAGACCGAGTTGAGGTTGGTGTTGATGACTTCGCTCCACTGCAGCGGCGTCATCTTGTGGAAGGTGGTGTCGCGGGTGATGCCGGCGTTGTTGACCAGGATGTCGACCGGGCCCAGCTTGGCCTCGACCGCGCGCACCAGCGCCTCGGCTTCCTCGGGCGAGCCCACGTCGCCCTGGACCAGGGTGATGTCGTAGCCGTCGGCCTGCATCTTCTGCTGCCAGGCGCGGCCTTTTTCTTCGTTGCGGTAGTTGGTGGCGACATTGTGGCCGAGGTCGGCCAGCCGCCTGCAGATCGCGGTGCCGATGCCGCCGGTGCCTCCCGATACCAATGCGACGCGTGCGTTCATTGCCTTCTCCTGGTCGCCGCCGTCGCGGCATGCGTTGTCGATGTCCTACCGTAGTGGATTCTAGGCACTGCCGCTGGATCGGGTGTTGTGCGCTGCGGCGAGTGCGGGTTGCGGCAGGCGCGGGATCGCCGCCGGCGCGAACTCGCGCAGTGCGGCCTGCAGCGTGGCGGCCACCGACCCGGTGCCGGCCAGCGCCCGTGGTTCCTGTCCCAGCGTCCGCCATGCCATCCGCAACGCCGGCAACGGATCGCCGGGATCGACGGGCAGCGCCGCCAGCGATTTCGACAGCTTGCGGCCGTTGCCATCGACCACCAGCGGCAGGTGCGCGTAACGCGGCGTCGGCAACCCCAGCGCGCGCTGCAGCAGGACCTGGCGCGGGGTGGAGTCGAGCAGGTCGGCGCCGCGGACCACGTCGGTGATGCCCTGCGCGGCGTCGTCGACCACCACCGCCAACTGGTAAGCCCACCAGCCATCGGCGCGCCTGAGCACGAAATCGCCGACCTCGGAGCTGACGTCCTGGACGATGCGCCCCAGGATCGCGTCATCGAAGGCGAGGGCGGTGAACGGCGGTACCCGGAAGCGGGCCGCGGGATCCGGGCGTTGCACGGTCGCCACGCAACGGTGGTGGACGCCGGCATCGGCGGCGAGATCGCCGCGGCTGCAATGGCACCAGAAGGCGTCGCCGCCG
>JAKFDF010000159.1:0-12472 GCA_036676275.1 Lysobacter sp.
GGGGTTGCTCGGGTCTTGAAAGCCGGACCAAGCCGCGATCATCCCGATCCAGCCGTCATCGCGATCCCTCTGTCATCCCGAGCGTAGCGAGGGATCTGATTTCCGACAAAGCCGGAGTCCACAACAGATCCCTCGCTACGCTCGGGATGACAGCAAGCGTGAAGACGGCAATGCCGGGGATGACACGCAATGCCCGGGAGGGAGCGCAATGCCCGGAAGGACACGCAATGCTCGACAAAACGGGTGTGCCCGGGGCATTTCCTGCATTTCCCCCGGTTCTGGTTGTCGCTACCGAATCCGCTCTTGCAGTGGAATGCCGCCGGGTCAGTGCAGTTCGCGCAGGTCCAGGCGGCGCAGTTTCGGCATGAAGCGCGCCGTGGCAGCGACCACGCCCAGGGTCATGCAGCCGCCGAAGATCACCGACGGCACCAGCCCGAGCAGCTTCGCGGCGACGCCGGATTCGAACGCGCCGAGTTCGTTGGACGAACCGATGAAGATGCCGTTGATCGACGCCACCCGGCCGCGCATGTGGTCGGGCGTGGCCAGCTGCATGATCGTGGAGCGCACCACCACCGAGACGCCGTCGCACATGCCCGACATCAGCAGCAGCAGCGCCGACAGCCACAGGTGCGTGGACAGGGCGAAGCCGATGATGCACACGCCGAAGCCGGCGACGGCGTACAGCAGCAGGCGGCCGGCGCCCTGTTCCGGCGGCCGGCGCGACAGCCACAGCGCGATCATGATCGAGCCGGCCGCGGGCGCGGCGCGCAGCAGGCCCAGCGCCTCCGGGCCGGCGTGCAGGATGTCGGTGATGAACGCCGGCAGCAGCGCTACCGCGCCGCCGAACAGCACCGAGAACATGTCCAGCAGCTGCGCGCCGAGCAGCACCTGGGTCCTGCGCACGAAACTCAGGCCTTCGCCGATGCTGCGGAATACCGGCACGCGTTCGGTCGGCGCCGGCGGCTCGGTGACGCGCAGGGTGATGATCGCGATCGCCGCGGCGACCGCGAGCCCGGCCGCGACCAGGTAGGCCAGCGTGGTGCCGCTCCAGCCCACCAGCAGGCCGCCGATCGCCGGGCCGACCACCAGCCCGGTCTGCATCACCACCGAACTGATGGCCGCGCCGCGCGCGTACTGCTCGCGCTTGAGCACGCGCGCGAACAACGCGCCGTTGACCGGGCCGAGGAAGGCGCGCACCACGCCGTTGAGCGCGATCGCCGCGTAGATGGTGAAGGTTTCGAACGGGCCGACGCCGGTCGGCAGCGCGCCGCCGGCGACGCCTGCCAGGATCAGCGAACTGGCCACCAGCCCGATGCACGCGGCCATGCCGAGCTTGCGCCGCGGCAGGATGTCGACCAGGTAGCCGGCGAACAGCGCGAAGCAGAAGTAGGGGATGACTTCGGTCAGGCCGATCAGCCCCAGCGCCAGCGCGTTGTGGGTGAGCTCGTAGACGTGCCAGCCGACGGTGACCGCGACGATCTGGTACGACAGGATCGCCAGGATGCGGTAGGACAGCAGGCCGAGGAAGCCGCGGCTGCGCAGCGGCGACTCCGCGAGTCCCGCTGGCGCTGGCGCCGTCGCGTCGCTCACGACGCGCGCTGCGCGGTATCGCGGATGAAGGCCAGCAGCGCGGCGAGACCGTTGCTGCGGGTCGGCGACAGGTGGCTGGAGAGCCCGATGGCGGCGATGTAGTCCGGTTCGGTGGCGAGGATCTCGGTCGCCGGGCGGCCGGAATACACGCGCAGCGCCAGGAACACCAGGCCCGACACGATCGCCGAGTCGCTGACCGCGGCGAAGTCGAGCCTGGAGGCGTCACCCGACGGCACGATCCAGACCATCGACTGGCAACCCTGCAGGCGGTGCTCCTCGGTCTTCCATGCCTCCGGGAACTCCGGCAGCTTGCGGCCGAGGTCGATCAGGTACTGGTAGCGCTCCGACCAGTCGCCGAAGAACGCGAACTCGTCGGCGATCGCGGCCTGCGCGTCGGCGGCGGTGGCTTCGAGGGGAAAGGTGGCGTCGTTCACGGCTGTCTCGTCGTTGTGCTCTTGTAGGAGCGCCTTATAGGCGCGAGCTCTTGCTCGAAATTGCCGGCCTGGTTGAAAAGCTCGCGCCTGCAAGGCGCTCCTACAAGTCCTGCATGCGGATTATGCGCGCTTCCAGCGCACGCCCTGCGGGGTGTCTTCCAGCGCGATGCCCTCGGCCGCGAGCTGGTCGCGGATGGCGTCGGAGCGGGCGAAATCGCGGGCTTTCCTGGCGGCGATGCGCTCGTCGATCAGCGCCTGGATGCGGGCGTCGTCTTCGCCCGAGGCGCCGCGTTCGAACCACGCCGCCGGGTCCTGTTGCAGCAGCCCCAGCGCCAGGCCGGCGCCGAGCAGCTCGCCTTTCAGCGTCGCCAGCCGCGCGCGCGCGCCGCTGGTGCCGGCGTCGTCCGCGCCATGGGCGAGGGTGTTGCGGAGCGCGCGCGCTTCGGACGCGAGCTGCGACAGCAGCGACAGCGCCTTGGGGGTGTTGAGGTCGTCGTCGAGCGCGGCCTCGACACCCGCCGGGATCGTGGCGCTGGCGTCCACGCCGGCCAGGTCGCGCAACGTGCCGTACAGCCGGTCGAGCGTGCGCACCGACTGCTCGATCAGCGCATCCGACCAGTCCAGCGGCTGCCGGTAGTGCGCCGACAGCAGCGCGTGGCGCAGCGCCTCGGGCGGGTGCGACTGCAGCAGGTCGTGCACCTTCTCGATGTTGCCCAGCGACTTGGACATCTTGGCGCCGGCGAAATTGAGCATGCCGTTGTGCAGCCAGTAGCGCGCGAACAGCTTGCCGCCGTGCGCGCATTCGCTCTGCGCGATCTCGTTCTCGTGGTGCGGGAACTGCAGGTCCACGCCGCCGGCATGGATGTCGATGGTTTCGCCCAGGTGCGCGGCGGCCATCGCCGAGCATTCGATGTGCCAGCCCGGGCGGCCGCGGCCCCAGGGCGAATCCCAGCCCGGGAGTTCGTCGGTCGAGGGCTTCCACAGCACGAAGTCGCCGGGGTCGCGCTTGTACGGCGCCACTTCCACGCGCGCGCCGGCGAGCATGTCCTCGGGATCGCGGCGCGAGAGCTTGCCGTAGCCGTCGAAGCTGGCGACCGAAAACAGCACGTGGCCTTCGGCGGCGTAGGCGTGGCCGCCGGCGACCAGGCGCTCGATCATGGCGACGATCTGCGGGATGTGCGCGGTCGCGGCCGGTTCCAGGTCCGGCGGCTCGATCCCGAGCGCGGCCATGTCGGCGCGGTAGGCGGCGGCGTAGCGGTCGGTGATCGCCGCGATCGGCACGCCCAGTTCCCTTGCCGCGGCGTTGATCTTGTCGTCGACGTCGGTGATGTTGCGCGCGTAGCGCAGGTTGCCGTGGCGCCGCCGCAGCAGCGCGGCCAGCACCCCGAACACCACCGGCCCGCGCGCGTTGCCGATGTGCACGTAGTTGTAGACCGTCGGCCCGCACAGGTACATGGTCGGGCAGGCCGGATCCAGGGGCGCGAACGGCTCCAGCCGCCGCGTCAGGTTGTTGTGCAGGTGCAGGCTCATCGCGAGGAACAGCGGGAAGGAAGCCAATTCTAGCGGCCGCATGGGGGTGGCGACAGCCGGGCAACGACAGCGCCGATTCATCCCCTGTCGCCTTCCAGCGCATACACTCCTTGTCCCGTGAGCCACAGCCCCCCGCCAACCCAGCGCCAGTCCCGGCCGGCACCATTGCCTGCAATGCGCGGGTTGCTGTTGCCGGCATTGCTGCTGGTGGCGTCCGCGGCGCCGGCGCTGGCGCAGGAAACGGTGATCCCCAAGCAGAACACCCGCACCGCCTATGCCCAGGTGCTGCGGGTCGAGCCGGTGTTCCAGACCCTGACCGCCACCCGCATGGAGCAGCACTGCGACGGCGAGGTGGTGCCGCCGAAGGATCCGCCGCGCGGCCTGTCGCGCATCGTCGGCGCGGTCAAGGATGCGTTCACGCCCAGCGCCGACGGCGGTGCGGGGGAACCAGCGGCGCCTGCGGGCGCGGACTGCCAGCTGGTGCCGGTGGAGCGCGAATTCCGCCGCCCGATCGCCTACGACGTGGACTATGTCTACAAGGGCATGAAATACCGCTCGCGCCTGCCCTACGATCCGGGCAACCGGCTGCGGGTGCAGGTGTCGATCACCCCGTTCATGCCCGCCGGCGATCGCTGAGTCCTCCCGCATCGCCCGCGCCACCGGCCTTGCAAGCCCCGCGGGTGCGTGCGAGGATGCGCCCCCGATGACCAAGACCCGCGCCGACGCCAGCGTCCTCACCTCCGCCTACATGGCGGCGGGCATGACCTCGCGCGCGCGCCGACCGGAAACCCGTCCGATCGCTGGGTAACCGGAGCGCTTTCATCGCCGCTCTACCGGTAAAAGCCCAGCCTCGCGCTGGGCTTTTTCGTTTTTCCGCCCGCGTTTTTTTCCGAATTTCGAGTCCCGCCCCCCATGAAGCACTTCCTCAACACCCAGGACTGGTCGCGCGCCGACCTGGACGCGCTGCTGGCGCAGGCCGCTGCGTTCAAGCGGCACAAGCTCGGGGACCAGCTGCGCGGCAAATCCATCGCCCTGGTGTTCTTCAATCCCTCGCTGCGCACCCGCACCAGCTTCGAGCTCGGCGCGTTCCAGCTCGGCGGCCACGCCGTGGTGCTGCAGCCGGGCAAGGACGCGTGGCCGATCGAGTTCGACCTCGGCACGGTCATGGATGGCGAGGCCGAGGAGCACATCGCGGAAGTGGCCAGGGTCCTCAGCCGCTACGCCGACATGATCGGCGTGCGCGCGTTCCCGAAGTTCGTCGACTGGTCGCAGGACCGCCAGGACAAGGTGCTGCGCGGCTTCGCCCGGCACGCCACGGTGCCGGTGGTCAACATGGAGACGATCACCCATCCCTGCCAGGAACTGGCGCATGTACTGGCGCTGCAGGAGCACTTCGGCAGCACCGACCTGCGTGGCAGGAAGTACGTGCTGACCTGGACCTGGCACCCGAAGGCGCTCAACACCGCCGTCGCCAACTCGGCGCTGACCATCGCCACGCGCATGGGCATGGACGTGACCCTGCTGTGCCCGACGCCCGAGTACGTGCTCGACCAGCGCTACATGGGCTGGGCCGCGGCGAACGTGGCCGAGAGCGGCGGCTCGCTGCAGGTCAGCCACGACATCGAGGCCGCATACGCCGGCGCCGACGTGGTCTACGCCAAGAGCTGGGGCGCACTGCCGTACTTCGGCGACTGGGACGCGGAGAAACCCATCCGCGACCGCTACCGCCACTTCATCGTCGACGAGGCGAAGATGGCGCTGACCAACGATGCCGTCTTCAGCCACTGCCTGCCGCTGCGCCGCAACGTCAAGGCCACCGACGCGGTGATGGATTCGCCGCGCTGCATCGCCATCGACGAGGCCGAGAACCGCCTGCACGTGCAGAAGGCGGTGATGGCGGCGCTGGCCGGCGCCTGATCGAAACGATTTCCCCCACGGAAGCCCCCATGACCGACACCAGCCACGACATCGTCCTCGCGTTTTCCGGCGGCCTCGACACCAGCTTCTGCGTGCCCTACCTGCGCGAGCAGGGCTGGAACGTGCATACCGTGTTCGCCGACACCGGCGGGGTCGATGCCGCCGAGCGCGCGGCGATCGAGCGGCGCGCGGCCGAACTCGGGGTCGCCTCGCACGTCACCGTCGATGGCGGGCCTGCCCTCTGGGACGGGTTCGCGAAGCCGTTCGTGTGGGCGGGCGAGGGCTACCAGGGGCAGTACCCGCTGCTGGTGTCGGATCGTTACCTGATCGTCGATGCGGCACTGGCGCGCGCCCGCGACCTGCGCACCGACGCCATCGCCCACGGCTGTACCGGCATGGGCAACGACCAGGTGCGCTTCGACCTGGCGGTGAAGGCGAGCGGCGACTACCGGATCGTCGCGCCGATCCGCGAAATCCAGAAAGAGCACATCCAGACCCGCGCCTACGAGCAGGCCTACCTGGAGCAGCGCGGCTTCGGCGTGCAGGCCAGGCAGAAGGCCTACACGATCAACGAGAACCTGCTCGGGCTGACCATGTCCGGCGGCGAGATCGACCGCTGGGAAGCGCCGGGCGAGGGCGCGCGCGGCTGGTGCGCGCGGCGCGAGCAATGGCCGGCCGAGCCGCTGCAGGTGGCGCTGCGTTTCGTCGCGGGCGAGGCGGTGGCGCTGGACGGCAGGGAACTGCCGGGCGCGCAACTGCTGGCGCAGCTCAACACCATGTTCGCGCAGTACGGCGTCGGCCGCGGCCTGTACACCGGCGACACCACCATCGGGCTCAAGGGCCGGATCGTGTTCGAGGCGCCGGGCCTGGCCGCACTTCTGGTCGCGCATCGTGCGCTGGAGGAAGCGGTGCTGAGCAAGCAGCAGAACCGCTTCAAGCCCGACGTGGCGCGCAAGTGGGTGGAAATCGTGTACGAGGGCTTCTACCACGACCCGCTGAAGGCCGACCTGGAAGCGTTCCTGGCCTCGTCGCAGCGCATGGTCAACGGCGAGGTGGTGCTGGAGACGCGCGGTGGCCGGGTCGACGCCATCGCCGTGCGCTCGCCGCACATCCTCAACGCCAGCGGCGCGACCTACGCGCAGACGGCGGACTGGGGCGTGGAGGAGGCCGAGGGCTTCATCAAGCTGTTCGGCATGAGCAGCACGTTGTGGGCGAAAATCAACAACCCGCAGGAATAACCCGTAGGAGCGGCTTGTAGCCGCGAGCTTTTTTACAAACGCGCAAGCAAGAGCTCGCGGCTACAAGCCGCTCCTGCAACGACCGGAATCGATCCGAATGCTTGACGCGGTCCTTGAACACCTCGAAGCGCTGGTGTCCTTCGATACCCGCAATCCGCCGCGCCGGATCGGGGTCGGCGGCATCTTCGACTACATCCGGGCCCGGCTGCCCGGCTTCCGCTGCACCGTCACCGACCATGGCGACGGCGCGGTGTCGCTGCTGGCGGTGCGCGGCCACCCGAAGCGGCTGTTCAACGTGCACCTGGACACGGTGCCGTCGTCGCCGGCGTGGAGCGCCGATCCGCTGAAGCTGCGGATCGTCGGCGAGCGCGCGATCGGCCTGGGCGCCTGCGACATCAAGGGCGCGGCGGCCGGCCTGCTGGCGGCGGCCGATGCCACCGGCGGCGATGCCGCCTTCCTCTTCGGCAGCGACGAGGAAGCCAACGACGCGCGCTGCATCGAGGCCTTCCTTGGCGGCATGCACGGTTTCCACGAAGCCATCGTCGCCGAGCCGACCGGTTGCGAGGCGGTGCTCGCGCATCGCGGCATCAGTTCGGTGCAGCTGCTGTTCAAGGGCGAGGCCGGGCATGCGTCCGGCGCCGCGGCACTGGAAGCCAGCGCCCTGCACCAGGCGATGCGCTGGGGCGCGCGCGCGCTGGACCTGGTCGAGGCCGAGTCGCACCGGCGCTTCGGCGGCCTGACCGGCCTGCGCTTCAACATCGGCCGGGTCGAGGGCGGGATCAAGGCGAACATCATTGCGCCCAGCGCCGAGGTGCGTTTCGGTTTCCGCCCGTTGCCCTCGCAGGACATCGACGAACTGCACCTGCGCCTGGGCGCCTGCGCCGCGCCCGGAGCGCTGGAACGGTACAAGGAAACCTTCCGCGGCCCGGCGCTGCCGTCGGGCGACGTGGCCACCGCGGAAGAACAGCGCCTGCTGGCGCGCGACCTCGCCGACGAGCTGCAGCTGCCGATCGGCAATGCGGTCGACTTCTGGACCGAGGCTTCGCTGTTCTCGCGCGCGGGCATGACCGCGATCGTCTACGGCCCCGGTCACATCGCCCAGGCGCACGCGGCCGACGAGTGGGTGGCGCTGGAACAATTGCAGCGCTATGCCGACAACGTCACCAGGATCCTTTCGATGTAGGAGCGGCTTATAGCCGCGAGCTTTTTTCCAAACGCACAAGGCAAGAGCTCGCGGCTATAAGCCGCTCCTACGAAAGCCAATTAAACAGCGACCATGATCAGCCCCGTCCACGACCCGCAGACCCGCCAGACCATCGTCCGCCTGCTCTCCAGCATGGGCAGCGCGAAGGAGATCTCGCAGTACCTCAAGCGCTTCTCGCAGCTCGACGCGGCGCGCTTCGCCGTGGTCAAGGTCGGCGGCGCGGTGCTGCGCGACGACCTCCAGGCGCTGACCTCGTCGCTGGCGTTCCTGCAGGACGTCGGCCTGACCCCGATCGTCATCCACGGCGCCGGGCCGCAGCTCGACGCCGAGCTCGCCGCGGCCGGCATCGAAAAACGCACCGTCGACGGCCTGCGCGTGACTACGCCGCAGGCGCTGGCGGTGGTGCGCCGCGTGTTCCATGCGCAGAACCTGAAGCTGGTCGAGGCGCTGCAGGCGCAGGACGCGCGCGCGACCTCGATCGTGTCCGGGGTGTTCGAGGCCGATTACCTGGACCGCGACGGGCTCGGCCTGGTGGGCGTGGTGCGGCGCGTGGACACCGCGCCGATCCAGGCCAGCCTGCAGGCCGGCTCGATCCCGGTGATCGCCAGCCTCGGCGAGACCGTCGGCGGGCAGATCCTCAACATCAACGCCGACTTCGCCGCCAACGCGCTGGTGCAGGTGCTGCAGCCGTACAAGATCGTGTTCCTGACCGGCACCGGCGGCCTGCTCGACGAGCAGGGCCGGGTGATCGACTCGATCAACCTGTCGACCGAATACGAACAGTTGATGGCGCAACCGTGGATCGACGGCGGCATGCGGGTCAAGCTGGAGCAGGTCAAGCAGTTGCTCGACGGCCTGCCGCCGGCGTCGTCGGTGTCGATCACCCGGCCCGCGGAACTGGCGAAGGAACTGTTCACCCACAAGGGCTCGGGCACGCTGGTGCGCCGCGGCGAGCGCGTGCTGCAGGCGTCGTCGTGGCACGAACTCGACCTGCCGCGGCTGCGCGAACTGGTCGAATCCGCCTTCGGCCGGCGCCTGGCCGCCGACTACTTCGAACGCACCGCCTTGTTGCGCGCCTATGTCAGCGAGAACTACCGCGCCGCGGTGATCCTGACCGATGAAGGCGGCCGGCCCGGAACGGGCGCGCCCTACCTCGACAAGTTCGCGGTGCTCGACGACGCGCAGGGCGAGGGCCTGGGCCGCGCCGTGTGGCAGGTGATGCGCGAACGGACGCCGCGCCTGTTCTGGCGCTCGCGCCGCGGCAACCCGGTCAACCCTTTCTACTTCGGCGAATGCGACGGCTGCATCAAGCAGCCGCACTGGAAGGTGTTCTGGTACGGTTTCAGCGGATTCGACGACATCGCCCGCTGCGTGGAGCATTGCCGCACGCGTCCGGCGACCCTGGAGGAACCGGCATGACCGCATCTGCAACGCCCGCGGACTGGACGCGGCCGCCACGGCTGCAGGGCCGCCATGTGGCACTGGAGCCGCTGCAACCCGCGCATGCCGACGGCCTGCGCGCCGCCGCGGCGGACGGCAGGCTGTGGGAACTCTGGTACACCAACGTCCCCGCGCCCGACGAGGTCGATGCCTACGTCGACGCCGCCTTGGCGATGCAGGCCGCCGGCGCCGCGCTCGCCTTCACCGTCCGCGACGCCGGCGGCCGGATCGTCGGCACCACCCGGTATTACGACCTGCTGCCGGCCACGCCGCGGTTGCAGATCGGCTACACCTGGTATGCGCGTTCGGTGCAGCGTACCGGGCTGAACACCGAGGCCAAGCTGTTGCTGCTCGAACATGCGTTCGAAGCACTGGGCTGCGCTTCCGTCGGCCTGCAGACCAGCACCCACAATGCCGCCTCGCGCGCGGCGATCGCGCGACTGGGCGCACAGCAGGAAGGCATCCTCCGCCACCACCTGCGCCATCGCGACGGCAGCCTGCGCGACACCGTCAACTTCTCGATCATCGACGGCGAATGGCCGGCGGTGAAGGCCCGGCTGCAGGCGAAACTGGAGCAACACGCCCATGGCTGAGGCGCCCATCAAGCTCGGCATCGTCGGTGCACGCGGCCACACCGGCGCCGAACTGATCCGCCTGGTCGCCGGGCACCCGCGCTTCGACCTGGCCTTCGTCTCCTCGCGCGAACTCGACGGCCAGCGCGTGGCGGACCATGTCGACGCGTGGCGCGGCGAGTCGCGCTACAGCGCGCCGGCGCACGAGGACCTGCCGGGGCAGGGCGCCGACGCGGTGGTGCTGGCGCTGCCCAACGGCAAGGCGGCCGCCTGCCTCGCCGCCTTCGATGCCGCCGGCGCGGATCCGGGTTTCGGACAGCCGGTCATCGTCGACCTGTCCGCCGACCATCGCTTCGACGACGACTGGTACTACGGCCTGCCGGAACTGACCCGCGGCGACTACCGCGGCCAGCGCCGCATCAGCAACCCGGGCTGCTACGCCACCGCGATGCAGCTGGCGATCGCGCCGATGCTCGATGCGCTCGACGGGGCGGTGCAGTGTTTCGGCGTGTCGGGGTATTCAGGCGCCGGCAGCACGCCCTCGGACAGGAACGATCCGGACAAGCTGCGCGACAACCTGATGCCGTACGCGCTCACCGGCCACGTGCACGAGCGCGAGGTGTCGCACCGCCTCGGCCATGCGATCGAGTTCATGCCGCACGTGGCGCCGCATTTCCGCGGCATCACCGTCACCGCCAACCTGCACCTGGCGCGGCCGTTCGCGCTGGAGGAAGTGGTGGCGCGGTATCGCGAGCGCTATGCAGGCGAACCGCTGGTGCGCGTCGTCGACGAGGCGCCATGGGTCAGCCGCATCGCCGGCGCGCAGCACGTCGAGATCGGCGGTTTCGCGCTGTCGGAAGACGGCCGCCGGCTGGTGGCGGTCGCCACCGAGGACAACCTGCTCAAGGGCGCGGCGACGCAGGCGCTGCAGAACCTCAACCTGGCCTTCGGCCTGCCGGAATTCACCGGAATCCCCTTGTAGGAGCGGCTTCAGCCGCGACCATGCGCTTGCCGCTCGGAACCGGTCGCGGCTGAAGCCGCTCCTACAACTGCAATAACAGGAAGCGAATCCATGTCCGACCTGCTCTGGCAAAAACCCGGCATCGCGGTCGATGCCCGCATCCAGGCGTTCCTCGCCGGCGACGATGTCATCCTGGACCGCGAGTTCTTCCTGCACGACATCGCGGCGAGCAAGGCGCATGCCGAAGGCCTGCAGCGCATCGGCATCCTCGCGGCGGAGGAGCTCGCAGGGCTTGAGCGCGAACTCGATGCGCTGGCCGCGGATTTCCGCAGCGGCGCGTTCGTGCTCGACGAGCGTTACGAGGACGGCCACTCGGCGATCGAGGCGCGCCTGACCGAGCGCCTGGGCGACGCCGGCAAGCGCATCCATACCGGCCGCAGCCGCAACGACCAGGTGCTGGTCGCCACGCGGCTGTGGCTTAAGGACAGGCTCGCGGTGTTGCATGCGGTCGCGCGCGAGGCCGCCGGCGTCGCGCTGGGGCGCGCCGAAGCCGACGCCGGCCTGCCGATGCCCGGCTACACCCACCTGCAGCGCGCGGTCGTGTCGTCCGCCGGCATGTGGTGGGCCGGCTGGGCCGAAGCCTTCATCGACGACGCCGTGCGCGCCCGCGACACGCGCGCATGGATCGATGCCAACCCCCTGGGCAGCGCAGCCGGCTACGGCGTCAACCTGGCGCTCGATCGCGACCACACCACCGCCGCGCTCGGCTTCGGCCGCATGCAGGTGTCCGCGACCTGCGCCCAGCTCTCGCGCGGCAAGTTCGAACTCGCGGCGCTGGAGGCGCTCGGCAGCGCGATGCTCGACCTGCGCCGCCTGGCCTGGGACCTGAGCCTGTTCACCAGCGCCGAGTTCGGCTTCGTCGCGCTGCCGCCGCGCTACACCACCGGCAGTTCGATCATGCCCAACAAGCGCAATCCGGACGCGATCGAACTGATGCGCGGCAGCTATGCCAGCGTCGCCGCCGCGCGCACCGAGATCGAACAGCTGCTGTCGCTGCCGTCGGGTTACCACCGCGACCTGCAGGTCAGCAAGGGCGCGCTGTTCCACGGCTTCGGCAAGGGCCTGCAGGCGCTGGCGCTGCTGCCGGACCTGCTGCGCGACCTGCAGTGGAACCCGGCGGCGATGCGCGCCGCGCTGGAGCCGTCGCTGTACGCCACCGACCTGGCCGTGGAGCTGGCCAGGCAGGGCATGCCGTTCCGCGATGCCTATCGCCAGGCCGCCGATCCGGAGCGTTGGCAGGCCCGCGATCCGGAGGCGAGCCTCGCGGCCCGGACTTCGCCCGGCGCGGCGGGAGATCCGCGCCTGGCGGTGCTGCGCGAGCGACTGGACGCATGCTGACAGCGCCGGCGGGCGGGCGCGTTCAAGCCGGATGCGCGAGGCTGCCAGGGCCGCCGGAGCGCGGTCCTTTCCGCGAACTCGCGGCCGGTCGCGCCCACGAAAAAGCCGGCGCGAGGCCGGCTTCCGTAACGCATTGATTCCATTGGTCGGGGAGACAGGATTTGAACCTGCGACTTCTACGTCCCGAA
>JAKFDF010000160.1:0-3887 GCA_036676275.1 Lysobacter sp.
CGAGGCGGTGTGCCCGGCGCTGGCGATCACCATCGACTCGGAGCAGCGCGCCGACGGCACCCGCCGCACCACGCGCTACGACATCGACCTGTTCAAGTGCATCTACTGCGGCTTCTGCGAGGAATCCTGCCCCGTGGATTCGATCGTGGAGACCCACGTCCTCGAGTACCACTTCGAGAACCGTGGCGAGAACATCGTGACCAAGCCGCAGCTGCTGGCGCTGGGAGACCGCCTGGAGGCGGAGATCGCCGAACGCCGCGCTGCCGATTCCCCGTTCCGATGACCGTGCACAGCTGAGGACCGCATGGATTACACGCTGCTCGCCTTCTACGCCTTCGCCGTCGCGGCCGTGCTCTCCGCGGGCGCGGTGGTGGGCGTCCGCAACCCGGTGCAGGCGGCGCTGTTCCTGGTGCTGACCTTCTTCACCGTGGCCTGCACCTGGATCCTGGCCGGCGCCGAGTTCCTCGGGCTGGCGCTGGTGGTGGTCTATGTCGGCGCGGTGATGGTGCTGTTCCTGTTCGTGGTGATGATGCTGGACATCGATGTCGCGCGGATGCGCGAAGGCTACGTGCGCTACCTGCCCGTCGGCCTGCTGGTGGCCGTGGCGATGCTGGCCGAGATGCTGGCGCTGATCGGCGTGCGCGCGCGCAGCGCGGTGCCGTTCGCCGACAACGCCGCGCACGCGGCGGCCGCAGGCGACGTGCCCAACACCACATGGCTTGCGCGCGCGCTGTTCACCGATTTCCTGCTGCCGTTCGAGGTCGCGGCGGTGATCCTGACCGTGGCGGTGGTGGCCGCGGTGATGCTGACCCTGCGCCGCCGCGTCGGCGCCAAGCACCAGAACCCGCTGGAACAGGGCCGGGTGCGCGCGTCCGACCGCTTCCGGATGGTGAAGATGGAAGCCACGCGCAAGCCGGCCGCGCCGGACGCCCCCGCCGACGAGGTGGCGCCATGACCGCCCTGGCCACCGGGCTGGCGCTGGGCCATTTCCTGGCGCTGGGCGCGGCGCTGTTCTGCATCGCCGTGGCCGGGATCTTCCTCAACCGCAAGAACGTGATCGTGCTGCTGATGTGCATCGAGCTGATGCTGCTGGCGGTCAACATCAACTTCGTCGGGTTCTCGCGCCAGCTCGGCGACCCGGCGGGACAGGTGTTCGTGTTCTTCATCCTCACGGTGGCCGCAGCCGAGGCCGCGATCGGCCTGGCGATCCTGGTCACCCTGTTCCGCAACCGGCGCTCGATCGACGTCGCCGATATCGATTCGTTGAAGGGCTGAACCGATGCCGGACGCCAACACGCTCCACAACGGCCTCATGATCTCCAAGTCGGTGCTGCTGGCGATCGTGCTGGCGCCGCTGCTCGGCGCGATCGTCGCCGGCCTGTTCCGCAAGCAGGTCGGGCGGGCCGGTTCGCACACCGTCACCATCGCCGGGGTCGCGATCAGTTGCGGGCTGTCGTGCTGGGTGCTGTGGCAGCTGGTGGGGCAGGGCGCGCCGCCGTTCAACGAGAACGTCTATACCTGGTTCAAGGTCGGCGGCCTGGAATCGCACGTCGGCTTCATGGTCGACAAGCTCACCGCGATGATGATGGTGGTGGTCACCTTCGTCTCGCTGCTGGTGCACGTCTACACCATCGGCTACATGGCCGAGGACGACGGCTACCAGCGCTTCTTCAGCTACATCAGCCTGTTCACCTTCTCGATGCTGATGCTGGTGATGGCCAACAACTTCATGCAGCTGTTCTTCGGCTGGGAAGCGGTCGGCCTGGTGTCGTACCTGCTGATCGGCTTCTGGTTCAAGCGCCCGACCGCGGTGTTCGCCAACCTCAAGGCGTTCCTGGTCAACCGGGTCGGAGATTTCGGCTTCATCCTCGGCATCGCCGCGGTGCTGTACTGGTTCGGCACGCTGGACTACGCCACCGTGTTCGCCAACGCGCCGACCATCGACGGGCTCACGGTGGCGGTGTTCAGCGGGCATGAGTGGTCGGTGGCGACGCTGATCTGCATCTGCCTGTTCGTCGGCGCCATGGGCAAGTCGGCGCAGGTGCCGCTGCACGTGTGGCTGCCCGACTCGATGGAAGGCCCGACCCCGATCTCGGCGCTGATCCACGCCGCGACCATGGTCACCGCCGGCATCTTCATGGTGGCGCGGATGTCGCCGCTGTTCGAACTCAGCGAAACCGCGCTCAACCTCGTGCTGTTCATCGGCGCGACCACGGCCTTCTTCACCGGCCTGATCGGCATCGTGCAGAACGACATCAAGCGCGTGATCGCCTACTCGACCCTGTCGCAGCTGGGCTACATGACGGTGGCGCTGGGCGTGTCGGCTTACAGCGCCGCGGTCTACCACCTCATGACCCACGCCTTCTTCAAGGCGCTGCTGTTCCTGGGCGCCGGCTCGGTGATCATCGCCATGCACCACGAGCAGGACATGCGCCGCATGGGCGGCCTGCGCAGGTACATGCCGGTGACCTTCTGGACCATGCTGGTAGGCACCCTGGCGCTTGTGGGCACGCCGTTCTTTTCCGGCTTCTATTCCAAGGACACGATCATCGAGGCCGCCGCCGAGCATGCGCACGAGGCCGGCAACTGGGTCGCGACCTTCGGCTACTGGGCGGTGCTGCTGGGCGCGTTCGTCACCGCGTTCTACAGTTTCCGGCTGCTGTACCTGACGTTCTTCGGCGAGGAGCGCTTCCGCCAGGTTGCGCACGACGACCACGCCCACGCCCACGCCCACGAGCACCACGGCGCGCACGAACCGCATGAATCGCCGTGGGTGGTGACCTTGCCGCTGGTGTTGCTGGCGATTCCTTCGGTGGTCATCGGGTTCCTCACCATCGGCCCGATGCTGTTCGGCAGCGACGTGATGGGCCACGCGAAGCAGTTGCCGTTCTTCCTCGGCGCGATCGACGTGCCCGCCGCGCGCGACGTGGTCGGCAAGCTGGCCGCGGAATTCCACGGGCCGGTCGCGTTCGCGCTGCACGGCTTCATGGCGCCCGCCTTCTGGCTGGCCCTGGCCGGTTTCGCGCTGGCGACCGCGATGTACTGGTGGAAGCCGGAACTGCACCACAAGGCACGCAGGCTGTTTTCCTGGCCGGTGCGCGTGCTGGAGGACAAGTACGGTTTCGACACGCTGTGGATCGATGGCTTCGCCGGCGGCGGCCTCAGGCTCGGCAAGCTGTCGCGCAAGGCGGACGAGCGCCTGATCGACGGCCTGTTCGTCAACGGCAGCGCGCGGCTGGTCGACTTCAGCGCCGGGCTGCTGCGCAGGACCCAGTCCGGCTACCTCTACCACTACGCCTTCGCGATGATCCTCGGCCTGATCGGTTTGCTGGCCGTGCTCCTGCGTTACTGGCATTGACCCGACAAGGACCCGCGACGTGAGCCCCGAGCCCTTGCAAAGCATGACTTCGAACGGCGCCTTCCCGCTGCTGAGCCTGCTGGTGTGGCTGCCGATCCTCGGCGGCGCGCTGTGCCTGGCGCTGGGCAACGCCCGCGCGCAGGCCGCGCGCTGGGCGGCGCTGGCGTTCGCGCTCGCGACGCTGGCGCTGAGCGTGCCCCTGTTCACCGGCTTCGACATGGCCAGCCCGGGCATGCAGTTCATCGAACTGCACGCCTGGATCCCGGCCTACGACATCCAGTACCACCTCGGCGCCGACGGCATCTCGGTGGCGCTGATCGGGCTGACCACCGTGACCACGGTGCTGACCCTGGTCGGCGCGTGGTCGCCGATCAAGGAGCGGGTGAGCCAGTACGTCGCCTCGATCCTGTTCCTGGAAGGCGTGATGATCGGCGTGTTCGCGGCGATGGACGCGATGCTGTTCTACGTGTTCTTCGAGGCGATGCTGATCCCGATGTTCATCCTGATCGGCGTCTGGGGCGGGCCGCGC
>JAKFDF010000161.1:0-24956 GCA_036676275.1 Lysobacter sp.
GCGCGACAACACCTCGCCGCACGGCACCAACTTCACCGTCTCGATCGAGGCCGCCGAGGGCGTCACCACCGGCATCAGCGCCTACGACCGCGCCCACACCGTGCGCACCGCGGTGCGGCCGGATGCCAGCGCCGCCGACCTGTCGCAGCCCGGCCACATCTTCCCGCTGCAGGCGCAGCCGGGCGGCGTGCTCAACCGCGCCGGGCACACCGAGGCCGCCAGCGACCTGGCGCTGCTGGCGGGGCTGGAGCCGGCCGGGGTGCTGGTCGAAATCCTCAATCCGGACGGCTCGATGGCGCGCCGCCCTGAGCTGGAGGCGTTCGCGCGCGAGCATGGCCTCCTGATCGGCTCGATCGAGGACCTGATCCGTCACCGCCTCGCCACCGAGCACACGGTCGAGCGCATCGACGCGCGCGACATCGACACCGAGCACGGCGCGTTCCGCCTGCACACCTATCGCGACCGCCTCGGCCACGCGCTGCATTTCGCATTGCTGCGCGGCGACGCCGATGCATCGCTGCCGACCCTGGTGCGGGTGCACATGCTCAATCCGCTGGCCGACGCATTGCACTGGCGACGCGCCGATTTCGGCCCGGCGGTCGGCGACGTGCTGGCGAGGATCGCGGGCGAGGGCCGCGGCGCGCTGGTGCTGCTGGGCGAGCCGCAGGACGGCGATGCGCTGCTGGCGCGGATCCGCGAGCCGCAGGACGGCGCCAGGCCCGAAACCGTGGCGACGCGCGGCGGCGCGCTGGCCGAATGGCGTCGCAATGGCGCCGGCGCCCAGATCCTCGCCGACCTGGGCCTGGGCAAGCTGCGCGTGCTCGGCACCCCGCGCCGGCAGGTCGGGCTGGCGGGCTATGGGCTCGAGGTCGTGGAGTACCTCGACCCGTCGCAGGACTGATGGCGGCGGCCGGCCGCGCCGGCAGGCGCTAAACTGGCCCACCCTTCGCATCGATCCCGACCATGCCGCATTACGAAGGCGACCTGCGCGCTGCCGAAGGCGCCCGTTTCGCGATCCTCGCCAGCCGCTGGAACCCGCGCATCACCGATGCGCTGGTGGCCGGCGCGCGCAAGGCCTTCGCCGACCATGGCGTGGCCGCCGGGGCGGTCGACGTGGTGCGCGTGCCGGGCGCATGGGAGCTGCCACTGGCCGCCGCGCGGATCGCCGCGGCCAGCACGCATGTCGCGGTGGTCGCGCTCGGCTGCGTGGTGCGCGGCGATACCCGCCACTACGAGCAGGTCGCCGACGGTTGCGCCGAAGGCCTGATGCGGGTGGCGCTGGATTACGGGCTGCCGGTGTGCAACGGCGTGCTCGCGGTCGAGGACCATGCCGATGCGCAGGATCGCGCCGGCGGCAGCCACGGCAACAAGGGCGAGGAAGCCGCGCTGGTCGCGATCGAGATGGCACAGTTGCTGGAGCAGTTGCCGTGAGCCGGCCCCCGCGTCGCAAGGACGGCATCGACCCGGTGGCGCGTTCGCGCGCGCGCCGGCGCGCACTGCAGGCCGTCTACGCCTGGCAGGTGTCCGGCGGCGCCGCGCCGCAGGTGATCGCCCAGTTCGCGCACGAACAGGCGCACGAAGTCGCCGACCTGGAATACTTCGAGGACCTGGTGCGCGGCGTGGTCAAGCATGTCGGCGAGCTCGATGTCGCGCTGGCCGCCTTCATCGACCGCGAGGTCGAGCAGGTCGACCAGATCGAACGCGCCGCGCTGCGCATCGCCGCCTACGAACTGCTGCACCGCCCCGACGTGCCTTACCGGGTGGTGATCAACGAAGCCATCGACACCACCAAGCGCTTCGGTTCCGAGCACGGCCATACCTATGTCAACGGCGTGCTCGACCATGCCGCGGCGGCATGGCGCGCGCCGGAATTCGCGGCCGCGCGCCAGAAATAGTCGAGGCCTCCGCGATCATCGCCATCCCGGCGTGGCGGGGAATCCCAACGATCCCGCAGCGTCGTGATCGACAGCTCCATCGAGGCCATGCCCGGGACCACAAGGTGGGACAGCTTGCCTGAATTCGACCTCATCGCCCGCATCAAGGCGCGCGCCGCGACGCGCGAGGACGTGGTGCTCGGCATCGGCGACGACGCCGCGCTGCTGCGCATGCCGCCTGGGCACTGGCTGGCGGTCGCGACCGACACACTCAACGCCGACGTGCACTTTCCCGCCGACACCCGTGCCGGGGACCTCGGCTGGAAGGCGCTGGCGGTGAACCTGTCCGACCTCGCCGCGATGGGCGCGCGGCCGGCCTGGGCGACGCTGTCGCTGTCGCTTCCGCATGCCGATGGCGATTGGGTCGAGGCCTTCCTCGATGGCTTCCTTGCGCTGGCCGACACCCACGGCGTCGCGCTGGTCGGCGGCGACACCACGCGCGGGCCGCTTTCGGTCTGCGTGACCGCACACGGGCTGGTCGCCGAAGGCTGCGGCCTGCGTCGTGACGGTGCGCGCGCCGGCGACGATGTCTGGGTCAGCGGCACGCTCGGCGATGCCGCCGCGGCGCTGGCGCAGTGGCGCGCCGGCGGCGCCGCGGACCCCGCGCTGCGCGCGCGCCTGGACCGGCCCACGCCCCGCGTCGCGCTGGGCCTGGCGCTGGACGGCATCGCCGGCGCCGCCGTCGACGTGTCCGACGGGCTGATCGCCGACCTCGGCCACGTATGCGTCGCCAGCGGAGTCGGCGCGGAGATCGACCTCCCGGCGCTTCCGGCCTCGCCGGCGCTGGCCGCGCGCTTCGACCCGGCCGCGCGAGCGGACCTGCAGGCCTGCGGCGGCGATGACTACGAGCTGTGCTTCATCGCCCCGCCATCGCGGCGGGACGCCATCGCGGCGCTTGCGCACGGCCAGGCGCTGGCGCTGACCCGCATCGGTCGCGTCGTCGAGCGCCGTGGCGTGCAGGCGCTGCGGGCGGACGGCAGCCAGTGGCAGCCCGCGCGTGCGGGCTACGCCCACTTCGCGCCGGCCAGCTAGCCTGGCTCAGCCGCCGGCGGCGCGCGCGTACAGCGGCTCCAGCGCGCCGGCCTTGAGCAACACCTTGCTGCCATCGCCGGCCAGTTGCGGCTGCGTCTCGATCGGCGTGTCCGGATGCGTCAGCGCGGCCGGCGGCAGCATCGGGAAGTCGATCAGCAGGTCGTGCGCCACCGGCGCGCGACCGGTGATCGCGGCATAGAGCTGCGCGGCCATCACCAGCGAGGAGGCGATGCTGGGGTGCATGTCGTCGCTGAAGGGGCGCGGGTCGTACGCACCCTGTTTCGGCGCCAGCAGCACCGAGGCGGCCGGGACCACCGCGACGCGCGCGCCGTCGCCGCCCACGTGGCTGGCGAGTTGCGAATACGCGGTCTCGTAGACCTCGCGCCGGCGGCGGCGCAGGGCGGTGTCGTCGAGGTCGCTCGCGCGCAGCGGCGGCCAGGTCGCCAGCAGCAGCACCCGGGCGCCCACGCCGGTGGCCAGCCTGGTGAAGTCGCGGTGCGCCCGCTCGCTGCGCCGGCACTCCGGCTCGCGGCGGTTGTCGGTGACGCAGCGGGCGATGCCGCCGCGCTCCTGCAGCACGAGTGCGTCCCATGGGCCCGCGCGCAGCGCGTCGGCGGCCTTGCTGTCATCCCACAGCGTGTCCAGTTCCGCGCCCGGCATGACATAGGTGGCGGTCTCGATCGCCGGCCCGCCGGGTTGCGACGCGGCGATCGCGCGCAGCAGGCGCGGAAGGTTGTTGCTGTAGGTGAGGCTGTTGCCGACGAGCATGACCCGCAGCGGCCGGGCCGGGTCGGCCGGTGCCTGGGCCGGTGCCTGGGCCTGTGCGGCGAAGGCGGTGGCGACCAGCGCCAGCGCCGAAAGCATGCGTGTGAACGCGTTCATGGCGGCTCCCGGGCGGGATGTGGCAACGCCTAAATTACCGCTTTTTTGCAGGAAGAAGAGCCGGTTCGCGAAACCGGGTTTTGGCGCTGGCCGGCGGCTGCCCGCGACCAGCGCCTGCGACCGGCCGGACGCCGGCAGCTCCCCGCAACCGATCACCCGAGCACGGCGTGGACACGCTCCCGCAACACCGGCAGCACCTCGGCATCGAACCACGGGTTGGCCTTGAACCAGCCGACGTTGCGCGGGCTGGGATGCGGCAGCGGCAATTGCGTGGGCAGGTATTCGCGCCAGGCGCGCACGGTCGCACCCAGGCTCGGCTTGCGGCGGGCGCCCAGGCAGTACGCCTGGGCGTATTGCCCGATCGACAGCGTGAGCCCGACATTGCGCAGCAAGGGCAGCAGGCGCGGGTGCCAGGTGGCGCGGCATTCCGGGCGCGGGGGCGCATCGCCGGAGCCGGCGCGGCCCGGATAGCAGAAGCCCATCGGCACGATCGCCACGCGCCGGGCATCGTAGAACGTGGCTTCGTCCAGTTGCAGCCAGTCGCGCAGGCGGCGGCCGCTGGCGTCGTTCCAGGGAATGCCGGTCGCATGCACGCGCGCGCCCGGCGCCTGGCTGACGATCAGCAGGCGGGCCTGCGCACTGGCGGCGAGCACCGGCCGCGGCCCCAGCGGCAACTGCGCCTGGCAGATGCGACAGGCGCGGATCTGGCCCAGGAGGTCTTCGAGCGCGTCGCTCACGGCGGCAGCAGCTTGCCCGGGTTGAGGATGCCGTCGGGGTCGAACACTGTCTTCAGTTGCCGCATCAACGCCAGCGTCGGCGCATCGATCGCCTGCGGCATGAAGGCGCGCTTGGCCAGGCCGATGCCGTGTTCCCCCGACAACGTTCCGCCGAGCGACAACGCGAGCGCGAACACGCGCGCCATCGCGTCGTGCGCGCGTTGCGACTGCATCGCATCGGCCGGGTCGAACAACAGGTTGACGTGCAGGTTGCCGTTGCCGGCGTGCCCGAAGGTCACGATCGGCAGCTTGAATTCCCGTGCCAGCGCCTGCACGCCCGCGACCAGCTCGGGGATCCGCGACACCGGCACCACCACGTCCTCGTTGATCTTGCCGGGCGCCAGCGTGCGCAGCGCCGGCGACAGCGCCTTGCGTGCGGACCACAGCGTGGCGCGCGCGGCCTCGTCGGCGGCTTCGTCCAGCGCGACCAGGCCGTCGCCCGCGGCCGCCTGCGCCAGCGCCCGGATCGCGTGCGGCAGCGTGTCGGGATCGCCGTCCGCCTCGACCAGCAACAAGGCGCCCGCGCCGGCGGGCAGCTCGCCGCCGCCGCCGCTGGCGAGCATGTGTTCGCGCGCCAGGCGCACGCAATCGCCATCCATGAATTCCAGCATCGATGGCGTCACCGCCTGCGCCATCAGTCGCGCGACCGCATCGGCGGCACTGGCGACGTCGCGATAGAGCGCGCGCAGCACGCGGCGCGCCGGCGGCAGCGGCGCCAGCTTCAGCGTCGCCTCCACGATCAGCGCCAGCGTGCCTTCGCTGCCGACCAGCAGGCGCTGCAGGTCGTAGCCGGTCGCGCCCTTGGTGGTGGCGCTGCCGCAGTGGATCAGTTCGCCGGCGCCGGTGACCGCGGTCAGCGCCAGGACGTTGTCGCGGCTGGCGCCGTACTTGACCGCGCGCGGGCCGCCGGCGTTGCAGGCGAGGTTGCCGCCGATGGTCGAGAAATCCGCGCTGGTGGGATCCGGCGGCCAGAACAGGCCATGCGCCTGCAGCGCGCGCTGCAGTTCTCCGTTGAGCACGCCGGGCTCGACCACCGCGCAACGGTCGCCCGGGCGGATGGCGAGGATCGCGTCCATGCGCTCGAACGACACCACCACGCCGCCGGCCACCGGCACCGTGGCGCCGGTGGTGTTGGTGCCGCGGCCGCGCGCGACCACCGGCACGCGGTGCGTGCGGCAGGCGCGCACCAGTGCGACGACCTGTCCACGGGTGGTCGGCAGCGCGACCGCGTCGGGCACGACCAGCCTGCGCGAATTGTCGTAGGCGTAGGCCAGCCGTTCGCTCGCGTCCGTCGACCATGCCTGGCCGAGCAGGGCGGCGAGTTCCCGCGACAAGGCGGCGGGCAGGGCGGCGGTCATCTGTCGTCGGCGCGGAACGCGTCGCGCAGCCACGTCAGCCGCGGTGCGCCCGGATCGCCATCGGCCTCGACCACGTCGAAGCGGCACGGCGCGTGCGCGAACTGGCGATGCCCGGCGAGGAAACGTTGCGCGGCATGCACCAGCTTGCGGCGCTTGCGCGCGTCGACCGAACTTGCACCGCCGCCGAAGCCCGCGTGGCTGCGGTAGCGCACTTCGACGAACACGACGGTGCCGCCGTCGCGCGCGCCGCGTGCCGGCACGCCGGGATCGAGCATCACCAGGTCGAGCTCGCCGCCGCGGTAGCGGGCGTTGGCCGCGATTTCGCGCAGGCCGGCGTCGACCAGGTAACGCCGCGCGGCGACTTCCACCTGGGTGCCGCGGGCGCGTCGATCCAGGCGCCCCGCGTTGGCATCAGCCGCCGGCATTGCCCAGCGGCACCGCGGTCGCGCCGCTGTACGTCGACCATGCCGGCGTGCGCACGACGTTGCCGAAGCCGTCGATGCGCAGGGTGCCGGTGGCGCCGGTGACCTTGCCGTCGGCACCGGTGGCCAGGCGCTCGAGGTAGGCGGTCAGCAGCCATGCGTCATAGCCGAAGGCGAACAGCTTTGCCGCTCCCCCGCGTGCGCTCGGCAACAGCGACGCGGCGCTCGTCGCCGAGGGCAGCCCGGCGACGCCGCGGACGCTCCAGACTTCGGTGGGGAAGGCGATCCCGTCCAGCGCGTGGTCGCGGGTGGCATCCTCGCCGGCGCCGGACAGTTGCGAGGTGGCCACGCGCAGCTTGCCGCCGAGCCCGGCCAGCGAAAGCTGCGGTGCCAGCGCGCGCGCCTGCGCGGGCTTCAGCGCCAGGAACACGGCGTCGACGCCGCCTTCCTTCCGCGCCGCGGCGGCGATCGCGGCGGACAGGTCGCCGGGTTCGGCGGTGACGCCGATCTCGGCGACGATGCTGCCGCCGCGCGCCTGCAGCTGTTCGCGGAACGCGGCGACCGCGCGGCGCATGCCGTCGTCGCCGTCCACGAGCACCAGCACGCGCGGGGCCTTGCGTGCTATCAGGTATTCGGCGGCGGCGATGCCGTCGTCCTCCGGCGCCAGCGAGAAGCTGGCGCTGCCAGCCGGCGGCGGCACGTTGCCGCGGTTGAGCGCAAGCACCGGCACGGTCAGCCTGCCGTTGCGGAACAGGGTGCTGACGGCGTCGCGGCCGAGCGGGCCGAGCACGAAGTCGGCGCCGTCGGCGACCGCCTTGTCGTAGGCGGCGATCGTGCCGCCGGCGGTGCCGGCGGTGTCGTAGAAGGCGATATCGGGGCGTCGACGCTGCTCGGCGTAGTAGCCGGCGAGCAGGCCGTCGCGCACCGGGCGGGCGGCGGTCGACATGCTGCCCGACAAGGGCAGCAGCACGGCGAGCTTCATCGGCGGGCGATAGCCGTCGCTGTCGGCGGGCGGACGGTTGCCGGCGTCGAAGCGCCAGTTGCCGCCGCGATCGAACGGGCGCGGCAACGGCAGCCCGCGGTTGAGCAGGGCACGGCCGGCGAAGTCGTACAGCGGGTCGCCCGCGGGCAGCGCCGCTGCCTCGCGTGCCAGGGTGGCGTCGTCGAGCCCGGCGAGCAGGCGCTCGATGCGGTTGCCGTTGTCCAGCTGCGCCTGGCCGGCCAGCGCCGCATGGTTGCGGGCGAGCACGGCGGCTTCGGCGAACACCGGCGCCATCCGCGGCGTGGCCGATGGCCGGGTCACGATTTCGGTGGTGGTGCAGCCGGCAGCCAGCAGTGCCAGCAGCAGGGCCAGCAGGATCCTGGCCCAGGTCGCATCCTTTCGATTCCAGCTCATCTGCATCCGCCGCGAGGCGCTCCAAGGGGAACCGGTTAGGATTCTACCCGCGCGCGGAAAACCGCGCGGTGAGCGGAGCAGCGATGGCAGCGGCCAGCAAGTCCCCCGGCGGCACGCTTCACGTCGTCGCCACCCCGATCGGAAACCTCGGCGATCTTTCGCCGCGCGCGCTGGACACGCTCCGGGCGGTGTCGGCGATCTGCGCCGAGGACACCCGCCATACCCGGCAGCTGCTCGCGCACTACGGCATCGAACGGCCGCTGCTGGCGCTGCACGAACACAACGAGGGCGAAGTCGCGGAGCGGCTGGTCGCGCGCCTGCTGGCGGGGGAATCGCTGGCGCTGGTGTCCGATGCCGGCACGCCGCTGGTCAGCGACCCGGGCTTCCGGCTGGTGCGCGCGGCGCGTTCGGCGGGCATCAAGGTGAGCCCGTTGCCGGGTCCCTGCGCCTTCGTCGCCGCACTGAGCGTGGCGGGATTGCCCAGCGACCGCCTGGCGTTCGAGGGCTTCCTGCCGGCCAAGGCCGGTGCCCGGCGCGAGCGGCTGGCGCGGCTGGCGGGCGAGGCGCGGACCTTGGCGTTCTACGAATCCGCGCATCGGATCGAGGATTCCCTGGAGGACATGGCCGCGGCTTTCGGCGCCGATCGCCAGGCGGTGCTGGCGCGGGAGCTGACCAAGCTGTTCGAAACCGTCCTCGACGGCACCCTGGGCGAGTTGCGCGCGCGCGTCGCCGCGGACCCGAACCAGCGCAGGGGCGAATTCGTGGTGCTGGTGCAGGGCGTCGGCGAGGACGCCGATGCCCGCATCGCCGAAGGCCGCCGCCTGTACGCGAAGCTGGGCGAACACCTGCCGCCTTCGACCGCGGCCAGGCTGGCCGCCGAAATCAGCGGTGCCCCGCGCAAGGCGCTGTATGGCAGCGGGGCCGAAGAGGAATCCGCATCAGCCTCCTGAGTCGGGGGCGATTCGCGCCGCAGTCGCGACCGGGGGTGTGGAAAGCACCGGGCGGGGCCCCGGGGTTTGCGCAGCAAACTTTAGGGGATTCGATGGCGTAGCCGTAGACTACGCGCGGCGGAGTCGGCCAGGCAGTCGCGTCATCCAAGTCCATTTCGGTGGATGCGGGTGCCGAGGAAAGTCCGGGCTCCACAGGGCACGGTGCCAGGTAACGCCTGGGCGGCGCGAGCCGACGGAAAGTGCAACAGAAAGATACCGCCGAACGGCGTCGCAAGGCGCGCGTGGCAAGGGTGAAATGGTGCGGTAAGAGCGCACCGCGAGCCTGGCAACAGGCCGGCACGGCAAACCCCACCGGGAGCAAGGCCAAATAGGGAGACAACACTGTGGCCCGCAGTGTCTCCGGGTAGGCTGCTTGAGCGTAGCGGTGACGCTGCGCCTAGAGGAATGACTGTCCAAGACAGAACCCGGCTTATCGGCCGGCTCCGCCGCTTTTTCCCGGGTCGTCGCCCAATTCCGAAACCGGGATCGGGCGGGTTCGTGCTCGTGGGGCGCCGGGTGCGGATGCCCTTGGGTGCGAATGTCCTCCGGCGCCGGCCTTCGGCCGACGCCTCCTCCTTTACTTCGCACCCAAGGGCATCCGCACCCGGCATTGCGGCTTCGCAGCAGTTGTGAGCGCAGAGCCGAGCGAGCCTTGCTTTTGGTTTTGACTAGCCTGTGATCCGACGTCCCGGCGTTGCCGCCAGCCCTTCGGGGCGAAGTAAAGGAGGAGGCCGCAGGCCGAGGGACATTTGCCCCGTAGGGCTGGCGGCAACGCCGGGGGCCGTCAATCGCAGCGAAGGCCGGCGATCAAGCCGTCGCGCAGATCCGGAGCACGGCTCGGTTGCCGTTGTTGCGGCGCAACAGAGCCGATGTGACGATATTGTGAGAGTCGTGTGAGGAGCGCGAAAACTGACGAAATCTCAAAATTTGAGACGAAACAGCGGCTTGTGGATAAAGCTTGAACAAGTCTCTGAAGTTTGATGCAAGTCATTGACCTGCCTAGCGAAAATCCCCAATGAAAGTTGTTGACAACCCTCCGGGGCACTCCTAAGGTGGCGACTCGTGGGGAAACCGGGAATTTCGTGGTTTTCCTTGGTCGTAAACCCGCCTTAGACGGGGGCACCGAGCAGGCATGTTCCAGGGCGAGACCGCCATCACCATCGACGACAAGGGCCGGCTGGCGATTCCCACCAGTTACCGGGACCTGGTCGCGGGCGCCTGCGGCAACCGCCTGGTCATCACCTACAACCCGTTCGACAGCGGCTGCCTCTACCTGTACCCGCACGCAGTCTGGGAGCAGGTCCGCGACCAGGTCAACGCGCTGCCGCGCACGAAAAGCATCAGCCGGCAGATGCAGTTGAAGCTGGTCGGCGCGGCCAGCTTCGTCGAGCCGGACGGCAGCGGCCGGATCAGCATTCCCGCCAGCCATCGCAGCGCGTGCGCGATCGAGAAGAAGGCCGTGCTGCTGGGCATGGGCGACAAGTTCGAGTTGTGGAGCGAGCAGGCGCACCACGCGCAGATCCGGCAGACGTTATCGGATGCCGACCTGGGCGACGGGCTGCTCGACCTGCAGTTGTGACGGCGGGTGGCGCGGAGGTCCGCTCCGCCCACCTTCCGGTGATGTTCGCGCAGGTCATGGAAGGGCTGCAGGTGAAGGCGGATGGAACGTACCTGGATGGCACGTTCGGGCGTGGCGGCCATGCGCGCGGCGTGCTGCAACGGCTGGGTCCCGGAGGGCGACTGCTGCTGATGGACAAGGATCCCGAGGCGATCGCGGTGGCCGGACGCGAGTTCGGTGGCGACGCACGCGTGGCGATCTTCCGCGGCAGCTTCGCCGACCTCGCGCACTGGGATGCCACCGCGGCCGGGCTCGATGGCGTGCTGCTGGACCTCGGCGTGTCGTCGCCGCAGCTGGACGTGGCCGAACGCGGCTTCTCCTTCGGCAGGGACGGCCCGCTGGACATGCGCATGGATCCGGACAGCGGCGAAAGCGCGGCGCAATGGCTGGCGCACGCCGACGAGAAGGCGATCGCCGACGTGCTCTGGACCTACGGCGAGGAGCGGATGTCGCGCCGGATCGCGCGCGCCATCGTGGCGGCGCGCGCCCAGCAGCCGATCGTGCGCACCGCGCAACTGGCCGGCGTGATCGCCTCGGTCGTGCCGCGCGGCGAACACAAGATCCACCCGGCCACCCGCAGTTTCCAGGCGATCCGGATCTTCATCAACCGCGAGCTGGCCGACCTGGAAACCGGGCTCGACGCGGCCCTGTCGCGGCTGCGCCCGGGCGGGCGGCTGGTCGTGATCAGCTTCCATTCGCTGGAGGACCGGATCGTCAAGCGCTTCATCGCCGGCCACGCCAAGGCGCCGCCGGCCAACCGTCGCATGCCGGTGGCGCAGGCGTTCGTGCCGACGTTGCGGGCGCTGGGCAACGCGCGGAAAGCCGACGCCGCCGAGACCGCCGCCAACCCGCGCGCGCGCAGCGCGGTGCTGCGCGTGGCGGAAAAGCTTGCCGCGCAGGGAGCCGCGGGATGAGCGCGCGCGTGCTGCTCATGGTCCTGGTCGCCGCCAACGTGCTGTCGGCGATCGCGGTGGTGTTCGCGCGCCACGAGCATCGGCAATCGTTCATCGCCCTGACCCGGCTGGAACGGGCGCGCGACGAGCTCAACATCGAATTCGGCCGGCTGCAGCTGGAGCAGGCGACCTGGGCCGAGAGCAACCGCATCGACCAGGTCGCGCGCACCCGGCTGGGGATGAAGTTCCCCGAGACCAGCGACATCGTCGTGGTGCAGCCGTGAGCCCGCGGCCGTCCATGCACTGGCCACCTGCACCACGGCGGCGCAGCCATGCGCCGTGCCCCAACCGGAAGGTGCAGCCATGATCGGCCGCGCCACCGGCAAGGCGGGAAAGTCCGGCAAGCCTTCGCGTGGCCGCGCGCAATTCAACCTGCGCGGGCGGTTGGCGCTGGTGGTCGGCACCCTGGGCTTGTGTTCGCTGGCGCTGGTCGGGCGCGCGGTCGACCTGCAGCTGATCGACAACGACTTCTACCGCCAGCAGGGCGACGCGCGCTTCCTGCGCGAGATCCCGATCCCGACCTCGCGCGGCATGATCACCGATCGCAACGGCGAGCCGCTGGCGGTGTCCTCGCCGGTGGAATCGATCTGGGGCAACCCGCAGGAATTGCTGAAGAACCCGGGCCGCCTGCCGGAACTGGCCAGGGCGCTGGGCATTCCCGCCGAGCAGCTCACGCGCAAGCTCGGCCAGCGCAGCGACAAGGAATTCGTCTACCTCAAGCGCCGCATCAACCCCGACGAGGCGAAGGCGATCCTCGCCCGCGACATCCCCGGCGTGGCCTCGCAGCGCGAATTCCGGCGCTTCTACCCGCAGGGCGAGGCGTTGGCGCACGTGCTGGGCTTCACCAACATCGACGACCGCGGCCAGGAAGGCGTGGAGCTGGCGTTCGACGACTGGCTGCGCGGCAAGCCCGGCGCCAAGAAGGTGATCCGCGACCGCCGCGGCCGCATCGTCGAGAACGTCGACCTGGTGCGCGCCGCCGAGCCCGGCCGCGACCTGACCCTGTCGATCGACCGCCGGATCCAGTACCTGACCTACCGCGAGCTCAAGCGCGCGCTGCTGGAGACCGGCGCCAGCAGCGCCTCGGCGGTGGTGCTCGACATCGCCACCGGCGAAGTGCTGGCGATGGCCAACCTGCCCTCGTACAACCCCAACGCGGTCGACGGCAGCCACCGCGACGCGCACCGCAACCGCGCCGTCACCGACGTGGTCGAACCGGGCTCGACGATGAAGCCGGTGACCATCGCCGCCGGCCTGGCCGCCGGCGTGGTCACGCCCGACACCCTGATCAATACCAACCCCGGCTGGATGCCGAACGGCCGCTACCGCACCACCGACACCCACAACCACGGCGTGCTGACGGTGACCGGGGTGATCACCAAGAGTTCCAACGTCGGCGCCGCGAAGATCGCCAACATGCTGCCGGACCGGCAGTTCTACGAATTCGTGCACCGCTTCGGCTACGGCAGCGCGCCCGGCAGTGGCTTTCCCGGCGAGTCGGCCGGCGTGCTGCCGCCGCCGGACAGCTGGTACGGCACCACCAAGCAGACCATGGCCTACGGTTATGGGCTGTCGGCGACGCCGTTGCAGATCGCCGAAGTCTATGCCGCGCTCGCCAACGACGGCCGCATGCTCGCGCCGACCTTCGTCAAGGGCCAGCGCAACGAGCCGCGCCAGGTGCTGGATCCGGCGATCGCGCACGAAGTGATGAAGATGATGCAGACGGTGACCGAACCCGGCGGCACCGCCACCACCGCCGCGATCCTGGGCTACCACGTCGCCGGCAAGACCGGCACCGCGCGCATGGCCAGCGGCGGCAGCTATTCGCGGCGCTACGTGTCGCTGTTCGCCGGGGTGGTGCCTGTCGACAACCCGCGCTTTTCGATGGCGGTGGTGGTCAGCGAGCCCGATCCCAGCCGCCGCGGCTACTACGGCGGTTCGGTCTCCGGCCCGGTGTTCCACAACGTGATGCAGGGCGCGCTGCGGCTGATGGACGTGCCGCCGGACGACATCGAGACCTGGCTGGCGGCGCAGGCGAAGGAAGAGGCGAAGCGCAAGCCGCCTGTCGCGATCGCAGCAGCACTGGCGCAGGCGCAGGCGCCGTCGCAGGTCGCGGTGCAGGGAGCGGTGCGATGACCCGCGCCATGTTGCTCGCCGAACTGCTGCCCGACGTGCCGGTGCCGCCGGAACTGGCCATCACCGGCCTGGTGCTGGACAGCCGCGACGTGCAGCCGGGCGACGCCTTCGTCGCCATCGCCGGCTTCGGGGCGCACGGCTTGCTGTTCGTCGAACAGGCGCGCGCGGCCGGCGCCGGCGCGATCCTGTTCGAGCCGCCCGCTTCCGAGGCGATCCCGGCGCCGGCCGATGCGATCGCCGTGCCCGGCCTGCGCGCGCGCATGGGCGCGATGGCCGACCTGTTCCACGGCCAGCCGTCGCGGGCGATGGCGATGGTCGGGGTGACCGGCACCAGCGGCAAGACCTCGACCGTGCAGTTGCTGGCGCAGGCATGGACGCTGCTGGGCACGCCCAGCGGCACCATCGGCACGCTCGGCGCCGGCCTCTACGGCGCGCCGGTGGCGACCGGCTTCACCACGCCGCTGGTGCTGCAGATGCATGCGCTGCTCGCGCAATTGCGCGGTGCCGGTGCGCGGGCGGTGGCGATGGAAGTCAGCTCGCACGCGCTGGACCAGGGCCGCGTCGACGCGGTGCATTACGACATCGCGGTGTTCAGCAACCTCACCCGCGACCACCTCGACTACCACGGCGACATGGCGAGCTACGGCGCGGCCAAGGCGAAGTTGTTCGCGCGGCCCGGCCTGCGCGCGGCGGTCATCAACCTCGACGACGCCTTCGGCCGCGAACTGCTGGCGGCATTGCCGGACGGCGTGCGCGGCATCGGCACCAGCTCGCAGGGCGCGCAGGCGGACGTGCGCGCGGAAAACGTGGCGCTGGCCGCCGACGGCCTGGCCTTCGAGCTGGTGGTCGGCGACGAGCGGCGCACGCTGCGCTCGCCGCTGCTGGGACGCTTCAACATCGACAACCTGGTCGCGGTCGCGGGCGTGCTGCACGCGCAGGGCCAAACCGCGGACGCGATCGCCGCCGTGCTGGCGCGACTGCAACCGATCCCCGGGCGCATGAACCGGCTCGGCGGCGACGGCGTGCTGCCGCTGGTGGTGGTCGACTACTCGCACAAGCCCGATGCGCTGCAGCAGGCATTGTCGTCGCTGCGCGGCCACCTGCGCGGGCGCCTGACCTGCGTGTTCGGCTGCGGCGGCGAACGCGACAGCGGCAAGCGCCCGCAGATGGCGGCGATCGCCGAAGCGGCCGCCGAGTCGGTGATCGTCACCGACGACAACCCGCGCGGCGAAGACGGCGACGCCATCGTCGCCGACATCATGGCCGGCTTCGCCGACCCGGCGAAGGTGCTGGTGGAACGCGACCGCCGTGCCGCGATCGAGCGCGCGATCGGCGCCGCCGGGCCGCACGACATCGTGCTGGTCGCCGGCAAGGGCCACGAGACCTACCAGGAAGTCGCCGGCACCCGGCATCCCTTCGACGACAGCCAGGTCGCACGCGAAGCGCTGGCACGGCATCGCCACGGACGCGACGCGGGAGGCGCGGCATGAAGCCACTGCCGCTGTCGCGCATCGCGCAATGGGTCGGCGGCCGCCTGCAGGGCGCCGACGTGCTGATCGATGCGGTGGCCAACGACACCCGCACGCTCGATGCCAGGGATGGGCGTGCGGCGCTGTACGTGGCGCTGAAAGGCGAGCGTTTCGACGGCCACGACCACGTCGCCGCCGCGCAACAGGCCGGCGCGCGCGCGGCGCTGGTGTCGCGCACGGTCGAAAGTCCGCTGCCGCAGGTGCTGGTCGCCGACACCGAGCGCGCGCTGGGCGCGTTCGCCGCCGCGCTGCAGCGCACGCGCGCCACCCGGGTCGCCGCGATCACCGGCAGCAACGGCAAGACCAGCGTCAAGGCGCTGTTGCTGCCGATCCTGCAGCGCGCCACGGCACCGGGCGAACAGGGCGCCTACGCCAACCCGGGCAACCGCAACAACGAGATCGGGCTGCCGCTGGCGGTGCTCGACGCGCCGGAGCACGCGCAGTTCGCGATCTACGAGATGGGCGCCGGCAAGCCCGGCGACATCGCCTACCTGGCCGCGATCGCGCGACCGCACGTGGCCGTGGTCAACAACGTCGCCCCGGCGCACCTGGAGCGCATGGGCAGCCTGCTCGGGGTGGCCGACACCAAGGCAGCGATCTACGACGCGCTGCCGCCAGACGGGGTCGCGGTGATCAACGCCGACGATGCCTTTGCCCCGTATTTCGCCGAGCGCGCGCATGGCCGGCGCCTGATCCGCTTCGGCCTGGATGCCAGCGCCGATGTCGGCGCGCGCGATGTCGTGCTCGACGCCGACGGCGCGCGCTTCGTGCTGCTCACGCCGCAGGGCGAGGTCGAGGTCGCGCTGGCGCTGGCCGGCCGCCACAACGTCCGCAACGCGCTGGCGGCGGCATCGCTGGCGCTGGGGTTGGGCGCATCGCTGGAGGCGATCCGTGACGGCCTGGGCGACGCACGCCCGGTCGCCGGCCGGCTGGTGCGCCATCGCCTGGGCAACGGCGCGGTGCTGATCGACGACAGCTACAACGCCAACCCCGGTTCGCTCAATGCCGCGGTCGAGCTGCTCGCGGCGGAAGGGGCCGCGCAGCCCGGCGACGAGGCCTGGCTGGTGCTCGGCGACATGCGCGAACTCGGCGCCGACGCGCAAGCCCTGCACGCCGAAGCCGGCCGCAGGGCGAAAGCGGTGGGCATCGCCCGGCTGTATGCGCTCGGCCCGTTGACTGCCGCCACCGTGGAAGCGTTCGGCAAGGGCGCGCGCCATTTCACCAGCCATGAAGCGTTGACCGACGCGCTGCGCCAGGACCTGGCCGCCTTCGCGGGAGCGGCTTCCACGAGCTTGCAGGTGCTGGTCAAGGGTTCGCGCGGCAGCGCGATGGACAAGGTCGTCAAGGCGCTGCTCGCAGGGGAGGCCGCCGATGCTGCTTGAACTGACCCGCTGGCTGGAGCAGCTGCAGAGCCTGTTCGGGCTGTTCGGCTACCTCACCTTCCGCGGCATCCTCAGCGCGCTGACCGCGCTGGCGCTGTCGCTGTGGTGGGGGCCGGCGATGATCCGCAAGCTGGCGCAGTTCAAGGGCGGGCAACCGATCCGCAGCGACGGGCCGCAGACCCACTTCTCCAAGGCCGGCACCCCGACCATGGGCGGCGCACTGATCCTGCTGACGGTGCTGGCGTCGGTGCTGCTGTGGGGCGACCTGCGCAACCGCTACGTCTGGGTGGTGCTGGCGGTGATGCTCGCGTTCGGCGCGATCGGCTGGTACGACGACTGGCTGAAGATCGTCAAGCGCGATCCCAACGGCATGAAGTCGCGCTGGAAGTACCTCGCGCAGTCGCTGTTCGGCCTGGCCGCCGGGCTGTACCTGTACTACACCGCCGACGTGCCGGCGGCGACCACCTTCTACATCCCGATGTTCAAGTCGGTGGCGCTGCCGCTGGTGAGCGTGAGCTTCGTGTTCATCGCCTACCTGTGGGTGGTCGGCTTTTCCAACGCGGTCAACCTCACCGACGGCCTCGACGGCCTGGCGATCATGCCAACGGTGCTGGTGGCCTGCGCGCTGGGCGTGTTCGCCTATGCGTCCGGGCACGCGCAGTTCGCCAGCTACCTGCAGATCCCGCGCATCCCCGGCGCCGGGGAACTGGTGATCATCTGCGCGGCGATCGCCGGCGCCGGCCTGGGGTTCCTGTGGTTCAACACCTATCCGGCGATGGTGTTCATGGGCGACATCGGCGCGCTGGCGCTGGGCGCGGTGCTGGGCACCATCGCGGTGATCGTGCGCCAGGAACTGGTGCTGGTGATCATGGGCGGGGTGTTCGTGGTCGAAACCCTGTCGGTGATGATCCAGGTGGCCTCGTTCAAGCTCACCGGCAAGCGCGTGTTCCGGATGGCGCCGATCCACCACCACTTCGAGCTCAAGGGCTGGCCGGAGCCGCGGGTGATCGTGCGCTTCTGGATCATCTCGGTGGTGCTGGTGCTGGTCGGCCTGGCGACCTTGAAGGTGCGCTGATGAACGACCCGCGCCAGGCCACCCGACTCGACGCCATCGGCGGCCGCTACGACCCGTGGCTGCTCGGCGTGTCGATCGCGCTGGCGTGTTTCGGCGTGGTGATGGTGGCTTCCAGTTCGATCGCGATCGGCGAGGGCCTGGGCGTCGGGCCGTTCCATTTCCTGGAGCGGCACGTGCTGTTCCTGGCAGGCGGCGTCGCGCTTGCGGCATGGGCGATGCGCACCGAATTGAAGGTGGTCGAACAGCACGGGCAATGGCTGCTGCTGGCCTGTTTCGTGCTGCTGCTGCTGGTGTTCGTGCCCGGCATCGGCGTCAGCGTCAACGGCGCGCGCCGCTGGCTCAACCTTGGCCTGGCCAATTTCCAGGCGGTCGAGGCGGTGAAGCTGCTGTACATCGTCTGGCTCGCCAGCTACCTCAAGCGCTACAGCGAGGACGTGACCGCGACCTGGTCGGCGATGCTCAAGCCGCTGGGCGTGGCGGTGCTGCTGGTCGCGCTGCTGATCGCGCAGCCGGATTTCGGCTCGCTGTCGCTGATCCTGGCGATCACCGCGGGCATGCTGGTGCTGGGCGGCGTCAACATGCCGCGCATGTTCGGGCCGGTGCTGGTCGGGCTGCCGTTGCTGGCGATGATCGCGATCGCCGAACCGTATCGCATGCGCCGCTTCACCTCGTTCATGGATCCGTGGGCCGATCCCTTCGACAGCGGCTACCAGCTGACCAATGCGCTGATGGCGGTCGGCCGCGGCGAATGGTTCGGGGTCGGCCTCGGCGCCTCGGTGCAGAAGCTCGCCTACCTGCCGGAAGCGCACACCGACTTCATCCTCGCGGTGATCGCCGAGGAACTGGGGTTCGTCGGGGTTTGCGCGGTGATCGGCGCGTACGCGCTGCTGACCGGGCGCGCGTTCTGGATCGGCCTCAAGTGCGTGGAGATGCGCCGCCACTTCGCCGGCTATTGCGCGTTCGGGATCGCGCTGTGGATGAGCCTGCAGAGCTTCGTGTCGATCGGCGTCAACCTCGGCCTGCTGCCGACCAAGGGCTTGACGTTGCCGCTGGTCTCGTCGGGCGGTTCCAGCGTGCTGATGACCTGCGCCGCACTGGGCCTGCTGCTGCGGGTGTCCTACGAACTGGATCGCGCGCAGCGCCAGGTCGCGCTGCGGCGCGGCGATGCGATGCCGGCGGTGGAACCTGCCAGGCACGTGCCGCCGCCGACCGCGCAACCGCTGCCGTCCACCGGCAAGCCCGCGCGTGGCAGCGCACGCCTGCGCCCGCGGATCGAACCCGCGCCCGGCCAGGCGCAGGCCGGCGTGTCGTCGTCGCTCGGCCTGAGGAAGCGCCCATGAACGCCGCGCATCCCGGCGGCAGGCCGGTGATGATCCTGGCCGGCGGTACCGGCGGCCACATCTTCCCGGGGCTGGCCGTGGCGGCGGCGCTGCGCGCGCGCGGCGTGCCGGTGTCGTGGCTCGGCGCCGACGGCGGCATGGAAGCGCGGCTGGTGCCGCAGCATGGCATCGCCATCGACACGATCGCGGTCAAGGGCCTGCGCGGCAAGGGCGCGATGGCCCTGCTCGGGGCGCCGGTGCGCGTGCTGCGGGCGATTCGCGCCGCGTCCCGGGTAATGCGCGCGCGGCAGCCGTTGGCGGTGATCAGCTTCGGCGGCTACGCGGCCGGGCCCGGCGGCATCGCGGCGAAGCTGCATGGCGTGCCGTTGATCGTGCACGAGCAGAACCGCGCGCCGGGCATGACCAATCGGGTGCTGGCGCGTTTCGCGCGCCGGGTGCTGACCGGGTTCCCGCAGACTTTCAGGGGCATCGACGAGGACGTCGTCGGCAACCCGGTGCGCGACGCGATCGCCGCGTTGCCGATGCCGGCGCAGCGCTTCGCCGCGCGCAACGGTGCGCTGCGGTTGCTGGTGCTCGGCGGCAGCCAGGGTGCGCGCGCGCTCAACGATGCGCTGCCGCGCGCGCTGGCGACGCTCAACGGCAGCGTCGAAGTGCGCCACCAGTGCGGCGAGAAACTGCGCGGGGACGCCGAGCGCGCCTACGCCATGGCCGGCGTCGCCGCGACCGTCGAACCGTTCATCGCCGACATGGCGGCCGCCTACGCCAATGCCGACCTCGTGGTCTGCCGCGCCGGCGCGCTGACGCTGGCCGAGCTGTGCGCCGCGGGCGTGGGCAGCGTGCTGGTGCCGTTCCCGCAGGCGGTGGACGACCACCAGACCCGCAACGCCGAATACCTGGTCGAACGCGGCGCGGCACTGCTGCTGCCGCAGGGCGAGCGCCTGGCCGAAGAGCTGCGCGCCACCCTGGCCGCGCTGGCCGCCGATCCCCCGCGCCGCCTGGCGATGGCCGAGGCGGCGCGCGCGCTGGCCAGGCCCGATGCCGCCGAACGCGTCGCCGACGCCGTGCTCGCCGCCAGTGCGTGGAAGGAGGCCGCATGAGCGCCGTCCGCCGCCTGCTCGCCAGCCGCGACCTCGCCCGCACCCGGCTCGACGGCGCGGCCACGCGGGTGCACTTCGTCGGCATCGGCGGGGTCGGCATGAGCGGCATCGCCGAAGTCCTGTGCACGCTCGGCTGCACCGTGTCGGGCTCGGACAATGCCGACAATGCCGTGACCCGGCGGCTGGCATCGCTGGGCGCGACCATCCATCGCGGCCATGCCGCCGGCAACGTGCACGGCGCCGACTGCGTCGTGGCTTCCAGCGCGATCAAGCGCGACAACCCCGAACTGGCCGAAGCGCGCGCGCGCCGCATCCCGGTGGTGCCGCGCGCGGAGATGCTGGCCGAGCTGATGCGCTTCCGCCGCGGGATCGCGGTCGCCGGCACCCACGGCAAGACCACGACCACCTCGCTGCTGGCAAGCGTGCTCGGCGAAGGCGGGCTGGATCCGACCTTCGTGATCGGCGGCAAGCTGCTCGCCGCCGGCGCCAACGCGCGCCTGGGCGGCGGCGACTGGCTGGTGGCCGAGGCCGACGAGAGCGACGGAAGCTTCCTGCGCCTGAACCCGCTGGTCGCGATCATCACCAACATCGACGCCGACCACCTCGAGAACTACGGCGGCGATTTCGCCAACGTGCAGGCGGCGTTCGCGGAGTTCCTGCACCGGCTGCCGTTCTACGGCCTGGCCGTGCTGTGCATCGAGGATCCGGAAGTCGCCGCGCTCGCCGCCGGCACCCCGCGCCACGTGATGACCTACGGCTTCGGCGCCGACGCCGACGTGCGCGCCGAGGACGTGCGCCAGGACGGCGCCTGCATGCGCTTCGTGCTGTGCCTGCCGGGCGGTTCGCGCACGCCGGTCGAACTGGCGTTGCCCGGCCGCCACAACGTGCTCAACGCGCTGGCCGCGGCCGCGGTCGGCTGGCAGCTCGGGATCGCCGCCGACAGCATCGCGCTGGCGCTGCAGAAGTTCGCCGGCATCGGCCGCCGCTTCAACCTGCTGGCCCGGCTCACCACCGCCCGGGGCGCGACGGTGCAGCTGGTCGACGACTACGGCCACCATCCGAAGGAACTGGAAGCGGTGTTCGCCGCGGCGCGCGGCGGCTGGCCGGACAAGCGCCTGGTGGTCGCGTTCCAGCCGCATCGCTACAGCCGCACCCGCGACCTGTTCGACGATTTCGCCGGCGTGCTCTCGAGCGTCGATGCGCTGGTGCTGACCGAGGTCTACCCGGCCGGCGAGGCGCCGATCGCCGGCGCCGACGCGCGCTCGCTGGCGCGCGCGATCCGCGCCCGCGGCCGCATCGACCCGGTGGTCGTCAACGGCGCCGGCGAACTGGCCACGGTGCTCCCCGACATCCTGCAGGACGGCGACCTGCTGCTGCTGATGGGCGCCGGCGACATCGGCCACGCCGCGCAGCAACTGGCGGCGAACGGCTTCGCCGCCGGCGAGGGGGCGCAACCGTGAGCGTCGCGCTGCCGCCGCCGCGCTTCCAGGACCCGGCCGTGTTCGGCCATGTCGCCGTGCTGATGGGCGGCACCAGTTCCGAGCGCGAAGTGTCGCTGGACTCGGGCCGCAACGTGCTGCAGGCGCTGCGCGCGCGCGGGGTCAAGGCCGACGCGGTCGATGGCATCCCCAACCTGGTGCGCGAACTGCAGTCCGGGCACTTCGACCGCGTCTTCAACATCCTCCACGGCAACAAGGGCGGTGGCGAGGATGGCGTGCTGCAGGGCCTGCTGGAAGCGCTCGGCATGCCGTACACCGGCTCGGGCGTGCTCGGCAGCGCGCTGTCGATGGACAAGATCCGCAGCAAGCAGGTGTGGCTGGCGCTGGGCCTGCCGACGCCGCGCTACGCGAGGCTGCCGCGCGGCGCCGACGTGCACGCGGCGGCGCGCGAACTGGGCCTGCCGGTGATCGTCAAGCCGGCATGCGAGGGCTCCAGCGTCGGCGTCAGCCGCGTCCATGGCGACGCCGACCTCGATGCGGCGGTGGAACTGGCCGCTCGCTATCCCGGCGAACTGCTGGTCGAACAGCTGATCGAATCCGATGGCGGCACGGCGGGCGAATACACCATCGGCGTGCTCGGCGGCCAGGCGCTGGCCAGCATCCGCATCGTGCCCAAGGGCGGCTGGTACGACTACAACGCCAAGTACGTCGCCGAGGACACCCAGTACATCTGTCCGGGCCTGGACGAAGCCGGCGAAGCCGAGGCCCGCGAACAGGCCGAGCGCGCGTTCGCCGCGCTCGACCTGCGCGGCTGGGCGCGGATCGACTTCATGCGCGATCGCGACGGCCGCAACTGGCTGCTGGAGGCGAACACCGCGCCGGGCATGACCAGCCATTCGCTGATGCCCAAGTCGGCGGCGGCGTTCGGCGTCTCGTTCGAGGAACTGTGCTGGCGGATCCTGGAAACAAGCCTGCCGACAACGGCCGCGGAGGACCCGCGCGCATGAACGCGATCCTGCGCATCCTCGCCTGGACGCTGGCCGTGGTGCTGGTGGCGCTGCCGGTGGTGGCCGTGGTCAACGGCTGGATCGGCGCCGACCGCTGGCCGCTGCGCACGCTGCGGGTGCAGGGCGAGCTCAAGCGCGTCGATGGCGCCACCCTGCAGAAGACGCTGCTGCCGTATGCCCATCGCGGCTTCTTCGCGGTGCAACTGGCGGATGCGCAGCGAGCGGTGGCGAAGTTGCCGTGGGTCGAGCATGCCGAGGTGCGCAAGCGCTGGCCGGACGTGCTGGAGGTGCGGATCGTCGAGCACAAGCCGTTCGCGCAGTGGGGCCGCGACCGGCTGCTGTCCGAGCAGGGGCAGCTGTTCCCGGCGGCCGGCATCTCGATCCCCAGGGGGCTGCCGCGGCTCGACGGCCCCGACACCCGGGTCGCCGACGTGGTCGCGCTCTACAACGAATCGCGCGCCTTGTTCGCGCCCAGCGGCATCGGCGTGCGCGGCCTGGCGCTGGACCGCCGCGGCAGCTGGTCGCTGGCGCTCGCCGACGGCACCCAGGTAGTGGTCGGCAGCAGCGAAGCACGCCTGCGCCTGGGGCGTTTCGCGCGGCTGCTGCCGCAACTGCTGTCGCAGAAGCAGTTGCCGCTGGTGCGCGCGGACCTGCGTTACACCAACGGCTTCGCCCTGACCTGGGCCGATCCGAAGGCGCCACCGCAAGGCGCGACCCCACCCCCAGCCCCCGCGGGCGGGCGCAGCACGGAAGGAAGTACATGAATCGCAAGGGTGACAAGGCTCTGATCGTCGGTCTCGACATCGGCACTTCGAAAGTGGTGGCGCTGGTGGGCGAGTACTCGCCGGGCAACCCGATCGAGGTGATCGGCATCGGCTCGCACGAATCGCGCGGGCTCAAGCGCGGCGTGGTCGTGGACATCGAATCGACGGTGCAGTCGATCCAGCGCGCGGTCGAGGAGGCCGAGCTGATGGCCGGCTGCGAGATCCGCTCGGTGTATGCGTCGATTTCCGGCAACCACGTCCAGTGCCGCAACTCGCCCGGGATCGTGCCGATCCGCGACGGCGAGGTGACCTGGGGCGACCTCGACCGCGTGCTCGAAGCGGCCAAGGCGGTCGCCATTCCCGCCGACCAGAAGATCCTGCACGCGATCCCGCGCGAATACGTGCTCGACGATTCGCAGGAAGGCATCCGCAACCCGGTCGGCATGACCGGCGTGCGCCTGGAGGTGCACGCGCACCTGGTGGTCTGCGCGCAATCGGCCGCGGCCAACATCAGCAAGTGCGTGCAGCGCTGCGGGCTGCAGGTCGACGACCTGATCCTGTCGTCGCTGGCCTCGGCGACCGCGGTGCTGACCAGCGACGAACGCGAGCTCGGCGTGGTGCTGGTCGACATCGGCGCCGGCACCACCGACCTGGCGGTGTTCGTGCAGGGCGCGATCAGCCACACCGCGTCGCTGCCGATCGCAGGCGACCACGTCACCAACGACATCGCGCACATGCTGCGCACGCCGACGCCCGAGGCCGAGCAGATCAAGGTCCGCTACGCCTGCGCGCTGGCGCAGCTGGCGACCGCCGAGGAGTCGATCCAGGTGCCCAGCGTCGGCGACCGTCCGCCGCGGCGGCTGCCGCGGCACTCGCTGGCGCAGGCGGTGCAGGGCCGCTACGAGGAAATCTTCGAGATGGTGCAGGCCGAACTGCGCCGCTCCGGCTTCGAGGAACTGGTGCGCGCCGGCATGGTGCTGACCGGCGGCGCCTCGAAGATGGAAGGCGTGGTGGAACTGGCCGAGGAAATGCTGCAGATGCCGGTGCGCGTGGGCATCCCGCAGCACGTGACCGGCCTGGGCGAGGTGGTCAACAACCCCGTGCACGCCACCGGCGTCGGGCTGCTGCTGATGGGCAGCCAGATCGAGCATCCGCGGCGACCGGTGATCGCGACCGGGCGCGCGGGAAGCTTCTTCAACAAGTTGAAGGACTGGTACCGAGGCGAGTTCTGAAAATTTCCGATTGTCGTCCCGGGCCGCGCCCGGGATGACGGCAGCACCGGTGCGACGGCGCGCCGGCGGCAGGGCAGGCAAGGCGATTGCGGTACCTGGCAACACAACCCGATTCCACAACTAGCAACACAGAACAGAGGACACGGACATGGCGCATTTCGAACTGGTTGAGAAGATGGCCCCGAATGCGGTCATCAAGGTAATAGGCGTGGGCGGCGGCGGAGGCAACGCGGTCGCGCACATGGTCAACGGCAGCGTCGACGGCGTGGAATTCATCACCGCCAACACCGATGCGCAGGCGATCAAGAACTGCGGCGCCAAGCTGCAGCTGCAGCTCGGCAGCAACGTCACCAAGGGACTTGGCGCGGGCGCGAACCCGGAAGTCGGCCGCCAGGCGGCGCTGGAAGACCGCGAACGCATCATGGACGCGCTGCAGGGCGCCGACATGGTGTTCATCACCGCCGGCATGGGCGGCGGCACCGGCACCGGCGCGGCGCCGGTGGTGGCGCAGCTGGCCAAGGAAATGGGCATCCTGACCGTCGCCGTGGTCACCAAGCCGTTCCCGTTCGAGGGCCGCCGCCGCATGCAGGTGGCG
>JAKFDF010000162.1:0-5112 GCA_036676275.1 Lysobacter sp.
GATGGTGGTGAAGTCTTCCTCGTTGGGCTTCATGCACATCTTGGTGCGCACGTCGCCGGCCATGTTCATGTCCCAGGCGCTGGCGTGGCAGACCACGTCGCGGTCGCGCGGCTTGATGAACTGGGTCTTCTCCCAGTAGCTCTCGGGCAGCTTGGGCATGCCCAGCGAGACGTAGAAGTCCTGGGCGCGCGTGGCCATCTGCCTGGCGCTGTCGAGTTGCGCGGCGCGTTCGACCTCGACCAGGTCGTCGGCATCCGGGATGCCGGCGTGCCTGGCCAGCTCATCGGTGTAGTCCTGCCGGTACTGCTGCTGCAACGCGCCGGTGATGTCGAGGCTGCCGGCGTCCTGGTAGGGCTGCAGCAGGTCCCACAGGTTGCTCCAGTCCTGCTGCCACATGTTGCCCATCAGGTGCGCCGGCAGCATGCCGCCGGCGACTTCGCCCTTGTCCTTGCCGTATTTCGCGTCGAGCCGGGTGCGGGCATAGCAGTGCAGCTGTTCGTACAGCGGCTTGACCTGGCCCCAGAGGCGGTCGGTCTCGGCGGCGATCTGCGCCGGCGGCATGTCGTAGCCGGAGCGCCAGACCTCGCCGGCATCGGCGAAGCCCATGTCCTTGGCGCCTTCGTTCACCAGCGCCACGAAACGGGTGTAGTCCTTGCGCATCGGTTGCGCGATGGTGTGCCAGCCCTTCCATGCGTCGAGCTGGACGGCGTAGTCGCGGTTGCTGCGCAGCACGTCCTCCAGTTCGCCCAGCTGGCGGCACTGCTTGTCCGCGCCCGAGCCGCTGCAGTACTCGCCGGAGCCGTACATGCCTTCCATTTTCGTGGCGATGCGGGTCAGCTCGGCGAGCTTGGCCGGATCGCGCGGCGCCGGCATCGCCGTCATCAGCTTCAGCAGCATGATCGAGCGCGCGGTCTGCGGCGACATCGGCTGCCCCTCGAACCTGCGCGCCTGCTCGATCCAGCCGTTGAGCTGGGTCAGCCAGCGCTCGTTGGCCTTGGCCGCGAGCAGTTCGCTGTCGTCGTTGATGTAGGTCGAGGAGATCCACTGCGCCGCGCTGAGTTCGGCGTAGGTGTCGCGCATTTCCTGGTTGACGCGGGCGATGAACTGGTCGGCGGTCTCGTTGGCCGGCGCGGTGCCGGCGGCCGCCGCGGGCGCTTCGCTGCCCGGCGAGGGCGTGCGCTTGCAGGCGGTGAACGACAACGTGGCGACGATCGCCAGCGCGAGCGTGCTGGCGAGCATCGGGGCGCGGCGGGACTTCACGGGCCAGTGCTTCATGTGGCGATCCTCTGCGGTGGCCGCGACGACGCAGCGGGCGGCGGAACCGGCAGGCTAGTGCCGCGCCCGCGATGACGCAAGCACGATCCATGCCGCGGCGTCGATGGCCGGCGCGTTCAGCCCTTGGACCCGGGCGGGCGCAAGCGGCGCTGATCATCGACCAGGCCGCGCGCCGCCAACCATGCCCAGGCGCCATCGGCATCGTGCTCGAAGTAGGCGCGGGCCGAGCCGAGGCGGAAGGTGTAGCCCCACGCGTCCATGTCCTCGAGGATGCGGCCGCGACCGGCGCCGGGGATTTCGTCGGCGAGCAGGGCCTGCAGCACCAGCACGGCGTCTTCTTCCTCGACCGAATCGGTGGCGTCGGTGTGCACCGCGGCGCGGCGTTCCGGCGGGAGCACGATCAGGTGCGCGGCTTCGTGCAGCAGCGAATGCACGGGCGTGTCGCCGCGCGCATGCACGAGGTTGCCGACGATCCCGGCTTCCGGCTCGCCCCAGTAGCTGCCGGGGATCGGGGCGCCGTCGGCGACATGCGCGAGCCGAAGGCCGTAGCGGGCGAGCAGGGCGGCGGCATCGGCGAAGGCGATGTCGCGCAGCGGCAATACGGTCTGGCTCACTGCAGGAGCGGCTTGCAGCCGCGAGCTCTTTGGCGGGTCATGCGGGGGCTCGAAAAGCTCGCGGCTGCAAGCCGCTCCTACAAAAGCAACGCGGATCAGGCGGTGGCGGCGCGGCCTTCGGGCAGCGACACCGAGATGTCGAGCACGTCGTGTTCGCCGTCCTTGACCAGGTCGACCTTGACCGCGTCGACGTCGACGTTGACGTACTTGCGGATCACCTCCAGCAGCTCGCGGCGCAGCAGCGGCAGGTAGTCAGGGCCGCCGTGGATGCTGCGCTCCTGCGCGATGATGATGCGCAATCGGTCCTTGGCGATCGAGGCGGTGTTCTTCTTGACCTTCAGGAAATCGAACATGCCCATGCCTCAACCCCCGAACAGCTTGCTGAAGAAGCCTTTCTTTTCGGCCTGGGTGAAGCGCATCGGGCGCTCCTCGCCCATCAGTCGCGCGACGGCGTCGTCGTAGGCCTGGCCGGCCGGCGATTCCATGTCGAGGATCACGGGTTCTCCCTTGTTGGAGGCATTGAGCACGTCGCCGGATTCGGGAATGACGCCGATCGTCTTCAGGCCGAGCACTTCCTCGACGTCGCCGATGGAGAGCATTTCGCCGGTCTCCACGCGCGCCGGGCTGTAACGGGTCAGCAGCAGGTGCTCCTTGACCCGCTCGCCGGCCTCGGCGCGGCGCGTCTTCGAGGCCAGCAGGCCGAGGATGCGGTCGGAGTCGCGCACCGACGACACCTCGGGGTTCACCACCACCACCGCCTGGTCTGCGAAGTACATCGCCAGGAAAGCGCCTTTCTCGATCCCGGCCGGCGAGTCGCAGACGATGTAGTCGAAGCCGTCCGCGGCGAGGTCGTCGAGCACCTTCTGCACGCCCTCGGTGGTCAGCGCGTCCTTGTCGCGGGTCTGCGACGCGGCCAGCACGAACAGGTTGTCGAAGCGCTTGTCCTTGATCAGCGACTGCTTCAGCGAAGCCTCGCCGTGGATCACGTTGACGAAGTCGTACACCACGCGGCGCTCGCAGCCCATGATCAGGTCGAGGTTGCGCAGGCCGACGTCGAAATCGATCACCGCCACCTTCTTGCCGTGGCGGGCGAGGCCGCAGGCGAGGGAAGCGCTGGTGGTGGTCTTGCCGACGCCGCCCTTGCCGGACGTGACTACGATGATTTCGGCCAAAACACTTCTCCTTGTTGCCCAGCTTTATTGGAGGAATTCCGCCGCGCGCCCTCAGTCGAGCGCGGCGATCCTGAGTTCCTGGTTGTCGAGCCAGATCTGCACGGCCTTGCCGCGCAGTTCCTTGGGTAGTTCTTCCAGCACCTTGTAGTTGCCCGCGACCGCAACCAGCTCGGCGTGGAACTCGCGGCAGAAGATACGTGCCTTTTCGTTGCCCTGCGCGCCGGCCAGCGCACGGCCGCGCAACGCGCCGTAGATGTGGATCGAGCCGTCGGCGATCACCTCGGCGCCGGCGCCCACGGTGCCCAGGATCGTGAGGTCGCGGTTCTCGGCGTAGACCTGCTGCCCCGAGCGCACCGGCGCGGCCTGGATCATGCCCGGCTCGCCGCCCGGGCGGGCCGGGGCAGGCGCGCTGCCTGCGGGAGCAGGTTTTGCGGGAGCGGCGACAGCCGCGGGCTCCTTTGCCCCGGGCTTGGCGGCTGGAGCCCCTCCCACGGGCGCTTCACCGGCGCGTTCGTACTGCGCGCGGAACTTCGCCAGCAACGGCAGGCCGAGCTGTTGCGCCAGGGCATCGTTTTCACTGGTGCCGTAGGCCAGCGCCACCGGCAGGACGCCGGCTTCGCGCAGCGCCTCGAGCAGGGCGCGGGCGACGGGAAGTTCGGGCGTCCTGGCCAGGCCGCCGAAATCCACCACCACGGCGGCGCGCGCGAACAGCTTCGGGGCGCGCGCCACGCGTTCGCGCATTTCCGCCGCGAGCTGCTCGACGTCGAGCGTGCGCACCCGCAGGTTGGCGATGCCCACCTGGCCGATCTTGAGTTCGCCGGCCGGCTCGTAATCGATCCTGGTTGCCGCCACCTCAGGTGCCCGTGGCGCGATGCGCCGATGCACGATGGGCGCGCGGCGCGGCGATCCACGGGACGTCGGGCAGGTGCCCGCCGTAGGTGTCGTGGACCCAGCGGTAGCTGCACAGGTCCTTCATCAGCATCGCGGCGCGGTGCCCGGGCTTGCCGTCCACGCCCGGCATCACGTGCTGGCCGACCTCGCGGAAGCCGAAGCTGCCGTGGAACAGCAATGCCGGGTCGTTGCCGTCGTCGAGGAACACCTCGCAGGCCAGCTGCGGATGGCGCAACTCGGCATAACTCTGCACGTCGGCGTAGAACGCGCGACCGACGCCGCCGCCGCGCCGGCGGCTGGCGACCACGATGCGGTCGATGTAGAAGAAATCCGGGTAGTGCTCGCCGAACCAGCGGAAATTGTCGCTGTCGTGCTTGGCGGAGGAGCCGAAGCCGACCAGGAACCCGGCCAGGGTGCCGTCGCGCTCGGCGACGCGGAAATAGTCGGCGTCGGCATGGAAGCGGCGGAGCCTGGCCGCGTCGAGCGGCAGGATGGCGGGGCCGGCGGCATTGTTGAGGGCAAGGACGGAATCCAGCTCGTGCTCGCGCACGTCGCGGATGACGATCGGCATTCCTGACTCCGGCTTGGTGGCGGTCTGCAAAAATTCTGATCCGGCGGGTGGCCCAGCGGTCGCGACGCGCCAGTGCTGCGCCGGCGCGGATTATCGCATGGCCGGGCGCGCCGGGGCGACCGCGCGGGCGCCCCGGGCATGACTTCCGTGGGGCTCCGCGGATCGCGCATTGCGCCTAAGATGCCGCATGTTCGCGCACCTGAACCATAGCCGCCTGCTGCGCTATGCCGGCCTGTTCACATGGGCCGTGATCGGCATGCCGTTGCTGCTGTTGTCGCTGCTGCCGGCCGAGCAGGGCGGCGGGGCGATCGCCAGCGCCGACATCGGCTGGCAGGCCTGGGCGGCCTATGCCGCCTTCGGGCTGTGCTATGGCTGGCTGACCCGGGCGCTGGGCAGTCGCCGCGTCGGCGCCTTCGATTACCTGCTGCTGCTGGTGCTCACCGCCAGCGCGGTGGCGATCAGCTATTACAGCGCCAGCGGCCTGGGCAGCATCCTGCTGATGGTCGCCGCCTGCGTGCTGCCGTGGCTGCTGCCCCTGCCGCTGGGCGTGGCCTGGCTGGTCCTCAGCGAGTTCCTGGTGGTGCCGGTG
>JAKFDF010000163.1:0-5263 GCA_036676275.1 Lysobacter sp.
GCTGGGCAAGGCGGGCGCCAAGCGCTGGCGCGGCGTCAAGCCGACCGTCCGCGGCGCGGCCATGAACCCGGTCGACCATCCGCACGGCGGCGGCGAAGCCAAGGCCGGGCAGGGCAACCCGCACCCGGTCACCCCGTGGGGCGTGCCGACCAAGGGTTACAAGACCCGCAAGAACAAGCGCACGCAGCAGTTCATCGTGCGCGATCGCAGGAGCTAATCGGCCATGCCACGTTCACTGAAGAAGGGCCCGTTCGTCGACCACCACCTGATGAAGAAGGTGGAGACCGCGGGCAGCAACAAGAAGCCGATCAAGACCTGGTCGCGTCGTTCGATGGTGCTGCCGGAAATGGTCGGTTACACCATCGCCATCCACAACGGCAAGAACCACATCCCGGTGCTGGTCAACGAGAACATGGTCGGGCACAAGCTCGGCGAGTTCGCGCTGACCCGCACGTTCAAGGGCCATGGCGGCGACAAGAAGGCCGGGAAGTAAGGAGATGACCATGGAAGCGAAAGCCATCCTGCGCACCGCGCGCATCTCCCCGCAGAAGGCCCGCCTGGTCGCCGACCAGGTACGTGGCCTGTCGGCCGAGCGTGCCGTCAACCTGCTGAAGTTCTCGGACAAGAAGGCCGCGCACATGATCCGCAAGGTCGTGGAGTCCGCCATCGCCAACGCCGAGAACAACCAGGGCGCCGACGTCGACGAGCTCAAGGTCACCACCATCATGGTCGACGAGGGTCCCTCGCTGAAGCGCTTCATGGCGCGGGCAAAGGGCCGTGGCACGCGCATCGTCAAGCGCACCAGCCACATCACCGTCGTCGTCGGCGAGGGCAAATAAGATGGGTCATAAAGTACATCCGACCGGTATCCGCCTCGGCATCTCCAAGGACTGGAACTCGAAGTGGTACGCCGGCAAGAAGGAATACGCCGGGTACCTGGCCGCCGACCTCAAGGTCCGCGAGATGCTGCGCAAGAAGCTGGCTGCCGCCGGGATCAGCAAGATCCTGATCGAGCGCCCGGCCAAGACCGCGCGCGTCACGATCCACACCGCCCGCCCGGGCGTGGTGATCGGCAAGCGCGGCGAGGACATCGAGAAGCTGCGCAAGGAAGTCAGCGACGTGATGGGCGTCCCGGCGCACATCAACGTCACCGAGGTCCGCAAGCCGGAACTCGACGCGCAGCTGGTCGCCGAATCGATCGCGCAGCAGCTCGAGCGCCGCATCATGTTCCGACGCGCGATGAAGCGCGCGGTCGGCAATGCGATGCGCCTGGGCGCGCTGGGCATCAAGGTCAACGTCGCCGGCCGCCTGAACGGCGCCGAGATCGCGCGTTCGGAGTGGTACCGCGAAGGTCGCGTGCCGCTGCACACGCTGCGCGCCGATGTCGACTACGGTTTCGCCGAGGCCAAGACGACCTACGGCATCATCGGCATCAAGGTGTGGGTCTACAAGGGCGAGATCTTCGATTTCTCCCAGGTCGGCCAGGAGAAGCAGGACGACACGCCGCGCAGCGATCGCGGTGATCGCGGCGACCGCGCAGATCGTCCGCGTGGACCGCGTCGTGACCGCGAGGCGAGGGAATAAACCATGTTGCAACCCAAGCGAACCAAATTCCGCAAGATGCACAAGGGCCGCAACGACGGCTTGGCGTGGAACGGCAATGCCGTCAGCTTCGGCGAGTACGGCCTCAAGGCGACCGCGACCGGCCAGCTCACCGCGCGCCAGATCGAGGCCGCGCGCCGTTCCATCAGCCGCTACGTCAAGCGCGGTGGAAAGATGTGGATCCGCGTGTTCCCGGACAAGCCGATCACCAAGAAGCCCATCGAGGTCCGCATGGGCTCGGGCAAGGGCAACGTCGAGTACTGGGTCGCGCAGATCCAGCCCGGCCGGATGATCTACGAGATCGAGGGCGTCGACGAGGCCACGGCCCGCGAGGCGTTCCGCCTGGCGTCGGCCAAGCTCTCGGTCACCACCACTTTCGTGACCCGGACGGTGCGCTGATGGAACTCAAGCAACTACGACAGAAGTCGGCGGACGAGCTGAAAAGCCACCTGCTGGACCTGCACAAGGAGCAGTTCTCGCTGCGCATGCAGAAGGCCACCGGGCAGCTCGCCAAGACCCACGATGCCCGCCGGGTGCGCCGCGAGATCGCGCGCGTGAACACCCTGCTCGGCCAGCCGCAATCCGGCAAGACGAAGTAAGGACGGCCGAGATGAACCAACAGACTGAAAAGAAGCTGCACACGGTCGAAGGCCGCGTGGTCAGCAACAAGATGGACAAGACGGTGACGGTGCTCGTCGAGCGCCAGGTCAAGCACGCGCTGTACGGCAAGTACATCCGCCGCTCGACCAAGCTGCACGCCCACGACGCCGACAACGCCTGCAACACCGGCGACATGGTGCGCGTGGCCGAGTGCGCGCCGATGTCCAAGACCAAGAACTGGCGCGTGGTCGAGATCCTCGCCCGCGCGGCCGAATAAGGGGAGGCTGAGCCATGATCCAGATGCAGAGCCACCTCGACGTGGCCGACAACTCGGGCGCCAAGGAAGTCATGTGCATCAAGGTGCTGGGCGGCTCCAAGCGCCGCTACGCCGGCATCGGCGACATCATCAAGGTGTCGATCAAGGATGCGATCCCGCGCGGCAAGGTCAAGAAGGGCGAGGTCTACGACGCCGTGGTGGTGCGTACCCGCAAGGGCGTGCGCCGTGCCGACGGTTCGCTGATCCGCTTCGACGGCAACGCCGCGGTGCTGCTCAACAACAAGCACGAGCCGATCGGCACGCGCATCTTCGGGCCCGTGACCCGCGAGCTGCGCTCCGAGAAGTTCATGAAGATCGTCTCGCTCGCACCCGAAGTGCTCTGAGCGGAGGAATTGAGATGAACCGAATCAAGAAGGGCGACCACGTGGTGGTCACCGCCGGCAAGGACAAGGGCAAGCGCGGCGACGTGGTGCGCGTGGCCGGCGACAAGGTCGTCGTGGCCAACGTCAACATCATCAAGCGCCACACCAAGGCCAACCCGCAGGCCAACCAGCCTGGCGGCGTGCTCGAGCGCGAGGCGCCGATCCATGTTTCAAACGTGATGCTGTTCAATCCTGCCTCGGGCAAGGGCGAGCGCATCGGTACCAAGGTGCTGGAGGATGGACGCAAACTGCGTGTGTTCCGCTCCAGCGGTGAGGCGATCGACGCCTGAGGAATGCAGCAATGACGACCCGACTGGAAGAGTTCTACAAGCAGGAAGTGGTGCCGAAGCTGATGCAGAAGTTCGGCTACACCAATCCGATGCAGGTCCCGCGCCTGACCAAGATCACGCTCAACATGGGCGTGGGCGAGGCCGCGACCAACAAGAAGATCCTCGAGAACGCGACCGCCGACATGGCCAGGATCGCCGGCCAGAAGCCGGTGGTCACCAAGTCGCGCGTCTCGGTGGCCTCGTTCAAGATCCGCGACGGCTGGCCGATCGGCGCCAAGGTGACGCTGCGCCGGGCGAAGATGTACGAGTTCCTGGATCGCCTGATCAACGTGTCGTTGCCGCGCGTGCGCGACTTCCGCGGCGTGTCAGGGCGTTCGTTCGACGGCCGTGGCAACTACAACATGGGCGTGAAGGAGCAGATCATCTTCCCGGAGATCGACTTCGACCAGGTCGACGCGATCCGCGGCATGGACATCGCCATCACCACCACGGCGCGGACCAACGAGGAGGCCAAGGCCCTGCTCGAGGCCTTCCGCTTCCCGTTCCGCAACTGATCAAGAGGACTAGACAATGGCAAAGACCTCGATGGTCAATCGCGAAGTCAAGCGCTCCAAGCTGGTCAAGAAGTACGCAGCCCGGCGCGAGGCGTTGAAGCTGGTGATCAGCAGCCAGACGGCCAGCTACGAGGAAAAGATGGACGCCGCGGTGAAGCTCCAGAAGCTGCCGCGCGATTCGTCCGAGAGCCGCCAGACCACCCGTTGCGTCCTGACCGGGCGGCCCCGCGGCGTGTACAGCAAGTTCGGCCTCGGCCGCAACAAGCTGCGCGAGGCGACCATGCGCGGCGACGTCCCCGGCCTGCGCAAGGCTTCCTGGTAACCGTTACGCGGGTTCCCCCGCAAGAGCCCGCGCATCCATGTGCGGACTTCCCACAGAAAAGCTATTCGCTAACGCGGATATCGGTGCACTCAGAGGCAATACACAATGAGCATGACTGATCCCATCGCCGACATGCTGGTCCGCATTCGAAATGCGGCCGCCGTGGGCAAGCCGACGGTAAGGATGCCGTCGTCGAAAACCAAGGTCGCGATCGCCAAGGTCCTCGAGGACGAGGGCTACATCGGCGGTTCGCACGTGACCGAGAACGGCGCCAAGGCCGAGCTCGAGATCGTGCTGAAGTACTACGAAGGCAAGCCGGTGATCGAGCGCCTGCACCGGGTCTCGCGCTCGGGCCTGCGCCAGTACCGCGGCAAGGACGCGCTGCCGAAGGTCCTGGGTGGCCTCGGCGTCGCCATCATTTCCACATCCAAGGGCATCATGACCGACGCGCAGGCACGCCAGCAGGGCGTCGGCGGCGAAGTCCTGTGCTTCGTGGCCTAAGGGAGTAACGAACATGTCCCGAGTCGCCAAGAAGCCGATCGCCATCGCCAAGGGCGTCGAGTTCAACATCCAGGCCGAAAGCGTCAGCGTCAAGGGCCCCAAGGGCACGCTGTCGATCGCCAAGCCGGCCGGCGTCGAAGTCAAGGTCGAGGACGGCAATGCGCTGCTCTCTGCCAACGACCCGATGCTGGTGCCGATGGCCGGCACCCTGCGCGCGATCCTCGCCAACATGGTGCAGGGCGTCTCCGAAGGCTTCGAGCGCAAGCTCGAGCTGGTCGGCGTCGGCTACCGCGCCGCGATGCAGGGCAAGGACCTCAACCTGTCGCTGGGGTTCTCGCACCCGGTGCTGTTCAAGGCCCCGGAAGGCATCACCATCGCCACCCCGACCCAGACCGAGATCGTGGTCAGCGGCGCCGACAAGCAGCGCGTCGGTGAAGTCGCCGCCAAGATCCGCGGCTTCCGCCCGCCGGAGCCGTACAAGGGCAAGGGCGTGAAGTACGCCGGCGAAAAAATCATCCGCAAGGAAGCCAAGAAGGCGTAAACGCTCGTCAAGAGCCAGCACCTTCAGCTTTCGGAGAACCAGACCATGCTCAAGAAAATTGCCCGCCTGCGCCGCGCCAAGTCGACCCGTGCGCACATCCGCGAACTCGGCGTGCCGCGCCTGTCGGTGCTGCGCACCGGCCAGCACCTGTACG
>JAKFDF010000164.1:0-16771 GCA_036676275.1 Lysobacter sp.
GCGCTCAATCGCCCAGGATCAGCTCGGCATCGCCGGAGAAGGTCTCCATGCGGATTTCGCCGGCGCCGCTGCCGTAGCGCGCTTCGAAGCTCTTGCCCGGGCCGAACTCCTCCTTGCGGACCTTCGCGCCCGGCGCATCGAGGTCGCCGCTGAAGCTCTCGCCGCTGACGCGCGCCGACAGGTCCTTCGGCAGGCGCAGGCGGATGTCGCCGCTGACCGTTTCCGACTTGATCTGGCCGCCGTCGCGCAATCCGACGCGCGCCTGCGCATCGCCGGACACGGTGCCCGTGGACAGGCGCCGCAGGCGCTGGCCGCGGCTGTCGATGGTGATGTCGCCGCTGACCGTCTCGGCATGCGCTTCGCCGTCCAGGCGGCCGGCCAGGACGATGTCGCCGCTGACGGTCTCGGCCGAGGCCTCTGCGGTATTGAGCGTCAGCCGCAGGTCGCCGCTGACGCTGTTGATCTCGGCGCGGCCGGGGGCGGCGGCGACCACCACGCCGCCACTGACGGTGTTGACGTCGAAATCGCCAGGGGCGACACCATCGATGTCGATGTCGGCCGAGACCGACTCGACGTCGAGGTCGGCCTGCAGCGGCACCTGCAGTTGCAGGTCGGTCGGACCGGTCTGGTCGCTGCGCCAGGCGCCGATGTGCTTCGGGTACTGCACCCGCACCACCAGGTGGTCGCGGTCGCCCTCGACCACCAGCTTCTCCACGCCTTCGCCGAGGGTGCCGGTGATGCGCACTTCGTTGCGCTCCCAGGCGCGGACCTGGATGCGGCCCTTGAGGTTTTCGATTTCGATCCGGCCGCGCGGATCCAGTGGCCGGGTCTGGTCGATCGGCGTGGCCGCGAACAGCGGCGCACAGGCCAGGCCGGCGAGCAGGGCCAGGGTCAGGGCTTGGATGGGAAGGCGCATGGGGGTTCTCCGGGAAACTTTCGATCAGGTCGACTTTGGATGGCGAATCAGGCCAGGGCCGCGCGCTGGGTGAGTTCCAGGCGCAGGGAATAGGTTCGGCGCAGGCGTTCGAGCAGGAAGCGCGCCTCGGGATCGCGCGCCAGCGCGGTGCGGATCTGCCGGGCGCTGCGGTCGAGTTCGCGCAGGGCCGGCTGCTCCGGTCGCGGCGCCGTCGACGCCGGGGTCGAGGCCTGCAACTCCTGCAGCGCGGCGCGGTATTCGCGGGTCATCGCCTCGGCTTCGCGATCGATCAGGCGGGCCGATGCCTGCGAGGTCGAATCCTGCGTGGCCACCGGCGACGCCGGCGGCTGCAACTGCCAGGCCACGCCGAGCGCCAGCACCAGCGAAGCCGCCAGCGCCCATGGCGCGAAGCGTCGTGGCGATGCGCGATGCTTGGCGGCGGGCGCCGCGGCGATGCGCGCCGCGATCCCCGGCCACAGGTCGCGTTCCGGCGCCAGTTCGCGGCGCAGGCCGCGCAACTGCAGGCGCAGGCTGGCATCCAGCGAAGTGCCGTCGCGGGACAGGTCGTCGTTCGTGTTCATGCGTGTTCTCCCAATCGCGTGCGCAACAGCCCGCGGGCACGGTGCAATTGCGCCTTGGAACTGCCGACCGCCATGCCCAGCGCGTCGGCGATCTCCTCGTGTTTCCAGCCTTCCACGTCGTACAGCACCAGCACCGCGCGGGCGCGCGGCGGCAGGGTCGCGACCGCGCGCTCCAGGTCCAGCGACAGCGCGGTGGCATGGCCCGCCGAATCCGGCGCGCCGAGCCGCTCCAGCGCCTCCTCGTCGCCATCGGCCTGCGGGCGGCTGCGGCGCGAACGCAGCTCCATCAGCGCGGTATTGACCGCCAGCCGATGCAGCCAGGTGCCGAACGCACTCTCGAAGCGATACCCCGGCAGCGCCTGCCAGGCGCGCACGAAGGCCTCCTGGACGAGATCCTCGGCGCGGCCGCGGTCGAAACCGACCAGGCGCGCGACCACGCCGTGCACGCGCGCCGCGTGGCGCCGGTACAAGGCCTCGAAGGCGCCGGTGTCGCCGGTCGCGGCCGAACGCGCCAACGCCTGGTCGACGTCGGCGGCGGGCGCGGCGGAGTCGCTGTCGGGGAGCCAGTCGGTCACGGTGAGGGTGAGCATATCCAGTCCGATGCCGCCCCGACCCCCGGGGTTTAAGGCGGCGCCGGGGGCAGGTCGCCGGTGCGGGCGCTGCGCAGGGTCAGGCGCGAGATCTCCGGCGGCACCCGGAACCGGAACGGCAGGATGCTGGTGCCGATCCCGGGGCTGACGAACAGCTGCCGGCCGCCCTCCACGATCGTCCCGGCGAGGTAATGCCGGCCGCGCATCGACGGCCGCCCGGGCAGCAGCCACACCTGGCCACCGTGGGTGTGCCCGGCGATCACCAGCGCCGCGCGCGCCGGCATCCGCGGGAACAACTCCGGGTTGTGGGTCAGCACGACCACCGGTGCGGCATCGCGCACCTGCGCGAAGCTGCCGCGGACATCCGGATGCCCTTCCCAGAGGTCGCCGACGCCGACCAGCCAGAAGCGGCAACCGCGCAGGTCCAGCGCCCGCGCCTGGTTCTGCAGCACCACGATCCCGGCCGATTCCAGCGCGCGCCGCACCCTGCCGCCGTTCTTCCACCAGTCGTGGTTGCCCAGCACCGCGTAGACCGGCTTGTGCGCGACCAGCGGCCTGAGGTGCGCGGCGACGACTTCGGGCGCCACGTAGCGGCCCAGCAGCACCTTGAGGATCACGTAATCGCCGGCCAGCAGCACCGCGTCGCTGTCGCTGACCCGGAGGCGACGGACGACGCGATCGAGCTTGTCGACGCCGTTGCGCGGCGAGCCGGTGTGCAGGTCGGCGACGACATCCAGGCGCAGGCCATCGCAGCGCGCCGGCCAATACGGCGGCGCCAGGGTGTAGTCGCGTTCGACCAGTTGCGCCGGCTCCCAGACGAAGCCCCAGGCGAGGAAGGCCAGCACCAGCGCGGCCAGCAGCCACAGCGCGCGTTGCCGCCAGCGACGGCGGCGGCGCGAGCGCTCGGGCGCCGCCTGCGCCAATGCCTGGTCGGTCATGGCGCGCGCAACATCGTGGCTGGCCGTTTCCGCAAGGCCGTCATGGCGAGGCCGGTGCCGGCGCGGCAGCAGCGTCCTGCTCGACCTGTCGCGCCGTGCGCCAGCCGATCGCGCCGGCCGCCAGTGCCGACACCGCGCTGATCGCGGCGAAGGTCGCCACGGTCGCGCCGAGCGCGCGCAGCGCGTTCATGCCCAGCGCGATGCTGACGTCGCCGAAGCGCCAGACCGCGGTATCGACCGCGTTCTGGCCCTTGTAGCGGATATTGCGCGGCACCCCCGCGAACAGGCTGTGGCGCGCCGGCTCGGCCATGCCGTAGGCCAGCCCGCGGCTGACGATCAGTGCCAACGCCACCGCCGGCATCCCCGCCAGCAGCGGCGCGTGCGGGTGGGCCGAGAACACCACCAGCAGCAGCATCGCGATGCTGGCCAGCGCCCACGCCAGGATCGTCGGGCCGGCGCCATGGCGCGGCAGCAGCCAGCGCGTCAGCGTGAGCTGCACCAGCGCGGTCAGCACGTTGGTGGCGAGGTCGACGTTGGCGGCGAACGCGGTGCGCGCCACCGCATCGGCGAAGGCCGCCTTCGAGTAATCGGTGACCAGCGCGTAGTTGACCGTGCCGATGCCGTCGGCCAGCAGCAACAGGATCGCCATTGCACGCATGAACGGCGTCGCGAACACCTGCTTCAATCCGTCCCACATGCCGCCGCCGACCGCCGCCTCGTGGCTCGCGTCGTGGCGCTTCTGGCCATGCGCGCGCGACCAGCGCCCCAGCAGCACCACGCAGGCCACCGCCACCCCGAGCAGGCTCGCCGAGACCAGCAGCAACGGCGCCACGCCGACGATCGTGACCAGGCCGCGGGTCAGCATCGGACCGGCCACCGCGCCCGCGGTCCCGGCCAGCGCGATCAGCGGGAACAGCCGACGCGCCTGGGCCACGCTCCAGATGTCGGTCATGAAGATCCAGAACACCGACACCACGAACAGGTTGAACACGCTGACCCAGACGAAGAACAGCACCCCCAGCGCGCGCGGCGACAGCAGCCCGTGCGGGTTGAACAACGGCACGAAGCCGACCAGGCAGGCGATGAACACCAGGTTGAGCAGCGGCACCACGATCCGTCGCGGATAGCGCGACACCAGCGCGCCGAATACCGGCGCCAGCGCCAGCATCGCCACGAAGGTGGCGGCGTAGAACCACGGCAACTGGGTCGAACCCACCGCTGCCGACAGCTGCTCGCGCACCGGGCGGATCATGTAGTACGCCGCCAGCACGCAGAAGAAATAGGTGAACGACAGCGCCAGTGCGCGCAGTTCGCCGGGATGGACGCGCCCGGGGCTGTCGGCCATCGCCGCGCTCCACTTGGTCGCTGCCGGCACGGCAGCGCGTGCACGTTAGCCGATGGCGACGGCAGGCCGCCACCGCCGGGCGATGCGGCTCCAGAGCAATTGCTCCAGTACTCGGGCATAGTTTGGCCCGCAGATCGGCACGCCCAGTGCCGCGGGGCGGCCCGTGTACGACTACATCATCATCGGCGCCGGCTCGGCCGGCTGCGTGCTCGCCAACCGCCTCAGCGAGGACCCGGACTGCAAGGTGCTGTTGCTGGAGGCCGGCGGCCGCGACTGGCACCCCTTCATCCACATGCCCGCCGGCCTGGCCAAGCTGGTCGGGAAGAAAAACGTCAACTGGAACTACGAAACCGCGCCGCAACACCGGCTCGACGACCGCACGCTGTGGTGGCCGCGCGGCAAGGTCCTGGGAGGCTCCAGTTCGATCAATGCGATGTGCTACATCCGCGGCGTCCCCGCCGACTACGACGGCTGGGCGGCAGCCGGCGCCGAAGGCTGGGACTGGAACGCGGTGTTGCCGTATTTCCGCCGCAGCGAAGGCAACGCCCGCGGCGCCGATGCGCTGCACGGCGGCGACGGACCGCTGACCGTTTCGGACCTGCGCTACGTCAATCCGCTGTCGCGGGCCTTCATCGAGGCCGGGCAGCAGGCAGGACTGCGCCACAACCCGGACTTCAACGGCCCGGAGCAGGAAGGCGTCGGCCTTTACCAGGTCACCCAGCGCGACGGCGCGCGTTGCTCGGCCGCGGTCGCCTACCTCGATCCCGCGAAGCCGCGGCCCAACCTCACCGTGCATACCGGCGCGCTGGCCAGTCGCATCACCTTCGACAAGCCGGCCTCGGCCCATCCGCGCGCCAACGGCGTGACCTACTCGATGCTCGGCAAGGCCTTCCACCAGCAGGCGGCGCGCGAAGTCATCGCCTGTGGCGGCGCGATCAATTCGCCGCAGCTGTTGATGCTGTCCGGCATCGGACCGGCCGCGGAGTTGCGCCGGCAGCGGATCGACGTGGTCGCCGACGCCGGCGGCGTCGGCCACAACCTGCAGGACCACCTCGACATCTGCACCCTGCAGCACAGCACCCAGCCGGTCAGCTACGACCGCGCCAGCGACCTCAGGGTCGCGTTCGACTATTTCCTGCGCGGCCACGGCGGCCCGGGCAGCAGCAACATCGCCGAAGCCGGCGGCTTCGCCCGCTCGCGGCGCGCGCCCGACGCGCGCGCCGACATCCAGTTCCATTTCGTCCCGGCGATGCTCGACGACCACGGCCGCCGGCGCCTGGCCGGCGACGGCTACACCCTGCATGCCTGCTTCCTGCACCCGCGCAGCCGCGGCAGGATCTCGCTTGCCGGCAACCGCGCCAGCGACAAGCCGAGGATCGAGGCGAACTACCTGGGCGATGCCGAAGGCTTCGACCTGGAGATGATGGTGGAATGCGCCAGGGCCGCGCGCGAGATCTTCGCCCAGCCCGCGTTCGACGCCTATCGCGGCGCGCCGATCTTCCCGGCGCGCAGCGACCTGACCGACGCGGAGCTGGTCGATTTCATCCGCGCCAAGGCCGAGACCGTGTACCACCCGGTCGGCACCTGCCGCATGGGCAGCGACGACACCGCGGTGGTCGATCCGCAACTGCGCGTGCGCGGCGTCGAGGGCCTGCGCGTGGTCGATGCTTCGGTGATGCCCACCCTGCCCACCGGCAACACCAACGCGCCGACGATCATGATCGCCGAGCGCGCCGCCGACCTCATCCGTGGCCTTACGCTCGCGTCGTAGCCGCGCGCATCGCGGCCATGCGCGATCAAAGAAGGTCCTATTCCCAAGTGCGGAACCCTTCGTAGGGAAGCCGGTGGCCCGGTCTTCGCGGGACACGCCGTAAATACATCCTTGTAGGCTCGGCGGCGGCATCCATGCCGCCGACGGTCCCGCGAAGACCGGACCACCGGCTTCTGGAGGGTTGAGTCGGCGCTCGTCAAAAAAAGTCCACCCGAAGCGGCGATCTCCAATCTCGCGAAAGTCGTCGCCCGCCGGGCTGGGGGTGGCGGAGAACAGGCCATGGATGGCCTGTGACCCGACTTAAAGACAGGATGTCGTCAGGAGGGCGGAGCCACCCCCAGCCCGGCGGGCGGCGACTCCAGCCGAAGCCCCATTCCGCCGGAACCAGAGTAGGTACACGCCCGAATCGTAAAGACACGGTTCCGTCAGGGGCGCAGCCACCCCAAGCCCATCAGACTGCGACTGCGCGTCCGAAGCCGATTTCCGGAGAAGGGAAGAACCTCAAAGAATCCCGGGGACCAGGGCCTTCACCCGGGTCCGGTAATCGGCGTACGCGGCGCCGAACTGCTCGCCCAGCCAGCGCTCCTCCAGCCGCAGCTTGAACCAGAACGACAGCGCGACGATCGCCAGCGCCAGCAGCCCGCGCAGTTCGCCGACCAGCACCGCGGTGCCGAGGAACGCCAGCAGCAGGCCGCTGTAGATCGGATGCCGCACCCAGCGGTACGGGCCGCGCTCGACCAGTTCGTGGTCCTGCTTGAGCTGCACCGCGACGCTCCAGTTCTCGCCCAGCACCTGGCGCGCGCGGACCGCGAATGCGACGCCGGCCAAGGCCAGCACGCAGCCCAGCAAGCGGACCGCGTCGGATTCCGGGAGCCACTGCCATTTCAGCCCGGCATCGCCGCTTCCGTACCAGTCGCCCGGACCGAGCAGCGCGCCGGCGGCGATCAGCGGCAACCAGTACTTGGCAAAGCGCAACCCGGGCGATTCGCGCCGCTGCACCGCCTTGGCCCGGCGCGCATACCACAGCCAGCACAACGCGAACGCCAGCCAGATCAGCTTGATGAGCTTGTCGTACGGCAGGTCCATCGCGGTTCCTCCGGGAAGCCCGGCACAGCATCGCACCCCGCCGGCGCGCCGCGCGTGCCCCAAGTCATGGTACGAACGGGGGTCAGGACCGTTCGAGCATCGGCGGCAGCGGGCAATGCAGCACGCCGCAGATCGTGCGCAGCAGCTCGGACTCTTCGACGTTGACGCGGCCGTCGTGGCCCACGGTCGCGGTGATGCCCTCGACCAGCGCCTGCCTGGCCAGCGGGTCGAGCGCATCCAGCGGCTCCCACACCGCGTCCAGCGCCCGCACCCCGGCGCTGCGCGCCAGGTAGGGCAGGTGGTCGTTCGGAAGCACGCGCTGGATGCCTGCGAGATACGCACGCTGCGCCTCGGCGGGGTCGCCGTTGCCGGCCTGCGCGACCACGCACAGCAGCGTGGAGATCTCGCTGCGCACGGCGGCAAGCTTGCGGCGGCCGAATTGCATGTTGCGCCCGGGATCCAGGGACTCGCGCACCTGCACCTGCAGCAGGCGGCCGAGGCAATACTCGAACAGCGACACTTCGCCGTCGGCATTGACCACCGCGTGCACGGTGTCGAGGAACGTGTCGAGTTCCGGCCGCGGCCGCAGCCGCAGCACCGGGAACGCCAGCGCCGCCAAAGGCAGCCGCAGCATCGGATGCAGCGCGGCCAGCTGCCGCGCATGCACCGATGCCGCCGCGTCGGCCACGGCCGCGCCCAGCCGCGCCGAAATTTCCACGTGCTGGATGCGTGCCAGCGCGGCCTCGTCGGCCAGCAGCAGGCCGAGCAGCAACGGCATCACCGCGTCGCGGCGCGCGGCGAGCGCGCGCAGTTCGTCGGGAATCCGCGCCACGATCGCATCTGCGCGGCGATAGTCGTCGGCGGCCGGCGTCGCCACCTGCGCCACCACCATCGGCGGCGTCACCGCGAACCGGCTGGCCGCGGCCGGCAGCGCGGCGCCGCTGCCTTCGACCAGGCCCAGGCGCACGTCCTCTTCCAGGCCGTCGGGAGGCGACGCCAGCCAGCGCCGCTGCAGTTCGTCGAGCTGGTCGGCGCGGAACTGCGGCTCCAGCGCCTGGATTCGCTTGAGCAGCGGCGGGTGGGTGGCGAACAGGCCGGAGAAGCCGATGCCGTCGCCGAACAGCATGTGGCTGACTTCCTCGGCATCGCCGCGGTCGTTGAGCTTCGAGCCCTCGCCCAGGCCGCCGATCTTCTTCAGCGCGCCGGCCAGGCCCTGCGTCTGCCGCGTGAACTGCACCGCGCTGGCATCGGCCAGCGACTCGCGCGTGCGGCTGACGCCGGCCTTGATCATGCGCCCGAAGAACAGCCCGATGTAGCCGACCACGAGCGCGACCAGCGCCGCCATCATGATCGCGCCGGCGCCCTTGTTGTTGCGCCCGCGCGGGCCGAACTGCAGCACCTTGCGGCCGATGATGCCGAGCATCAGGATCCCGAACAGCACGCCGATCAGGCGGATGTTCAGGCGCATGTCGCCATTGAGGATGTGGCTGAACTCGTGCGCGATCACGCCCTGCAGCTCGTCGCGGTTGAGCCGGTCGAGCGCGCCGCGGGTGACCGCGACCACCGCGTCGGACGGCGTGTAGCCGGCGGCGAAGGCGTTGATCGCGGCCTCGTGTTCGAGCACGTAGATCTTCGGCACCGGCACCCCGGAGGCGATCGCGATCTCCTCGACCACGTTGCGCAGCCGGCGCAGGTTGAAATCGGTGGTGTCCTCGGGCACCGGCACGCCGCCCAGCTGCAACGCCACCGGCTCGCCGCCGCCGCGCAGCGAGGCGATCCGGTACAGCGAGCCCAGGCCGATGATCGCCAGCGTGGCGAGCGTGGTGAACGCCAGCAGCGCGCCGCCCTGCCCGGAGCCGCCGCCGAAGACCACGTACACGGCGAAGTCGACCGCAAGCACGATCCCGAGCACCGCCAGCGCGAACAGCACCACCAGGCGCGTGGACGTGCGGCGTGCGGCGGCCTGGTGTTCGAAGAAGTTCATGGCGTGCGGCTGCCCCTCATCCGCCTTCGGCACCCTCTCCCCGCGAACGGGGAGAAGGGACGGCGGACGTCAGAACTGCACCTTGGGCGCCGCGCGCACGGCTTCCTGTTGCGCCGCGGGGATCTCCAGCAGGGCCGCGGGCGCGAAATTGAACATGCCGGCGACCACGCTCGAGGGGAACACCTCGCGCTTGTTGTTGTAGGCCATCACCGAATCGTTGAAGGCCTGGCGCGCGAACGCGACCTTGTTCTCGGTGGAGGTCAGCTCCTCGGCCAGCTGCATCATGTTCTGGCTGGCCTTGAGTTCCGGGTAGGCTTCGACCGAAACCATCAACCGCCCGAGCGCGCCGTCGAGCAGGCCCTCGGCCTTGCCCAGTTCGGCCATCGCCGCGGGGTCGCCGGGATTGGCCTTGGCCGCCGCCAGCCCGGACATCGCCGCCGCGCGCGCGGCCGTCACCGCCTCGAAGGTCTCGCGCTCATGGCTGAGGTAGCCCTTGGCGGTCTCGACCAGGTTGGGGATCAGGTCGAAGCGCCGCTGCAGCTGCACGTCGATCTGGGCGAAGGCATTCCTGAAGGCGTTGCGGGCGGTGACCAGGCCGTTGTAGATGCCGACCGCGAAGAATGCGACGACGACCACAATTACCAGCAGAATCAGCAGCGTGCCCATCGAAGTTCCCCTTGTTCATGCAAAGTCCGGAGCAGGCGTTATGATCGACCCGCAGGCGCAGCATACGCAGGGGGAATGCCCGATGAAAGACGACGCGATCCGGCCAGCCTTCCAGATCCCGCGCGGCAACGCCGCCCGCCGTTGGCGGACCCACAGGCTCGGCGCACTGGCGCTGCTGCTGCCGCTGGCGTTGGGCTCCACCGCACAGACGCCGCTGCGCTGGCAGCCGTCGCAACCCTCGACCCGGCTGGCCACCGTGGTCACGCCTTCGCTCCCGGCCGCGCCGGTCGCCCCGCACCAGATCGCCTATGCACCGCCCCCGCCACGGGCGATGCCGGTGGCCGAGAGCTTCGACGTGCGTCGCTTCGAGGCGATGGCGCAGGCGATGGTCGCCGACCGCCGCGTGCCCGGCCTGGCGATGGCGGTGGTGAAGGACGGCCGCATCCTCAGCGCGCGCGGCTATGGCATCACCGATGTCGACCGGCCCGAACCGGTCAATGCGCACACCGTGTTCCGGCTGGCGTCGCTGTCCAAGGCGTTCGCCGGCACCGTCACCGGCCTGCTGGTGTCCGAGGGCGCATTGCGCTGGGACAGCCGCGTCACCGACTTCATGCCGGAACTGCGGCTCTCGCAACCCGGCGCCGCCCAGCAGCTCACGGTCGCCGAAGTGCTCAGCCAGCGCGTCGGCCTGACCCATAACGCGTACGACCGCGACATCGAGGACGGCGCCGACTATCGCAGCCTGGTGCAACGCCTGGCCTACGCCCCGATGAAGTGCTTGCCGGGCCAGTGCTACGCCTACCAGAACGTCGCCTTCAGCCTGATCGGCGATGTCGTGTTCGCCACCACCGGCCGCTTCTTCAGCGAGACCGTCGCCCGCCGCATCTTCAAGCCGCTGGGCATGGACGATGCCAGCTACGGCCTGGAAGGCATCGAGAGCAGCCCGAGCTGGGCGCGCCCGCACGTGCGCGGACGCGATGGCTGGGCCTCGCTGACGCCCAAGCCGACCTATTACCGCGTCGCCCCCGCGGCAGGCGTCAACGCCAGCATCAGCGACATGGCGCGATGGCTGGTCGCGCAAACCGGGCATCGGCCCGACGTGCTGCCCGAATCATTGCTGGCCACCCTGCACGCGCCGGTGATCGACACGCCCACGGAACTGCGCGGCTCCTCGTGGCGGCGCGAACGCCTCAGCGCGGCCGGTTACGGCATCGGCTGGCGCGTGTACGACTACGCCGGCCACCGCGTGGTCTTCCACGGCGGCGCGGTGCAGGGTTATCGCGCCTCGATCGCGCTGGTGCCCGAACGCGACCTCGGCGTGGTGATCCTCTGGAACAGCACCAGCGGCGTGCCGAGCGGACTGATGCCGACCATCCTCGACAGCGCCATCGGGCTGACGCCCGGCGACTGGCTCGACCTGGACGAGGACGACGTCGAGCTGCTGTACGCGCAGCAACGTCCGACGCAGCCGGCGCCGGCGCAGCCCGGCAGCGAAGCTTCGGTCTCGCGCGCCAAGCCGGAGTAACGCATGGGCCTCCCTTCTCCCGCATCGCGGGAGAAGGTGCCGCGCAGCGGCGGATGAGGGCGCTTTACCTACCCCGGCATGCGGACCTTTCCGATCCGGAAACAGGCATCCCAGGCGCACCATAGTCCGATCACGGCAACGGCCGCATGCATCATGCGCACCGGACAAATTCCCGATCGCGCTCGCAGCCTGCGCCGCAACCAGACAGACGTCGAGCACCGTCCCTGGCGCCTGCTGCGTGATCGCCGGCTGAAGGGGTTCAAGTTCCGTCGCCAGCAAGCCATCGGCCCCTGTTCCGCCGACTTCGCCTGCATCGAGAAGCGGCTGGCGATCGAGGCGGACGGCGGGCAGCATTCGGATCGTGCAGGTTACGACCAGGCGAGAACCGACTACCTGGAATCGTGCGGGTACCGGGTGACCAGGTTCTGGAACCACGAAGTGATGCAGGCAGGGCAAGCGGTACTCGAGGAAATCCTGCGGGTGCTGCGGGCCCAGTGACGCGCTGCCCTCATCCGCCCCTTCGGGGGCACCTTCTCCCGCCCGCGGGAGAAGGAAAAGCGAGGGCGCGTGCACGACAGGCGGGCGGTCGCCTTGCGCGCCAAATAAAAAAACTCCCCCTCCGCCTGGGCGTGCGGAGAGGGAGTCTCGATGACGGCTGATCGGGGACTGCTTACATCATCGGTGCGGGAGCGGAGGGCATTGCCACCGGGGCAGCCTTTCGCTTCGCAGGACGCTTGGCCTTCTTCGCGGCCTTCTTCGCGGTCTTCTTGGCAGGACGCTTCGCCGCCTTCTTGGCGGTCTTCTTGGCGGCCTTCTTCGCCGGACGGCGCTTGGCCGCGGCCTTCTTCGCCGGACGCTTGGCTGCCTTGCGGGCCGTCTTCTTCGCGGTCTTCTTGGCGGCCTTCTTGGCCGGACGACGCTTGGCGGCGGTCTTGCGGGTCGCCTTCTTCGCAGTCTTGCGCGTTGCCTTCTTCGCGGCCTTCTTGGCCGGACGACGCTTGGCGGCGGTCTTGCGGACGGCCTTCTTCGCGGTCTTCTTGGTGGCCTTGCGCGCGGTCTTCTTGGCGGCCTTGCGCACGGTCTTCTTGGCCGCCGGTTTCTTGGCAGCCTTCTTCGTCGCCTTCTTGGCGGACTTCTTCGCAGCTTTCTTCATGGCCATGTGATGGCTCCTCGTCAGTTGACTTACGGGTACTGCTGCCCAGTACAAAACGACATCGCGGGAGTCGGACCCGCGACCAACCGCCGGCGCGCAAGGCGCACCGGACCGGATCTTGGTGGAGAGCCCGCGCCGGGAAGCGCTGGCTCCTGCGGACGGATCCGCATCAACCTGGTGCCGGCGCGGGACTGCCGGCAATAAAAAACCCGCGTCGCGAGGCGATGCAGGTGGGGGTGTTCGGGATGCGTTTGCGTTTTCGCGGAGGAGACGGTGCCCGCGTCCACCTTGGAGACCGTCAGGGCGGAGGGCTGCGTTGTGCTGCTCGATGTCGCGGTTGTTCGACTCACTCTCGTCCGCAGGTAACGTCTGCTGGGGCGAAACCTAATCACGGTTTTTTCAACTGTCAACAACCTGTCGCAAAAAAATTCCGCCCGGCCACCGGCGTCGCCGGCCTTGCCGGGCGGGCGACATGCGCGTGCCAGCGCCGATACCCGCGCCGACGATCGCCCGTTGCAGGCACCGCATATCCAGCGCTGCGTAAAAAAATGCCGTGTTTTATGCAGTTTGTTCGCGCGGCGCTGCGCGGCGGCACTGCAATGCGGAACGCGGCGCGGGCGCGGCGCGCAGCGTCGCTGCCGGCATCCGCGGACGCTGAATCACCGCGCAGCGGGTCGCCGCGACGCTAGCGCGGATTGCGCGTCGCAACAGCCCGATTGCGCCAAACTGCGCAAGAATTTCCGGGAGCGCACGGCACCGACGACAGCCGATCGACGCCGCCGCGGCGACCCGACAAGCCGGTTCGACAGCGACGCGAACACCATCGTCGCACCGGCTTCGCCCGCCGCGAACGCAACCGCGAGTCGCCGCTGGCGTGGCCGGATTTGCCGGACACCGCGACCGGCACGCCGGCTGCGGAAACGAATCCGGCCGCACTTGGCGGCCGGAACTGGAACGACGCTGCGCGCTGCCGCGTCAGTGGTCTTCTTCCTCGAGCAGTTCGGCGTAGGCGTCCGGATCGAGCAATTCGTTGAGCTGGTCCGGCTCCTCGGCCTCGACCACGAACAGCCAACCATCGCCATAGGCGTCCTCGTTGATCGTCTCGGGCTTGTCCGACAGCGCGCTGTTGACCTCGACCACGGTGCCCGTGACCGGGCTGTACACGTCCGACGCCGCCTTCACCGACTCGACCACGGCGCTGGCATTGCCGGCTTCGACGCGGTCGCCGACGCTGGGCAACTCGACATAGACGAGGTCGCCGAGCAGGCCCTGGGCATGGTCGGAGATGCCGATGGTGACCTTGCCGTCGCCTTCGACGCGGGCCCACTCGTGGGACTTCAGGAACTTCAGGTCGCCGGGGATCTCGCTCATCGTGTGCTCCGGGTACGGGTCGGACGGACCGTGGGGATGGGTGCGTAGTTTAGCCAGCCATGGCGCGCGAAAATCAAATGCCGTCCTGCGGCTTGCCGTCGCGCACGAACGGGAACCTGACCGTGCGTACCGGCACCTCCTTGCCGCGGATGTCCACGCGCACCCCGCCGCCCGCCCCCAGGGGAATGTCGCCGGCCGGCACCCGCGCGAAAGCGATCGCCTTGCCCAGCGTCGGGGAGAACGTGCCAGACAGGATCTCGCCGTCACCGTGGGCGGTCAGCACCCGCTGGCCGTGGCGCAGCACGCCCTTGTCGTCCATCACCAGGCCGATCAACTGGCGCGGCACGCCGCTGGCCCGTTGCGCCTCGAGCGCGTCGCGGCCGATGAAGTCGCGCGGCTTGCCATCGGCGCCGTCGTCCAGCGCCACCGTCCATGCCAGGCCCGCCTCGTACGGGGTCACCGCCTCGTCCATGTCCTGGCCGTAGAGGTTCATGCCGGCCTCCAGGCGCAGCGTGTCGCGCGCGCCCAGGCCCGCGGGCTTGACCCCGGCGGCGAGCAGCGCATCCCACAAGGCGACGGCGCGACCTTCCGGCACCACGATCTCGAAACCGTCCTCGCCGGTGTAGCCGGTGCGGGCGACGAACAACGCGCTGCCATCGGCGGCTTTCACATCCGCGGCGGCGAACTTGCCGAGCTTGCCGGCCGCCCTGGCGCCGTCGTCGTCGAGCAGGCCGAGCACGCGCTCGCGCGCGGTCGGGCCCTGCACCGCGATCATGCCGAAGTCGCGGCGCTCGGTGACGGCCACGCCGAACGGCTGCGCCTGGGCGCCGATCCACGCCAGGTCCTTGTCGCGGGTCGCCGCGTTCACCACCAGGCGGAAGAAATCCTCGGCCAGGTAATAGACGATCAGGTCGTCGATCACGCCGCCCTGCGCATTCAGCATGCAGGTGTACAACGCCTTGCCCGGCTTCTGCAGCTTGTCCACCGAGTTGGCGACCAGGTGGCGCAGGAACTCGCGCACGCGCGCGCCCTGCAGGTCGACCACGGTCATGTGCGAGACGTCGAACATGCCGGCGTCGCGCCGCACCAGGTGGTGCTCCTCGACCTGCGAGCCGTAATGCAGCGGCATGTCCCAGCCGCCGAAGTCGACCATCTTGGCGCCGAGGGCGCGGTGGGCGTCGTTGAGGATGGTCTTCTGGGTCATCTTCCGGGCTCGGGCGGGGGAACGGCGATTATCCCGCGCCCCGGCAAAACTTGCTCGCAACCCTGCGTGCCACGCCGCCGCGCACCGCGGAATCCAGCTGCGACGCACGCCCGGAAATGCGGCGGCGGTCTTGCCGCCGATTCAACCGTCGTAGCCGAAGCCTTCGTTGCGGCAGCGCACCTCGACCGCGGCGATCGCCTCGAAGCGGCCCGACGCGGCGTCGAAGCGCCACGCGCGCAACACCGGCGCCAGCCATTCCGCATCCCGCGGCCGCACCAGCGCGACCACCGCCGGAGCGTCGGCCTGGCGTTGCTGGCAGCTGCCGGTCGCCACTTCGACTCCGCGATCGGCGAGCTCGTCGGGTTCCAGCGCATCGGCGATCCGCCACAGCGGCTGCTTGCCGAAATGCGGCACCTGCGCCAGCGCCAGGATCGTGCGCAGCCCGCTTTGTCGGTCGTCGAGCACCGCGACCGCGTGGTCGCAGATCGCCGCGACGTCCACGGTCGCATCGCCGATGCAGGTTCCGGTGGTCTCGACCACGCCATCCGGGTACGGCGGCACGATCCTGCCGATCCAGCCCGATGCGCCATCGTCGGCGGCCAGCGCCGGCGTCGCCGACAGCAGTGCAACCAGGCACGCGGCCCGGCGGTTCACGCCGGCTCCACCTGCAGCAGCATGTCCTCGGCCCCGGTGATGCGCACCGCCGTGCCGGCCGGCAGGTCGGGGCCGCTGACGTCCCAGTACGCGTCTGCGATCTGCACCCGCCCGCGACCGTTGACGATCGCCGCCTGCAGCGGCACTACCTGCCCGACCAGCGCCGCGGCGCGGCGGTTCAGCGCCGGCCGGTCGCTCTGCGGCTCGCGGCCGCGGAACCAGCGCCGGTAGACCTGGATCGAGACGAAGCTGAGCACCACGAAGGCCGCGACCTGGGCCAGCAACGGGATTCCCGGCACGATCCACACCGCGACGAACACCACCGTCGCCGCCAGCCCGAGCCACAGCATGAACGCACCCGGCGCCATCGCCTCGGCGGCGAACAGCAGCAGCGCGACCGCGGCCCACGCGAACACGTCCCAGCGCATGGCTCAGCCTCCGCTGCGCGAGGTCGGCGCGACGACAGCCCGGCTCGGCTGGCGTTCCATCGCTTCCTTCGCCAGTTCGGCGATGCCGCCGAGCGAACCGATCACGCCGGCCGATTCCATCGGCATCATCACGAACTTCTGGTTCGGCGCCTCGGCCAGCGCCTTGAACGCCTCGATGTATTTCTGCGCGACGAAGTAGTTGATCGCCTGCACGCTGCCGCCGGCGATCGCGTCGGACACCGACTTGGTCGCCGCGGCCTCAGCCTCGGCGAGGCGCTCGCGCGCCTCGGCCTGGCGGAACGCGGCCTCCCTGTCGCCCTCGGCCTCCAGGATCGTCGCCTGCTTCTCGCCCTCGGCCTTGAGGATCGCGGCCTGGCGGAAGCCCTCGGCCTCGAGGATGTTGGCGCGCTTCTCGCGCTCGGCCTTCATCTGCCGCGCCATCGACTCGATCAGGTCGCGCGGCGGCGCGATGTCCTTGAGCTCGATGCGGTTGACCTTGATGCCCCACGGATGGGTGGCCTGGTCGACCGCCATCAGCACCTTGGTGTTGATCTCGTCG